>NZ_JBJHAA010000002.1:0-355904 GCF_054050795.1 Blastococcus sp. SYSU DS1024
CCCGCCCCCCCCGCCACGGCCGCCACCCCCCCCCCCCCGCCCCCCCCCCCGCCCCCCCCCCCCCCGCCGCCCCCCCCCCCCGCCCCCCCCCCCCCCCCCCCCCCCCGTCCCGCGTTCAGGGGCGGGTGGTCCGCCGGCACCAGTCCACGACGGTGCTGAGCACCTCCCCGTCCACCGGGGAGCGCAGCTCCTTCCGGTAGGCGCTCAGCGAAGCCGGCCCCGGCTGCCGCCGCAGGGTGTGCGTGACGTCGGGGACGAAGTGGGTCTCGACCGGGCCGCCGGCCACCGCCGCGACCACCGCCAGGTCCTCCGGCCGCACCTGCAGGTCCTTGGCGCCGGTGACCGCCAGGACCGGGACCGTGATCCGGGCGAGGTCGTCCCGCGGGTCGTGCGCCAGGAACTCCCGGGTCCACCGGGCGTTGACCCGGGCGCCGCCGATGCGGGCGACGTCGGTGGTCGTGGCCTTGATCCGCGCGTGGTTGGCCGCGACCTTCGCCTCCAGGTCGGTGCGCAGGAGGCGGAGCAGGAGGCGCACCGGCGCCGGGAGGGTCGGCGTGATCTGCCGCGCCTGCCACCGCAGGAGCTCCTCGCCGCGGGTGGCGCTCATGGCGAGCAGCACCAGCCCGGCCACGGGCGCGCCGCGGGCGGCGAGCGACGCCGCGAGGATCGCCCCCTCGCTGTGCCCGGCGAGCAGCACCCGGTCCGGGTCGACCTCCGGCCGGGCGCGCAGGGCTTCGAGCGCGGCGGCCAGGTCCTCGACGTTGTCGTGCAGACCGGTGGCCCGCCAGTCACCCGGGCTGCCGCCGACCCCGCGCTTGTCGTAGCGCAGCGAGGCGATGCCCGCCTCGGCCAGGGCGCGGGCCAGCTGGCGGGTGACGTCGAAGCGGGCGCGCCGGTGGTTCGAGTCGCGGTCGAGCGGGCCGGAGCCGGACGCCAGCAGGACGGCGGGCACGGGCGGTGCCGCGCCGGGGAGCGTGAGGGTGCCGGCGAGCGGGGCGGCGCCGGGGACCTGGACCGGGGCGTCGCGCACGTCAGCCGACCGGGTGCAGCGCGGCGGCCACGGCCGGGGCGTCGTCGGTGCCGACGAGCAGGGTGTCGTACCGCTGGCCCGCGAGGCGGACGCGGACCGCCGGCTGCCCCCGGCGCACGCAGACCAGCGTGCGCTCGCCGGGGCGCCGCCAGGTGCCGATCTTCCGGGCGCCGGGGAGGGCCAGGCCGGGGGCGCGCAGGCCGCGCGTGGCCGGCAGGGGGTCGGGCACGACCTCGGCCGAGCGGACCGCCGAGCGCGGTACCTCCACGTCCCGCAGGAGGCCGGCGATCTTCTCGCCGAGGGTGAGGTGCACCGCGACGGTCGACGGTGTCAGTTGCAGCGTGGCCATGCCGGTCACTATTCTCAGACGTGAGACTGTTGTCAAGCGTGAGAACGGTGAGCTCGTGAACTCGGTCGACCTGCTGCTGCACCCCGTCCGGCTGCGCGTGGTGCAGGCATTCCTGGGCGGGCGCACGCTCACCACGGGGGAGGTGCGCTCCGCGCTCCCCGACGTCCCGGTCGCGTCGCTGTACCGGCACGTCGGTGTCCTCGCCGACGCCGGGGTGCTCGAGGTGGTGGGGGAGCGGAAGGTACGCGGCGCCGCGGAGCGCAGCTACCGCCTGGTGCCGGCGGCGGCGGAGGTGTCGGCCGACGACCTCGCCGCCATGACGGGCGAGGACCACCGGCGGGCGTTCACCACGTTCGTCGCCTCGCTGCTGGCGGACTTCGACCGCTACCTGGCCCGCGGGGAGCCCGACCTGGTGCGCGACGGGGTCGGTTACCGCCAGGTCGGCCTCTGGCTCACCGACGCCGAGTTCGGCGAGCTGCTCTCCGATCTCCGCGGGGTGCTGCAGGCGCGGCTGGCCAACCGGCCCGGCGACGGGCGCCGGCGCCGGCTGGTCGGCCTGGTGAACCTGCCCGGGGACGAGACCCCCGGGGAGGTCAGTCGCTGAGGCGGCGACGGGCCTTCGCGGCCCGCTTGTTGGCCTTGTCGAGCGTCTTCGCCGCCTTGCGCACCCGCCGCGGTTCGCGGTCGACGGTGCCGCGCACCAGCATGCCGATGCCGATGCCGAGCAGCCAGCTGTCCTTGGCGATCGACAGCCCCTGCTCGGTGGGGGCGAGGCTGCCCTCCTTCCGCATGCCCGGCGTCTTCAGGTAGAGCCCGAGCAGCCCGCCGGAGAAGGCGGTGAGCGCGGCGCCGGCGACGGCGGTGGGCACGAACGGCGTCAGCAGCGCCGCGCCGATGGCGATCTCGGCGGTGGACAGCGCCTTCGCGAACTGCTGCGGCTCCATCCGCGCGAGGAACGGGTACGTGCCGCTGGCGAAGCCGTGCATGCCGGCCGCCGCCTGCTCGTCGGCACCGCGCTTGCCGAGGCCGCTGTTGAGGATGAAGGCGCCGGCGGAGATCCGGGGTGGGATCTCGGACAGGGTGATGGGCAGACCCACGGGAGCACACCTCTCTGGTCGGGGAAGCTGGTGAAGTGCTCAACCAGCATGACCGGATCAGTGCCCCCGCACACCGTGGGGCAACCCCGGGGCCGTCGTGCACGTGCGGCTACTCGGCGCCACCGGCGGTGCGGGTGCGGCGTGCCACTATGACGGCGTGGCGTCCTCCTCTGCGTCTGCCGGCGTGCTGCTGCGTCACGTGCGGACCGGGCGTGCCCGGAGCCGGGCGGACCTGGTGGCGCTGACGGGTGCCTCCCGGAACACGGTGAGCGCGCGGGTCGACCAGCTCATCGCCGCGAACCTGCTGGAAGAGGGCGGGCGCGGCTGGAGCACCGGCGGCCGTCCCCCGACGCTGCTGCGCTTCAACAGCGGCGCCGGCTGCGTGATCGCCGTCGACCTCGGGGTGACCAGCGTCGACGTCGCCGTCACCGACCTGTCCGCCCAGATCCTCGCGACCGTCGGCCACCCGATCGACATCGCCGACGGCCCCGGGCCGGTGCTGGCGGAGGTCGACCGGCTGGCCCAGCAGGGGCTCGCCGAGGCGGGGCTCACGGTGGGCGACGTCTGCGCGGTCGGCGTGGGGGTGCCCGGTCCGGTGGAGTTCTCGACCGGGCGGCCCTCGCACCCGCCGATCATGCCGGGCTGGCACGACCACCCGATCCCCAGCGCGTTCGGCCGGTACGAGTGCCCGGTCTACGTCGACAACGACGTGAACGTCATGGCACTGGGGGAGATCGGCGTCGCCGGCTCCGTGCAGGACGTGCTGGTCGTCAAGGTGGGGACCGGCATCGGCTGCGGCGTGATCGTCGACGGGCGGGTGTACCGGGGTGCGCAGGGCAGCGCCGGCGACATCGGGCACATCCACGTCGCCCAGCCCGACGGTCGCACCGTCGTGTGCCGGTGCGGGCAGGAGAACTGCCTGGAGGCGATCGCCGGCGGCGGCGCGCTGCTGCGGGACGCGGTCGCCGCGGGGCTGCCGGTCGAGTCCGTCCGCGAGGTCGTGCGGCTCGCCGCCCAGGGGGACGGCGTGGCGCTGGAGCTGGTCCGCGGCGCCGGGCGCACGATCGGCACGGTGCTCGCCGCGCTGGTCAACTTCTTCAACCCGCACCGCATCGTCATGACCGGGGGTGTGGCGCAGGCCGGCGTCCCGCTGCTCGCGGGCATCCGGGAGGCCGTCTACCGCCGTTCGATGCCGCTGGCCGCCCGGGCCCTGGAGATCACGGTGAGCGAGGCCCCCGAGCTCTCCGGCCGCGTCGGCGCCGCGCTCATGGCGATCGAGGAGTTCCTCGACGAGGAGTCGGTCCAGGCCCTCGCGCGCTGACCGGACCCCGGCCCCGGCTGCCCACCCGCCCGGCCGCACGCCCGCACGCCCGCACGCCCGCCCGGCCGCCCGCCCGGCCGCGTCTTCGGGGAAGTGGGGCTCTATCGGCGCGATCGGCGGCCGACTTCCGGGAACTCGGCCGGAGATCGACGACGTAAAGGGTCTCGGTTCGGTAACCAGCGCCCGGATTCTTGACCCCCTGTGACCCGCCACATATGTTGCTCCCTCAACGGACTAATGATCAGTGGTGAGCAAAAGTGCCGGAGGTGGGTGCGGTGGCCGGTGCGCCGGTGGGGCACGACGGGGCGGGAGGCGCGCCGCTGCTGGCGATGCACGGCATCGTCAAGACGTTCCCGGGGGTGCGCGCGCTCGACGGCGTGGACCTGGACGTGCGCGCCGGCGAGGTGCACTGCCTGCTCGGGCAGAACGGCGCCGGCAAGTCGACGTTGATCAAGGTGCTCGCCGGGGCGCACCAGCCCGACGGCGGCCGGATCGAGTGGCGGGGCGAGCCGGTCGCGCTGACCAACCCGCAGGCGGCGATGAAGCACGGGATCGCCACCATCTACCAGGAGCTCGACCTGGTCGCCGGCCTCACCGTGGCCGACAACATCTTCCTCGGGCGCGAGCGCACGCGGTTCGGCCTGGCCCGTCCGGCGCCGGCGAACGAGGCCGCCGGGAAGCTGCTGGCCCGCCTCGGCCACCCGGAGATCCGCCCGACCGCCGAGGTCGGCTCGCTCCCCGCAGCCGCGCAGCAGATGGTCAGCATCGCCCGGGCGCTGTCCCAGGACGCGAAGCTGATCGTCATGGACGAGCCCTCGGCCGTCCTGGACAACGAAGAGGTCCAGCACCTGTTCGAGGTCATCCGCGACCTGACCCGCGACGGCGTCGCGGTCGTCTACATCTCCCACCGGCTGGAGGAGATCCGCGAGGTCGGCGACCGGATCACCGTGCTCAAGGACGGGCGCACCGTGGCCACCGGGCTGCCGGTGCGGGACACCTCCACCCGCCAGGTGATCGAGCTGATGACCGGCCGCGACATCGAGTACGTCTTCCCCGAGCGCCGGGCGGTTCCCGCGGCGGAGCCGCTGCTCTCGGTGCGCGACCTGAGCCTGCACGGCACGTTCCGGGGCGTCTCGTTCGACGTGGCGCCGGGGGAGGTGGTCGGCCTCGCCGGGCTCGTCGGCTCCGGCCGGTCGGAGATCCTCGAGACGGTCTACGGGGCGCGCAAGGCGACCGGCGGCACCGTCTCCGTGGCGGGGAAGCGACTGCGCCCGGGCAGCGTCGCCGCCGCGGTGCAGGCCGGGGTGGGGCTGGCCCCGGAGGAACGCAAGAGCCAGGCGCTGCTCCTGGGCGACGCCGTCTACCGCAACATCAGCATCGCCAGCCTGGCGCGCTTCGCCCGCGGCGGCTTCCTCTCCGGCGGCGCCGAGAAGGACGCCGCGCGCGAGCAGGTCCAGGCCCTCGACGTCCGTCCGGCCGACGTGGACCGAGAGGTGCGGACGCTGTCGGGCGGCAACCAGCAGAAGGTCGTGCTCGCCCGCTGGCTGCTGCGCGACTGCCGGGTCCTGCTCCTCGACGAGCCGACCCGCGGTGTGGACGTCGGGGCGCGCTCGGAGATCTACGCGCTGATCCGCGAGCTGGCCGACCGCGGGGTCGCCGTCGTCGTCGTCTCCAGCGAGATCCCCGAGGTCCTCGGCCTCGCCGAGCGGGTGCTGGTGATCTCCGACGGATCGGTCGTCGCCGAGCAGCCGGCCGACGCGCTCGACGAGCACGCCGTGCTCGACCTCGTCATGGAGGGAACGGTCGGCCCGCGCCCGCGCGGCGACCGGCAGCACGCCACCGCACAGCAGCACGAAGGGGACGTGGCATGACCGGCAGCACCGCGACGACCGAGGGAGCGGGCGCACCCGCGCCCTCGAAGGACCGCGCGCCCGAGGGCGGGAACGGCAAGGGCCCTGGCTTCATGGCCGGGTCGGCGGGGCCCCTGGTCGGCCTCGTCGTGGCCCTGGCCCTCCTCTGCATCGTGGGGGCGGTCACCGCGCCGGAACGGTTCGTGGACATCGACAACGTCCTGACCATCCTGCGGCTGGCGGCGGTCGTCGGCGTCGTCAGCATTGGCATGACCTTCGTGATCATCGGCGGCGGCATCGACCTGTCGGTCGGCGCGCTGGTCGCGCTCTCGTCGGTCTGGGCGACCACGCTGGCCACCCAGCAGATGGCCGGGGACTTCCACTGGATCGTCATGGTGTTCACGGCGATCGCGGTGGGCGCCGGAGCGGGCCTGGTCAACGGGATCGTCATCGCCTACGGGCGGCTGGTGGCCTTCATCGCGACCCTGGCCATGCTCGCCGCGGCGCGGGGTCTGGCCGAGATCATCGCCAACCGCCGGACCCAGATCGTGCAGAACGACGGCTTCCTCGACTTCTTCGGGGGCGACGTCCTGGGCGTCCCGATGCTGGTGATCATCTGGGCGCTCGTGTCGATCGCCGGCTGGATCCTGCTCAACCGCACGACGTTCGGCCGGCACACCTTCGCCGTCGGTGGCAACGCCGAGGCCGCCCGGCTGGCCGGCATCCGCGTGCAGTGGCACACCCTCAAGCTCTACGTGCTCTCCGGCATCACCTGCGGCATCGCCGCGGTGATGCTCATGGCGCGGACGACGACCGGCAGCTCGACCCACGGCACGCTGCTGGAGCTCGAGGTGATCGCCGCCGTCGTCATCGGCGGCACCCTGCTCACCGGTGGCCGCGGCACGATCGTCGGCACCGTCCTGGGCGTGCTGATCTTCGTCACGCTCGGCAACATCTTCACGCTCAACAACCTGTCCAGCTCGGTCCAGGCCGTCGCGCGCGGCGTGATCATCGTGGTCGCCGTCCTGCTGCAGATGCGGCTGGCCGAGGGCGGCGGAGGCGGGTTCGGCCGGCTGTTCCGCAGGTCGGGCGGCGGCGAGTCGTCGTCCGACGGCCCGGTCGCCGGGGGCACCCCGGCGGGCGCGGTGTCCGGCGGCTCGAGCGTGTCCGGCGCCCCCGGCGGAGCCCGGCCCGGCGCCGGCCCCACCCCCTGACCAGCCCACCACCCGTCCCACCCACCAGCACCTGCCGGCGACCCGCCGGAGAAGGCACACCGAGGAGAGAAACATGTCTGCAGCGAGGCAGCGCCCCTATCGTCGCCTGATGTCCACCGCGGTCGCCCTGGCCGGCGCCGGCGTGCTCGTCGCCGGCTGCACCAGCAACGAGCCGGAGAGCACCGGCGGCGGCGGCGGTGGCGCCGGCGCCAACGCGGCCAGCTCCAACGACGAGACCGGCGAGACCGTCCGGATCGGCTTCTCGGCCCCGGCCGCCGACCACGGCTGGATGGCCGGCATCTCGGAGGCGGCGCAGGACGCGGCCGGCGAGTACGAGGACATCGACATGATCATCGCCGAGGGCACCAACGACGTCAGCACCCAGATCAGCCAGGTGGAGACCTTCATCAACGAGGGGGTCGACGCGATCGTGCTGCTGCCCTTCGACGGCGCCGCCATGACGCCGGTGGCGCTGCAGGCGATGGAGGCCGGCATCCCGGTCATCAACGTCGACCGCGAGTTCAACAGCCCGTTCGCCGCCCGCGCCACGGTGCTGGGCGACAACTACGGGATGGGCGTCTCCGCCGGCACGTACATCTGCGAGCAGGTGGGTGACAACCCCGACGCGGTCGTCGCCGAGATCGCCGGCATCGACTCGCTGCCGCTCACCCAGGAGCGCAGCCAGGGCTTCGCCGACGCGCTCGCCGACTGCGGGCTCGACGTCGACAACCGGGTCGCGGCGGACTTCACGGTGGAGGGCGGCGAGGAGGCCGCGGCCAACCTGCTCCAGGCCGCGCCGCAGATCGACGCCCTCTGGAACCACGACGACGACCAGGGCGTCGGCGTCCTGGCCGCGATCGAGAACGCGGGCCGCGACGAGTTCGTCATGGTCGGCGGCGCCGGCTCGGCGAACGCCATGCGGGAGATCCAGTCCGGCGACTCGGTGCTGCAGGCGACCGTCATCTACCCGCACACCCAGGCCGCCGACGGCATCCGCCTGGCCCGGCTGATCGCGCAGGGCAAGTCGATGTCGGACCTGGTGTCGCCCGAGGTGCCGCGGGAGATCGTGCTCAACGCGCCGGTCGTCACGGCCGAGAACGTCGACGAGTACATCGACCGCGCGTTCGAGTCCTGATCCGACGGAGCAGCGGGGGAGCGAGCGCGTTCCCCCGCTGCTCCACCCCCGCTGGGAGAAGCAGATGACCCGCACCCTCGGCGTCGGCCTGATCGGCTACGCCTTCATGGGCGCCGCGCACTCGCACGCGTGGCGCACCGCCCCCCACTTCTTCGACCTGCCGCTGCGGCCGGAGCTGACCGTGCTGGCCGGGCGGGACGCCGCCAAGGTCGCCGAGGCCGCCGGCAAGCTGGGCTGGTCGAGCACCGAGACCGACTGGCACCGCGTCGTCGAGCGCGAGGACGTCGACCTGGTCGACGTCTGCACGCCCGGCAACACCCACGCCGAGATCGCGATCGCGGCGCTGGAGGCCGGCAAGCACGTGCTGTGCGAGAAGCCGCTGGCCAACACGGTGGCCGAGGCCGAGGCGATGGCCGAGGCGGCGGCGAAGGCCGCGACCCGCGGCGTCCGGTCGATGGTCGGCTTCACCTACCGGCGGGTGCCCGCGATCGGGCTGGCCAGGAAGCTGGTCGCCGAGGGCCGGCTCGGTCAGATCCGGCACGTCCGCGCGCAGTACCTGCAGGACTGGATCGCCGATGCGTCCGCGCCGATGTCGTGGCGGCTGGAGAAGGACAAGGCCGGCTCCGGCGCACTGGGCGACATCGGCGCGCACGTGGTGGACCTGACGCAGTACATCACCGGCCAGACGCTCACCGGGGTCAGCGCGACCCTGGAGACGTTCGTGACCGAGCGCCCGCTGCCGACCGAGACCGGGAAGCTGGGCGGGGTCGGCGGCTCCGAGATGGGGCAGGTGACCGTCGACGACGCCGCCGTGTTCCTGGGCCGGTTCGCCGGGGGAGCCCTCGGCGTGTTCGAGGCGACCCGGTTCGCCCTCGGCCGCAAGAACGGCATCCGGATCGAGATCAACGGCTCGGCCGGCAGCCTGGCCTTCGACTTCGAGGACATGAACGTCCTGCACTTCTTCGACGGCACCGAGCCGGCCGAGACCGCCGGCTTCCGGCGGATCATCGTGACCGAGCCGGAGCACCCCTACGTCGCCGCGTGGTGGCCGGCCGGGCACGGCCTGGGCTACGAGCACGGCTTCACCCACCAGGTCGTCGACCTGGTCACCGCCATCGGGGCGGGGGAGGACCCGGCCCCCTCGTTCGCCGACGGCCTGCAGGTCCAGCGGGTGCTCGACGCCGTCGAGCGCAGCGCCGCGGACCGCTCCACCTGGACCGAGATCCCCTCATGACCACTCACCTGCGAGGAGACGCCTGATGCCCCGTCCCGTCACCCTCTTCACCGGCCAGTGGGCCGACCTCCCCTTCGAGGAGATGTGCCGGCTGGCCTCCGGTTGGGGCTACGACGGCCTGGAGATCGCCTGCTGGGGCGACCACCTCGACGTCGAGCGCGCCGCGAACGACGACTCCTACGTCGCCGACAAGCAGGCGATGCTGGAGAAGCACGGCCTGAAGGTCTTCGCGATCTCCAACCACCTCAACGGCCAGGCCGTCTGCGACGACCCGATCGACGAGCGGCACCGCGGCATGGTGCACCCGCGTGTCTGGGGCGACGGCGACCCCGAGGGCGTGCGGCAGCGCGCCGCGGAGGAGATGAAGCTGACCGCCCGCGCGGCGGCCAAGCTCGGCGTCGACGTCGTCGTCGGGTTCACCGGCAGCAAGATCTGGAAGACCGTGGCGATGTTCCCGCCGGTGCCCGAGTCGATGATCGAGGACGGGTACCGCGACTTCGCCGACCGGTGGAACCCGATCCTGGACGTCTTCGACGAGGTGGGTGTGCGGTTCGCGCACGAGGTGCACCCGTCGGAGATCGCCTACGACTACTGGACGACGGTGCGCACCCTGGAGGCGATCGGGCACCGGGAGGCGTTCGGGCTGAACTGGGACCCGTCGCACTTCGTGTGGCAGGACCTGGACCCGGTCGGGTTCCTCTGGGACTTCAAGGACCGGATCTACCACGTCGACTGCAAGGACGCGAAGAAGCAGGTGGGCAACGGCCGCAACGGACGGATGGGCTCGCACCTGCCGTGGGCCGACCCGCGGCGCGGCTGGGACTTCGTCTCCACCGGGCACGGCGACGTCCCGTGGGAGGCCTGCTTCCGCATGCTCAACACCATCGGCTACGCCGGGCCGATCTCGGTGGAGTGGGAGGACGCCGGCATGGACCGGCTCGTCGGTGCCCCCGAGGCGCTGGAGTTCGTCCGCCGGCTGGCGTTCGACCCGCCGTCCGCCGCCTTCGACGCCGCCTTCGCCAGCGGCGGCTGAGCTCCGGCGGCGCCAGGCAGGGTCACTCCACCTGGACGGCGACCTCGATGCCCCGTTCCCGGTCGTCGCGCTGCGAGGAGTAGAAGACGTACTCGCCGGGCTCCAGGGTGACGGTGAGGGTGCCGGTCAGCCCTGGCCGGATCAGGCCGGTGGTCGCGACCTGCTCCCCGTCGCGCTCGACGGAGAGGTCGTGCTCCTGCCCGCCCTCGTTGACGACCTCCATCTCGTAGGGCCCCGCCGCGAGCTGGGTCGGCATGATGATGCCGCCGTCCTCGAGCCGGACGGTCTCGGTGAGGACGTCGGTCTCGACCCCCGTGGGGGTCGCCGGCGCCGAGCCGCCACGCCCGGAGTCACCGGGCTGGGTCGGCAGCCCCGGTGCCGTATCGGTCGGCACCGCGTCCTCCGTGGAGCCGGTCCCCCCGCAGCCGGTGAGCAGGCCCAGCCCGACGGCGATGGCGGCCGCCGTGACCTGGCGCCGGTGGAACGGGGGACGGGGCGATCGGGGCACGGTGCCTCCTCCGGGTGCGGTGCGCCTGGCGCGGACGTCGTCGTCGGCCCGCGCCGGACGAGCGTCGGATCCGACGGACGGGCAGTCCAGTGCCCAGCGACCCGCGAGCCAACCGTCGACGGCTCCACCGCGGCGGCACCGTGCCGGTGCCGCCGCGGCAGGGGTCAGCGACCCCGGCGGGACCGCGAGCTGAACGAGGCGGCCGAGGTCGTCCCGGCCCGCGCGGCCAGCTCGGCGCGGGTGCGGGCGGGACCGGAGGCCCGCCCCGAGCCGCCGCGGGAGCCACCGGCCGGAGCCTTGGCGGCCGCGGGGGCCCCACCGCCGGAGCCGCCCCGACGACGCCGGCCGCCGCCCTGACCCTGCGGCTGCGGCTCGGGCGCCGGAGCCGGCTCGACGTGCGGCGCCGGCGGACCGGCGAGCTCGGCGATCTGCTCGGCCCCGGGGCGCACCTGGCTGACGATCGGGGAGATCCCGGCCTGGCGGGTCAGGGTGCGCACCTCGCCGACCATGTCGGGGGTCGTGATGGTGACCACCGTGCCGCCGGCCCCGGCGCGGGCGGTGCGGCCCGAGCGGTGCAGGTAGGCCTTGTGCTCGGTCGGCGGGTCGACGTGCACGACCAGCGCGACGTCGTCGACGTGGATGCCCCGGGCGGCGATGTCGGTCGCGCACAGCACCCGGCTGGAGCCGTTGCTGAACGCCTCGAGGTTGCGCTCACGGGCGTTCTGGCTGAGGTTGCCGTGCAGGTCGACGGCCGGGATGCCCGACGCGGTGAGCTGCTTGGCCAGCTTCTTGGCCTGGTGCTTGGTGCGGGTGAACAGCACGCTGCGGCCCAGGCCGGAAGCGAGCTGGCGCACGACCTCGGCCTTGTCCGCGCTCTGGACGTGGAACACGTGGTGGGTCATGGTGCTCACCGGCGCCACCGCGGGGTCGACCGAGTGGGTCGTCGGGTTGCTCAGGTAGCGCTTGACCAGCACGTCGACGCCGTTGTCGAGGGTGGCCGAGAAGAGCATCCGCTGCCCGACCTTCGGGGTGCGGTCCATGATCCGCTTGACGCCGGGCAGGAAGCCCAGGTCGGCCATGTGGTCGGCCTCGTCGAGGATGGTCACCTCGATGGCGCCCAGGTCGCAGTGGCCCTGACCGATCAGGTCCTCGAGCCGGCCGGGGCAGGCGATGACGATGTCGACGCCCTTGGCCAGCGCCTGGACCTGCGGGTTCTGGCCGACCCCACCGAAGATGGTGGTCGCCGACATGCCCAGCGCCCGGGCCAGCGGGTCGACGACGGCGAAGACCTGGTTGGCCAGCTCACGGGTCGGCACGAGCACCAGCGCGCGCGGGCGCTTGGCCTGGCGGCGGGTGCCGGAGGCGGCGAGCCGGGCGACGAGCGGGATGCCGAAGGCCAGCGTCTTGCCCGAGCCGGTGCGGCCGCGGCCGAGCACGTCGCGGCCGGCCAGGCTGTCGGGCAGCGTGGCGACCTGGATCGGGAAGGGCGCGGTGATGCCGCTGGCCGCGAGCACCTCCACCATCGGCGCGGGGACGCCGAGGGCGGCGAAGGTGGTGTCGGTGGGCAGGACGGTCGCGTCGGCCCCGACGGGCACGACGACCGGCGCGGGGGCGGCGGCGGGCGCCGGGTGGTTCTGGTTCTGCTGCTCGCCGGCCGGGCGGGTGCCGCGGCCGCGGCCGCCACGACGGCGGCGGGGGCCGCCCTCGGTCGGGGCGGGGGTGTTCTGGGTGGAGGTCAATGGAGTCCTTCGACGCTCGAGTGGCTGCGCGAGCACCGCAGTCGAGCGAGCGCCGGCGCACCTGCACGTTCGGCAGGGCGGGCTCGCATCGTCGGCGAGACGTCGGTCAGCCGGGCGCACCAAGGTGGCGCAGCCTCAGCCCGACGTCGATTCCTGCCGCTCCGGATGAGCGAGGGCGGCGCCGGTACACACCACTCAACCAGACCCGGCCGCCGTGTGGTCCCACCGGGAGGGAGTGTCAGGTCACATCGGGTGAGCGAGAGGACGCTGCGCACCCCCGGGCACAGGAGGCTCTCCCTGCGGTTCGGGGCCGCGAGACGGAGGCGCAGCCTCCTGTGCCGGGGAAGGGGTGGGGTCAGCCGGCGGCGGTGAGCTGCGCCGCGGGGGAGCGGCCCAGGATCAGGTCGGCCGCCCGCTCGGCGATCATGATCGTCGGCGCGTTGGTGTTGCCGCGCACCAGCGTCGGCATGACCGAGGCGTCCACCACCCGCAGCCCCTCGATGCCGCGCACCCGCAGCTGCGGGTCCACGACGGCCAGCGGGTCGGTGCCCATCCGGCAGGAGGACACCGGGTGGTACAGCGACTCGAGGGTGTCGCGCACCTTCTGCCGCAGCGCCTCCCGCCCGTGCACCGTGCCGCCGGGCGACCACTCCTCGGCCAGCACCGACGCGAGCGGAGCCGCCGTGGCGATCTCCCGCGCCTTTTCGACGCCGGAGACCAGCGCGTCCAGGTCCCGCTCGTCGGTGAGGTAGCCGGCGTCGATGGCCGGGGCCCACGTCGGGTCGGCCGAGCGCAGCCGCACCGAGCCGCGCGAGTGCACCCGCACCAGCACGACGGCCGAGGTGAACGCCTCGGCGTCGGGGTCGACCTCGGCCTGCTTCCAGAACTTCACCGGCAGGAAGTGCATCTGCAGGTCCGGCTCGGCGAGCTCCGGGTTCGAGCGGGTGAAGAGGCCCGCCTCGGCGAGGTTGGAGGTGAGCGGCCCGCGACCGGCCGCCTTCCACTTCGCGAGGTTGACCGGCGTCTCGGCCAGCCGCAGCGACCTGCCCGAGCGCACGTTCCAGATGACCGGCACCAGCGGGTGGTCCTGCAGGCCGGCACCCACCCCCGGCAGGTCGTGGACGACGTCGACGCCGACCTCGCGCAGGTGGTCGGCCGGGCCGATGCCGGAGAGCATGAGCAGCTGCGGGGAGTTGACCGCGCCGCCGGAGAGCACCACCTCCCGGGTGGCGCGCACCGTGTGCAGCCGGCCGCCGCAGCGGTACTCGACCCCGGTGGCCCGCCCGTCCTCGACCAGCACCCGGGTGGTCAGCGCCCCGGTGCGGACGGTCAGGTTCGCGCGGCCGGCGGCGGGGCGCAGGTAGGCGTCGGCGGCCGACCAGCGGCGGCCGCGCTTCTGCGTCACCTGGTACTGGCCGACGCCCTCCTGCGTGGCGCCGTTGAAGTCGGGGTTGCGCGGGTAGCCGCTGGCCACCGCGGCCTCCACGACCGCCGTCGTCCACGGGTGCGGCGAGCGCAGGTCCTCCACACGCAGCGGGCCGCCGACCCCGTGCCACGGGTCGGCGCCGCGGGCGTTGTCCTCCATCCGCCGGAACAGCGGCAGCACCTGCTCGTAGGACCACGACGGGTCGCCGGTCAGCTCGGCCCACTCGTCGTAGTCGGCCCGGGCGCCGCGGATGTAGATCATCGCGTTGATCGACGACGAGCCGCCGAGCAGCTTGCCCCGCGGCCAGAACAGCTTCCGGCCGCCGAGGCCCGGCTGCCCGTCGGTCGTGTAGTTCCAGTCGTGCCGGGTGCGCCAGACCTTGTAGAGGCCGGCGGGGATCTTCACCTCGAGCACGTCGTCGGCGCCGCCGGCCTCGAGCACGAGCACGCGCAGCGTCGGGTCCTCGGAGAGCCGCCCGGCCACCGCGCTGCCGGCCGAGCCGGCGCCGACGACGACGACGTCGAACTCCTCCACGCCCGCCGCCGCGCTCACCGGTGCCGCCCGTGCACCATGCCCATGACCCGGGCGAGCGCGTCGGCGGCGTTCGCGGGCCGGCCGAAGCTCATCAGGTTCACCGGCAGCGGCACCCGCTGGCGGGTGATGGCCTTGGCGCGGGTGAACTCCTTCAGCCCGTCCTCGCCGTGGATGCGGCCGAAGCCGGAGTCGCCCACCCCGCCGAAGGGCAGGGCGGGGACCGAGGCGAAGGTGAGCACCGAGTTGATCGAGGTCATGCCGCTGCGCATCCGGCGGGCGAGGTCCATCGCCTTCTCCTTGGACGCGGAGAAGATCGCCCCGGCCAGGCCGTAGGTCGTGTCGTTCGCCCGCTGCAGCGCCTCCTCGGCGTCGCGCACCTTCGTGATGGTGAGCGTCGGGCCGAAGGTCTCCTCGCGGATCGCCGCCGCGTCCTCGGGCACGTCGAGCAGCACGGTGGGCGCCACGTACCCCGCGGCGGGGAACGCCGCGGCGTCGGTGCCGCCGGTGACCACCCGGGCGCCGGCGGACTCGGCGTCGGCGACGTGCGAGCGGACCACGTCGATCTGCCCGGGCATGGTCATCGGGCCGTAGGCCGCCTCGCCGTCGGCGCCCGGCCGCAGGGTGCGCACCTGGGCGGTGACCGCTGCCACGAAGCGGTCGTAGACCGCCTCGGTGGCGTACACCCGCTCGATGCCGATGCAGGTCTGGCCGCCGTTGCTCATCGCGCCCCAGACGGCCGCGTCCGCGGCGGCGGCCACGTCGGCGTCGTCGTCGACGATCATCGCGTCCTTGCCGCCGAGCTCCATGAGCACCGGGGTGAGGGTCTCCGCGCAGGCGGCCATGACCTTCCTGCCGGTCGCCGCGGAGCCGGTGAAGGCGAGCTTGTCGACCGGCACCCGGCACAGCGCGGCGCCGGTGGCCCCGAAGCCGGTGACGACCTGGAAGGCGTCGGCGCAGTCCGGGACGGCGGCCCGCCAGGCGGCGGCCAGCCAGGCGCCGACGGCCGGCGTGTACTCGGAGGGCTTGAAGACGACGGCGTTGCCGGCGGCCAGCGCGTAGGCGATCGAACCCATCGGCGTGAACACCGGGTAGTTCCACGGGCCGATCACGCCGACGACGCCCAGCGGCTGGTACTCGAGGTAGGCCGCGTGGTTGGCGGCGAGCAGCCCCGGGGCGACGCGGCGCGGCCCGAGCGCCTTGCGCGCGTGCCCGGCGGCCCAGGCCAGGTGGTCGACGGCGAGGGTGATCTCGAGGATGGCGTCGGCGTGCGGCTTGCCGTTCTCCCGGTGCACCAGGTCGGCGAGCTCGTGCATGCGCCGGGCCAGGTAGCCGCGGTAGGCCGAGAGCCGCTCCTTGCGGCCGTCGAAGCCCAGCGCCGCCCACTGCTGCGCGGCGACGCGGGCGCGCGCGACGGTCTCGCCGACGGCGGCCTCGTCGTGCACCGGGAAGACGCCGACGACCGCGCCGGTGGCCGGCGCCGTCGACTCGAAGGTCTCGGTGGTGGTGTGCCGGCCGACCGTTCCCGCGGTGGAGCCGGTGACCGTGTCCATCTGCTCGGCGAGCGACATGTGGCGCACGTTACCCGCGAGTCACAGACACCCGCGCGGGGGTTCGCCCGGTCGGGGACGGGAGGCCGGCACGGGTCGGACCGGGCCGGTCCCGTCAGGTGCCGTCGACCACGGCCCAGGCGGTCTTGGCGCCGGGCTCGGCGAACCAGCCGTGGGCCACGGAGAGGTCGGCGACCAGGTAGAGCCCGAAGCCCCCGAGCCCGGGGTCGCGGCCCCGGGCCGGGGCCGGCGGGACGTCGGCGGCGGAGTCGCGGACGGCGATCAGCCACCGGTCGCCGTCGCGGCGGAGGACCGCCGCGACCGGTGCGCCGCCGTGGCGCAGGGCGTTGGAGGTGAGCTCGTCGGCGATGAGCACCAGCCGCTCGGACCAGTGGTCGCGCTCGGGGTGGGCGACGGTCGGGCTGCCGGTCGTGGCGGTCCGCAGCCGGGCACGCAGCGCGGCCAGCTCGCCGAGCGAGGAGAGCTCCTGGCACCACACCTCGGTGAACCGGTCCGGGGGGCGCGCGGACTGCCAGAGCGCCACCCGTCACCGCCTCCTCGTGCCGGCTTCGCTGACCGGTCGTGGCGCCACCCTGCCCGTTCCGGTGCGGCTCGAATCCTCGCCCCACCCCGAAGAGGTGACCCGGGGGCGGCGGGGCGGCCCTAGGGTCCGGGCGCATGGCCGCCAGCACCCCCGGGAACCCCCGCGACCCGTTCGGCACGGCCGGGCTGCGGCGCCGGGTGCTCGCGGCCTGGGCCGACTCGCCGGCCCGGTTCCGCGAGGACGCCAACGCCGAGGAGGACCTCGTCCGGGGTGGGTACCGCGACCGGCTGCTCGTGGAGCTGGCGCAGAACGCCGCGGACGCCGCGCTGCGGGCCGGCGTGCCGGGACGGCTGCGCCTGCTGCTGGCCGGCGACGAGCTGCGCGCCGCCAACACGGGGGCGCCCCTGGACGCCGGCGGCGTCGTGGGCCTGGCCACGCTGCGCGCGTCGGCGAAGCGGGACGACCCCGCCGCGGTCGGCCGGTTCGGCGTGGGGTTCGCCGCGGTGCTGGCGGTGAGCGACGAGCCGGTGGTGCTCTCCCGCACCGGGGGCGTCCGGTTCAGCGCCGGGCGCACCCGGGCGGAGGTGGAGGCGCTGCCGGAGCCGGCCGCCGAGCTGGCCCACCGGGACGGCGCGGTGCCGGTGCTCCGGCTGCCGTGGCCGGCCGCCGGCGCCCTCCCGGAGGGGTACGACACCGAGGTGGTGCTGCCCCTGCGCCCGGGCGCCCGGGACGGCGTCGTCGCGGCGCTCCGGGCGCTCCCGGCCGAGCTGCTGCTGGCGCTGCCGGGCCTGGCGGTGGTGGAGGTGGTGGTCGAGGGCGCCCGCCGCGTTCTGATCCGGGAGGGGAGCGCGCCGGAGGTGCGGCTGACCGAGGACGGCGTGCCGACGCGGTGGGCCCTCGCCGAGCGGTCGGGCCGGCTGCCGCCGCAGCTGCTCGCCGGGCGACCGGTCGAGGAGCGCGAGCGCCGGGCCTGGACGGTCACCTGGGCGGTGCCGCTCGACGAGGCCGGGCGACCGCGGCCGCTGCCGGGCCGCCAGGTGGTGCACGCCCCGACGCCCACCGACGAGCCGCTGTCGCTGCCGCTGCGGCTGCTCGCGCCGTTCCCGCTGGGGCCCGACCGGCGGCACGTGCTCCCGGGCCCGGTGACCGACCTGCTCGTGGCCGAGTCGGCACAGGCGCTCGCGGACCTGGTCGCCGGCCTGCCCGCCGATCCCGCGCTGCTGACGGTCCTCCCGCGGCCCGGGCTGGCCGGTGCCGCCCTCGACGCCGCGCTGTCGGGGGCGGCGCTGGACCGGCTGCGCGCGACCGCGTGGCTGCCGGTGGCCGGCGAGCCGGGGGAGCGGCAGCCGCCCACCCGCGCGGTCGTGCTGGACGACGCCACCGCCGAGCAGGTCGCGGCGGTGACCGGGGTGCTGCCCGGGCTGCTGCCGGCGGGCTGGTCGCGGCGCACCGACGGGCCGGTGCTCGCGGCGCTCGAGGTCCGCCGGGCCGGGCTCGCCGACGTCGTCGAGGCGGTGCGCCAGGTGGCCCGCCCGGCCGGCTGGTGGGCGGAGCTGTACGCGGCCTTCGCCGACGCCGACCGGGAGGAGCTGGCGGCGCTGCCGGTGCCGCTGGCCGACGGGCGGACCGCGCACGGCCCGGCCGGCGTGCTGCTGCCCGAACCCGGCCTGCCCGTGGAGCGGCTGGCTGCCCTGCCGCTGCGCCTCGCCGACCCGGCCGCGGCGGGCCCCCGGCCCGCGCGCCGGCTGCTCGAGCGGCTGGGCGCGCGTCCGGCGACGGCGACGGCGGTGCTCGGCGACCCGGCGGTGCGGGCGACGGTGGCGGGCTCGCTCGACGCGGCCGAGGAGGACGTCGCCGGCGCGCCCGGCCCCGAGGAGCTGGCCGACGCGGTGCTGGCCCTGGTCGCCGCCGCCCCGGACGTCGCCGGTGCGCCGTGGCTGGCCGAGCTGGCGCTGCCCGACGCCGCCGGCGGGTACGCCCCGGCGGGCGAGCTGCTGCTGCCGGGCTCGCCGCTGGCCGCCGTGCTGGAGGAGGGGGCGCTGGGCGTCCTCGACCCGGCCTTCGCCACGGAGGCGGACGTCGAGGCGCTGCGCGCGGTCGGCGTGCTCGACCGGTTCGCCCTGGTGCGCGCGGACGACCCCGACGAGCTCGACGTCGACGGCGCGCTCGACTGGGCCGACGCCGTGCTGGACCGGCTGGCCGGGGAGGAGCCGCCGGTCTGGCCGCCGCTGGTCGCCGTGCGCGACCTGGAGCTGGTGGCCGACTGGCCGGGGGCGCTCGCGCTGCTCGCCACGGCCCCGGCCGAGGCGTGGGCCGACGTCGTCGTCGGTGGTGTGCCGGTGCCGGGCTACCTGCGCTGGTGGCTGCTGACCCACCCGGTCCTCGACGGGCACCGGCCGGACCGGCTGGCGCACCCCGGCAGCACCGAGCTCGCCGGCCTGTACGACCCGGCCCCCCTCGGGGAGCCGCTGCTGGGGCTGCTGCGCCCGCCGGCCGTGCTGGCCGACGTGCTGGTCGATCCCGACGGCGCCCGCGATCTGCTCGACCGGCTGGCGGACCCGGCCCGCACGGTCGCGCCCGCGGTGCTCCGCACGGTCCACGCGCGGCTGGCTGCCGCGCTGGACGGGTGGGACGTCGAGCCGCCACCCCGGGTGCGGGTCGCGCCGGACCGGGTCGTGGAGCGGGCGGTGGTGCTCGACGCGCCGCACCTGCTGCCGTTGGTGGACCTGCCGGTCGTGCCGGCCGGCGGGGCCCCCGGGCCGGTGGCCGACCTGCTGGACCTCCCGCTGGCCGGCGAGCTGGTGCGCCGGCCGCGGGTGACCAGCGAGCCGCGGTACCGGTCGGCGTGGGCCGAGGTGCCCGGCGCCGGGCTGGCCGCCGCACGGCTCGGCCGCGCCGCGCTGACCGGGTCGGTGGCGGTGCACGCGCCGCTCACCGTCGACGGGCGTCCGGTGCCGTGGTGGCCGGCCGACGACGTCGACCACGTCGACGGCACGCCGGGTGCGCTGGGGCGCGCGCTGGCCTGGCGGTCGGGCGCGTGGGGCCTCCGCCAGGCGCTGGCCGAGGCGTTCGCCCTGCCAGACCGCGCCCCCGACCTGGCGGCCGAGGACGCGGTCGGCTGGTGAAGGACCCCGTCCCTCTCACCGCTCGCACGCTCGCGGCGAGCCTCCGGACGGGGCCTCACTGACCCCAGCGGGGGATGGCGGCGGCGCCGGGGGCGTGGCCGTGCGGGGACGGCCGGCCGCCGTCGCGCCGGTTGCCGGCGCCGGCCGCCGCCGGCGCCGGGGACACCGACTGCCAGCAGCGGAACAGCGACAGCCACCGGTCGGCGGTCAGCGCCGTCGGCCGGGTGGTCGGCGCGAGCCCTTCCTGGCGCAGCCAGCGGACGCCGGCCGTGCCGGGCAGCTGGGCCCGCAGGAGCGGGCCCAGCGGCGCCGTCGGCGAGGTGAGGAGGGCGTGGGCGAGGCGGTCGAACGCCTCGGTCTCGTTCTCGGGCAGCGCGGCGCGGGCGTCGGCGGCAGGACCGGACGGGACGGGGCTGGTTCGGGACACGGGGTGCCTCCGTGACGGTGCGGTGCGGGGCGTCCCGCGGGCGCGACGAGGGCCGGCGGGGACGCGGGGGAGCGGGCGCCCGGGGCAACCGGGCGCGGACGGCGGGCGGTGGAACCGGCCCGCGGCGCGTCAGCTCAGGAGGTGCGCAGTCGCACGGAGTACCGCATGGGGAGGGACGGTAGGTCGTCGTCGCCCCGCCGTCGAACCATTTAGCGGGTGGTGTCCCGCGCCGCCTTGCGCGCCTGGTGGGCCTCCCAGCGGGCGCGGTCGCGCGCCCGGGCGTCGGCGTTGCGGTCCCACTTCTCCTTGCGCCGGCGAGCCCGGGCCAGCTCCCGCTGCTCGAAGGTCTCGTGCGCCTCCCAGTCGGAGGCGGCGACGGCCAGGGCCACGGCGGTGAGCGCGGCGATGGCGACCGCGGCCGCGAGGATCAGGTCCAGCAGGAGGAACGCGGCCACCGCCACCGCCACCCCGGCGACGCAGCCTCCGACCAGCAGCGGGGACGGGCGGCGGGACGAGGGGCGGGGCTCGGTCACGGGCCCAGTATCCGCCCCCCGCCGGACCTGCGGCGGAACACCTCGCAGGCGTCGGCGTCCCGGCGGCGTGCCGACCCTTGTGCCCCGACCCCGCAATGCCTACGGTCGGAGATGCGGTTCAGCAGCAGCCGCCAATCCAGTGCTGGTCGTCGTGTCGTTCGCGTCCGCAGGCTCACTGGTCCGGCATCCGCCCCGAGAGGCATACCCGTGACCGCTTCCTCGCTCGACCGTTCGCTCACCGAGTCCACCCGGGTCACCGTCGGGCCGGACGTGCCCACGGCCGCTCCCCTCGCCCTCGAGGTGGCCGGCACCGCCGCCCAGCCGCGGCTGACCGTCGCCGGCGAGGTCGACTGCACGTCCGCACCCCGGGTCGGCGCCGTCCTCGACGAGCTCGTCGACGCCGCGCCCCGGGAAGTCGTGGTCGACCTGACCGCCGTCACCTTCCTCGACTCGGCGGGGCTGTGCGCCCTGGCCGCCGCGCACCGGAAGGCGCTGGCCGCCGGTGGGCAGCTGCGGGTGCTGGCGGCGACCCGTGCGGTGATCCGGCCGCTGCAGATCACCGGCCTTTGGAACCTCCTGGCCGGCGAGCAGGTCGACGCCGCTGCCTCCTGACCCCTCAGCCCCCGCCGGACGGGGGCCGGGGGCGCGCCCCGGTCGCCGGGGAGGCAGACTCGGCGCCACACGGTGCCGCGCCGGGCGCCGGGAGCGGACGAACGAGGAGGACCACCGTGCGGGATGCGGTCATCTGCGAGCCCCTGCGGACGCCGGTCGGCGGGTTCGGGGGCTCGCTGCGCGACGTCCCGGTCCAGGAGCTGGCGGCGACGGTGATCCGGGCGCTGATGGAGCGCACGGGGCTGCCGCCGGAGTCGGTGGACGACGTCCTGCTCGGGCACTGCTACCCGACGATGGACGCCCCGGCCCTCGGCCGGGTCGCCGCCCTCGACGCGGGCCTGCCGGTGACGGCCTCCGGTCTGCAGATCGACCGTCGCTGCGGCTCGGGCCTGCAGGCGGTCGTCTACGCGGCGCTGCAGGTGCAGTCCGGCGCCTCCGACGTCGTCCTGGCCGGCGGCGCGGAGTCGATGAGCAACGCGCCGTTCTACTCGACCGCGATGCGCTGGGGCGTCAAGCCCGGGCCCGGGGTGCTGCTGGAGGACGGGCTGGCCCGCGGCCGGGTCACCGCCGGCGGCCAGAACCACCCCGTGCCCGGCGGGATGCTGGAGACGGCGGAGAACGTCCGCCGGGACTACGGCATCGGACGCCAGGAGCAGGACGAGTACGCCGTCCGCAGCCACCAGCGCGCCGCCGCCGCCACCGCCGAGGGGCGGTTCGCCGACGAGATCGTGCCGGTGACGGTGAAGCACCGGAAGGGCGAGACGGTCGTCGACCGCGACGAGCACATCCGCCCCGACTCGAGCGTCGAGACCCTCGCCAAGCTGCGCCCGATCCTGGGCAAGAACGACCCCGACGCCACGGTCACCGCCGGCAACGCCTCCGGGCAGAACGACGGCGCCGCGGTCGCGATCGTCACCCATCCGGAGAAGGCCGCCGAGCTCGGCCTGCGCCCGCTGGCGCGGCTGGTCAGCTTCGGCGTGGGCGGCGTGCCGCCGAAGACCATGGGCATCGGCCCGGTGCCGGCCACCGCGAAGGCGCTGGCGCTGGCCGACCTCAAGCTCTCCGACGTCGACCTGATCGAGCTGAACGAGGCGTTCGCCAGCCAGGTGCTCGCCGTCGCCAAGGAGTGGGGCTTCACCGACTCCGACTGGGAGCGCACCAACGTCAACGGCTCGGGCATCTCGCTCGGCCACCCGGTGGGCGCGACCGGCGGCCGCATCCTCGCCACGCTGCTGCGCGAGATGGACCGGCGCGGCGCCCGCTACGGCCTGGAGACGATGTGCATCGGCGGCGGCCAGGGGCTCGCCGCGCTGTTCGAGCGCGTGTAAGGACCCCGCTGCCCCCCACCGCTCGCGAGCTCGCGGCGGCCCCCCGCAGCGGGGCCGTTCCCTCCCGTCGACCAGAGGAGTTCTGCATGTCCGAGTCCACTGCCCGCGTCGCGATCGTCACCGGTGCCGCCCGCGGCATCGGCGCGGCCACCGCGCTGCGGCTGGCCGCCGACGGCTTCGCCGTGGCGGTGCTCGACCTGAAGGAGGATGACGCCCGCGGCACCGTCGAGGCGATCGAGGCCGCCGGCGGCCGGGCGCTGGCCGTGGGGGCCGACGTCGGCGACGGCGAGCAGGTGCAGGCGGCGGTCGACCGGATCGCCGCCGAACTCGGCCCGCCGGTGGTGCTGGTGAACAACGCCGGCGTCACCCGCGACAACATGCTGTTCAAGATGAGCGACGCCGACTGGGACCTGGTCATGCACGTGCACCTGCGCGGCTCGTTCCTCATGACCCGGGCCGCCCAGAAGCACATGATCGACGCCAAGTGGGGCCGCATCGTCAACCTGTCGAGCACCTCCGCGCTGGGCAACCGCGGCCAGGCGAACTACGCCACCGCGAAGGCGGGTCTGCAGGGCTTCACCAAGACCCTCGCCATCGAGCTGGGCAAGTTCGGCGTGACCGCCAACTGCATCGCGCCCGGCTTCATCCAGACCGAGATGACCAAGGCCACGGCCGAGCGCATCGGGGAGGACTGGGAGTCCTACGTGCAGAAGCGTGCTGCGGCGATCCCGGTCGCGCGGGCGGGCGTGCCCGAGGACATCGCGCACACCGTCTCCTTCTTCGTCAGCGAGGGCGCCGGGTTCGTCTCCGGCCAGGTCGTCTACGTCGCCGGCGGCCCCCGGAACTGAGAGGGGACCCCCCACCGCTTGCTCCGCTCGCGGCGGGGCCCTGCACGGGGGCCGTTCCAGCACGTCACTGTGACGGGTCGCGGTCGGGGTAGCGCGCGCGGGCGAGGGCGTAGACCCCGAAGGCGGCGAACCCGGCTGCGACCCCGGCGAGCAGCCACGGCCCGGCGCGCACCCCGGCGATCGCCGTCATGGCGCCGTCCAGGCCGGTGGCGGTGGAGACGTCGGAGGAGGCGGCCGCGCGCCACAGCAGGACGCCGACCAGCCCGAACGCGATGCCCTTCGCCAGGTAGCCGATCCGGCCGAGCACCTCGATCACCGGCTCCCAGCGGTCGGGGGCGGCGGGGAGGTCGATGTCGCGCATGAAGCCGCCGGTGCAGCCGCGCGCGAACGTGTAGATCCCGACCGCCACCACCCCGGCGGCGACCGCGCCGACCAGCACGGCCCCGCCGGGGATCAGCAGCGTCTCCTCGGTGAGGTCGCGCAGCCGCTCGTCGGCCTCGTACTCGAACCCGAGGGCGAACAGCAGCGAGGTGAGCCCGAGGACGCCGTACACCGCGCCCTTGGCCAGGCACTTGGCGCAGACGACGGCGGTGCGCACCCGGTGTTCCGGATCGAGCAGCCCGTGCCACCAGAGCAGCACCTCGGCCGCCTGCCACACGGCCAGCGAGAGCATGCCCAGACCGATCGCGACGAGCAGGAACACGCCGCCCGGCCCGGCGGCGACGGTGAGCAGGGCGCCGGTCTGGTCGGCGTCGGCTCCCCGCAGGCCCATCGCCAGCCGCAGCGCGAGCACGGCGATGAGCAGGTGCATCGCGCCGTAGGCGATCAGGCCGGCGCGGGCGAGATGGGTGAGCACCGGGGAGTCGGTGACCCGGCGGACCCGTTCGACGAGGTCGTGCAGCCGGTGCCCCAGGGACCGGGCAGACGGTGCCGGCGGGCTCACGTGCGCTCGGGGTACCGGGCGCGGACGAAGCAGTAGGCACCGAAGGCGGCGATCCCCACGGCGACGAGCGTCAGCAGCACGGGCCCGGCGGGCGCGGTGAGCACCGTGTGCAGCGCGCCGTCCAGGCCGGAGGCCTTGGCGGGGTCGAAGGTCCATGCCGCCCACACGAGCAGCCCACCCACGAGGCCGAGCGCGACGCCCTTGGCGGGGAAGCCGACCTGACCGAGCCGGGTGACCAGCCGCCGGGCCGAGGTGGAGCAGCCGTGCAGGTCGATCTCCTTCAGGAAGCGCTTGGAGAGCCCCTTGTGGACGAGGTAGCCACCGACGCCCACGACGACCAGCCCGGCGGCCGCCACCAGCCAGCGGCCGGCGGGCCAGCCGAGGACGCCGGCGGTGGCCTGCTGCTGGGAGCCGCTGCCGGACTGCCCGCCCCCGGTGGCGAACCGGACCGCCAGCACCGCCAGGGCGAGGTAGACGACCGCCTTGGCCACCGCCTTGGCCGTCCGCTCCAGCGCCTGGGTGCGGGCCTTCCCGGACGCCGACCAGCCGTGCCGCCACCGCAGCACCTCGGCGGCCTGCCACACGGCCAGCGCCAGGAGGCCGACGGCGAGCACCCACAGCAGCGGACCGCCCAGCGGCTGCGCGGCGAGGGTCGCCAGGGCCCCGGACTGGTCGGCCTGCTGGCCGGCGCGCCCCCACGCGAGCTGCAGCGCCAGCCAGGCGATGAGCACGTGGACCAGCCCGTAGGCGATCAGCCCGACGCGGGCGAGGTGTTCCAGGCCGTCGCTGTCGGCTGCCCGTCCCGCGGCCGACCCGGCGCTGCCCTGCACGCTCATCCCCGGTGCCTTCCTGACCTCGGTCCTGGCCGCGTGGAACGCGGAGATGATCAGCGTGGCACGGCCTCCGGCCCGGTGCCTCCCCGAGCGGTGGCGGGGGTGAGGGACACTGGGCACGTGGCGAACGGAACCGGAATCCTCTCGGCCGGCACGGTCAGCTCGGCGACCCCGGAGGTCGCGCGGCGCACCTGGCCGCGGTGGCTGGCGCTGGGCGTCGCGATGATCGCGGTCGCGGTGGTCGCCGTCGTGTGGGAGGCAGCCGGTGCCCGGCTGCTGCTCGGCGCCGTGGGGCTGTTCCTGGCCGTGCGGGGCGCCGTCCTGCTGCGCGGCGCCCGCTCGGGTGCGGTGCCGGGTGAGGTGGCCGGACGGGCGCGGTCGCTCGGCACGGTCGCCGTCGTCGCCGGGGCCGCGGGCGTGGTCGTCGCCGTCGCCTCGGCCGCCCTGTCTGCGGTGGTCCTGCTCGTCGGCGTCCCGCTGCTGCTGCTGGTCACGTCGCTCGGCCTGCTGGGCCGGGGTGGCGCGGCGCGGCGCGGCGGGCAGGCGCTGCTGGTCTGGTCGCTGCTGGTCACCGGGCTGCTGGTGGTCACCGGCATCGCGCGGAGCTGGGACCGGGCCGCCGACGTGGCCACCGTGGTGACGGCGCTGGCCGTGGCGGTGCTCGGCGTCCCGCTGCTGATCGGCGCGGCGAACCTGCGCACGGTGGCCGCGACGCCCGCCCCGGCGCCGGTGCGCGCCGGCTGCGGCGGCTGCGCCTGCGGCGCCGGTGGCTGCGGGTCCTGACCGGCCGCGCATGACCCACGGGCCCTGGGTATGGGCCCGGCCGTGAGCGGACACGTCTTCGTGGTCGGCGCGGACCTGACGCAGCTGTCCTGCGACGACGTCCTGGTGCCGACCGACCGCTCGCTGCGGGTGGCCCGCGGCTGGTGCTCCCTCCTGCCCGAGGAGCTGATCACCGACCGGCAGGCCGACGGGAACTGCGTCGACCTGTCGTGGTCGGGGGACGAGCGGGTGCTCGAGGTGCCCGGCGAGGGCCCGCGCCGCGCCTGGCTGGTCGACACCGTCGACGGGGACGCGGACGGGTCGGGGAGCCGGGGGCTGCCCTGGTTGCTCGACGGGGCGCGCGAGGCGCTGGCGGCGGTCGCCCGGCGCGAGGTGGCCGAGCCGGTGCACGGACGCGCGCGGCGGCTGGTGGGGCTGCCCGCGCTGGGCACCGGCTGGGGCGGGGCCGCCGGCGAGCGGGGGTCGTTGCTGCAGCAGCTGCTGCCGGTGCTGCGGGAGGCCGCCGAGGAGCACGGTTTCGACGTCGCCCTGGTGCTGCGCCGGCCCAGCGACCTGGCCGCCGCCCAGCGGGTCCGCCGCGGCGAGGAGGCGAGCTGGGACCTGCCCGGGCACCTGCGGAGACTGGCCGAGGACCTGGGCGACCGGGCGCGCCGCGGCCAGCTGGCGCTCTTCATCGGTGCCGGGGTCAGCGCCGCCGCGGGGTTGCCGACGTGGGAGCAGCTGGTCGACGAGCTGGCGACCCGATCGGGTCTGGACGACGAGCTGCGCGCGGGGCTGGCCCGGCTCCCCGCCCAGGACTCCGCGGCGCTGCTGGCGCGCGAGCTGGGGGCCGACGAGCTGGCGGCGTTCGTCCAGGAGCGGTTCGGTCCCGGGCCCTACGCGCTGGCGCACGCGCTGATCGCCGACCTGCCGGTGCAGGAGTTCGTGACCACCAACTACGACCCGCTGGTGGAGCGCGCCGCCGACGACATCGGCCGGCAGGTGACGGTGCTGCCCTTCGACGAGGCCCGGCCCGGGGCGCCGTGGCTGCTGAAGCTGCACGGGGACGCCGCGCACCCGGAGAGCGTGGTGCTGACCCGGGAGGAGTACCTGCAGTTCGGCAACACCGGCGCCGCGCTGGCCGGGGTGCTGCACTCGCTGCTGCTGACCCGGCACGTGCTCTTCGTGGGCACCTCGATGCTGGACGACGACCTGATCCGGATCGCCCACCAGGTGCGCACCGCGCTGCAGACCCAGGGATCGCGGGCGGCCCGGCGGACCGGCACCGTGCTGGCGCTGCGGGAGGACCCGGCGCGCGCCCGGCTGTGGGAGCAGGACGTCGAGACCGTGGCGATGAGCCCGGCCGACGCCTCGCCGGCCGAGGCGGCGCGCCGGCTGGAGGTGCTGCTGGACCTCATCGGCTGCCTCTCCACACCACCCACCGGCTACCTGCTGGACCCGGCGTACCGGGGGCTGCTCAACGACGAGGAGCGCGCGCTGGCCGAGGCGCTGGCCGGCGTCGCGGAGGTGCTGCCCGAGGACGCCTCCTCCCACGTCGCCCACGAGGTGGCCGGGCTGCTGCGCCGGCTGGGGCACGGCAGCTCCGCCGCCGACGGGGACGACCCTCCCGCGGACGTCGCCACCCGGCCGCGCGACGACCGGACCCAGGAGCAGCGGCCCGGCTGAGCCCGGTGCACGGTTGCCCACCTGCGCGGATGGGCATCGCAGCATCCATGCCACGACTCGAGAACAGCCTGAAACTGCTGTCCAAGGGCTACGGCTGGCTGCCCGACGAGCGCCGCCGGGCCGGGAAGCGCGCGGTCGGGGTCCGGCTGGGCGGGATGCCGGCCGTCGGGATCGAGGGGCCCGAGGCCGCGCGCTTCCTCTACGACGAGGACCACGTGCGCCGCTCGCACGCCATCCCCGAGCCGGTGCAGGGCACGCTGTTCGGCAAGGGTGCGGTGCACACGCTGGACGGCGAGATGCACCGGGTGCGCAAGGCGATGTTCGTCGCGCTGCTGATGCGCGAGGACGGCATCGCCTCGCTCGTGGCGCGGACGACCGCGGCCTGGGACGCCGCGGTGCCGGAGTGGGCAGGCCGTCCGGAGATCGTGCTGTTCGACGAGGCGAGCCGGGTGCTGGCCGGCTCCGTGGCGCGCTGGACCGGCGTCCCGGTGCGCGACGACGAGGTGCCCGACCTCGCCCGCGACATGGTGGCGATGGTCGACGGCTTCGCCACCGGCGGGCCGCGGCACTTCCGGGCGCGGCGGGCCCGGGGCCGCCGGGAGAGGTGGCTGACGCAGCTGGTGCAGGACGTGCGCAGCGGGCGGACCCGCGTGGAGGAGGGGACGGCGGTCGACGTCGTGTCGCGGCACCGGGACGCCGACGGCACGCAGCTGCCGGCGAACGTGGCGGCGGTGGAGCTGCTCAACATCATCCGGCCGACGACGGCGGTCGCCTGGTTCATGGCCTTCTCCGGCCACGCGCTGATCCGCTGGCCCGGGAACCGCGAGCGGCTGGCGGCCGGCGATCCCGCGTTCGCCGAGGCGTGGGCGCACGAGGTGCGGCGGTTCTACCCGTTCGCCCCGTTCATCGGCGGCCGATCACCGCGGCGCAACGAGTTCGCCGGCGAGGAGATCCCGGAGAACGCCATGGTGCTGCTGGACCTGTACGGGCAGAACCACGACCCGGCGCTGTGGGACACCCCGTACGCCTTCCGCCCCGAGCGGTTCCTCGACCGGGAGATCGGGGAGTTCGAGCTGGTGCCGCAGGGCGCCGGCGACCCGCGCACCAACCACCGCTGCCCCGGGGAGCAGATCACCGTCGCGCTGCTGTCGGCGCTCGCGGTGCGGCTGGCCCGGCTGGACCACGAGGTGCCCGACCAGGACCTCACGATCGCGCTGCACCGGATCCCCGCCAAGCCGAAGAGCGGCGTGCGGCTGAGGGTGCGCGCCGGGGCCTGAGGTGGTCCCTCCTCGACAGTAGGTCTCTGCCCATCCTGGATGGGCAGAGACCTACTGCCCGGGACAGCTGTCCGGGGCCGGTCAGCGCGGGTCGAGGCCCTTCAGCTCCGGCGGTAGCTCGCCGGCGTGCACGACGCCGAGCCGCTGCGTGGCGCGGGTGAGCGCGACGTAGAGGTCGTTGTGGCCGCGGACGCCCTCGGTGAGGATCCCGACGGGGTCGGCGACGAGCACCGAGTCGAACTCCAGGCCCTTGCTGCCCTCCGGGGTGAGCACCACCGGGCCGGCGGTCAGGTCGCCGTCCGCGGAGGCCGACGGGAGCCGGTCGCGCACGGCGGCGGTGACGGCGGCCAGCCGGCTGCGCGGGACGACGACGGCGAGCGTGCCCGCCTCGGCGTCGAGCTCCGCGGCCGCCTCGGCCGTCGCCGCGACCAGCTCGGCCTCGGGCACCTGGCGGGACCACGGCAGCTCGCCGGTGGAGCGCACCGACCGGGCCGCTGACGTGGCGGCCCCGCCCGCGACGAGCACCGCGGCGGCGACGTCCATGATCTCGGCGGGGGTGCGGTAGTTGACGGTGAGCTCCTCCAGGCGCCACCCGCGGACGCCGAGCGCGGGCTCGAGCACCTCCGCCCAGCTGGTGGTGCCGGCGGCGGAGCCGGTCTGGGCGACGTCCCCGACGAGGGTCATCGACCGGGTGGGGCAGCGGCGCAGCAGCACCCGCCACGCCATGGCCGAGAGCTCCTGCGCCTCGTCGACGATCACGTGCCCGTAGGTCCAGGTGCGGTCGGCGGCCGCGCGCTGCGCCGTCGACCGGCCGTCCCGCTCCTCCTGCCGCTCGGCCAGGCCCTCGGCGTCGAGCAGGTCGCCGGCGGAGAGCTCCTCGGACTCGTCCTCGGTCTCCCAGTCGGTGGAGCGGGAGCCGTGGAGGAGGTCGAGGGTCTCCTGCGCGTCCCGCAGCCGCCGCTGCCGCTCCCGGCGGGCCGCGGCCCGCTCGGCGCTGTCGTCGACGCCGAGCAGTTCGTCGGCCTCCTCCAGCAGCGGGACGTCGGCCGGGGTCCACGGTGCCGAGGCGGGGCGCAGCAGCAGCTCGCGGTCGGTGTCGGACCAGCCCCGCGTGGCGGCCTCCAGCCGCCGGCGGGAGGAGAACAGGTCGCGCAGCAGCCGCTCGGCGGTGAGCCGCGGCCACAGCCGGTCGACCAGCGCGTGGACGGCGGGCTCGGCGGCGACCTCGCGGCGCAGCGCGGCGACGTCGCCCTGGCCGAGCAGGTTGCCGCCGCCCAGCACGTTCTCGCCGAGCTTGTCGGCGTACTTGCCGGCGACCAGGTCGATCACGGCGCGCACGAAGGCCGGCCGGGCCTCGTTGTGCAGCCGGGAGGCGGCGCGGGCACGGCTGCGGGCGCGGGCGGCGTCGGCCTTGGTGAAGCGCAGCGGCGTCCCGTCGATCGTCAGCGTGACCGGCCCCCCGTCGAGGACGGCCTGCCGGTTCCGGACGGCGGCGGTGACGACGTCCACCATCGCCAGCCGGCCCTTGACCTCGGCGACCTCCGGCCGCTCGGGCGCGTGCGCCTGCAGCCCGGGCCGCAGCCCGCCCATGTCGGTGAGCACCACGCCGGTCTCGCCGAGCGAGGGCAGCACGTCGGCGATGTAGCCGAGGAAGGTGGGGGAGGGGCCGACGATGAGCAGCCCGCTGCGGGCCAGCCGCTCCCGGTGGGTGTAGAGCAGGTAGGCGGCCCGGTGCAGGGCGACGGCGGTCTTGCCGGTGCCGGGGCCGCCCTGGACGACCAGGACGCCGCGGTGGTCGGCCCGGATGATGCGGTCCTGCTCGGCCTGGATGGTGCGGACGATGTCGTTCATCCGGCCGGTGCGGGTGGCGCCGAGCGCGGCCAGGAGCACCGACTCGCCGGCCAGGCCCGACCGCTGCGCGAGGTCGGGATCGGTGAGGTCGAGGGTCTCGTCGGTGACGTCGACGACCCTGCGGCCGCGGGTGCGGATGTGCCGGCGGCGCCGGACGCCGAGGTCGTGCAGCGGCGTGGCGGTGTAGAAGGGCTGGGCCGCGGGGGCGCGCCAGTCGACGAGCAGGGGTTCCTCCCGGCCGTCGTCGGCGTTCAGCCCGATCCGGCCGATGTACCGGGGCACGTCGGCGTCGTGCCGGTCCAGCCGGCCGAAGCACAGCCCGCTGTCGGCGGCGTCGAGCGCGACGATCCGCTGGCTGTGCAGCTCGACCGCGGCCTCCCGCTCGCCGACGGCCTGCGGGTTGTGCGGCACGGTGGCCAGCGCCTCCTGCAGGCGCGCGACCGTGCGGGCGCGCACCTCGTCGAGCCGGCCGTGCAGGGCGCTGACGTAGGTCTGCTCCGCCGCGATCTCGGCGTCGAGGGACCCGGCCGGACGAACTGTCGTCAAAGACTCTTCGCTCTCTACTGGAACGGTGGTGCAATCGCTCTTCGCGCCGTGTCGGCAACTGCCCATTGTGCCCACGGCCGCGGTGCCCCAGCACCGTGCCACGCACCACTAGCGTGCTGCTCGTGACGCAGGTCCCGGGCATCGACGTTCCCGACGCACGCGGCCGGACCGGCCTGGACCGGGTGGGGAGGGACCTCGACGGCAACCCGCGGGTACGGGTCACCGACGTGGAGCTCGTGGCCAGCGCCTGGCACGTGCTGCGCCGGACGACGTTCGAGTACCGCCGCGCGGACGGCACCTGGGTGACGGAGACGCGGGAGACCTACGACCGCGGCAACGGCGCGACGATCCTGCTGCACGACGTCGCCCGCGGGACCGTTCTCCTCTCCCGGCAGTTCCGCTTCCCGGTCTACGTGAACGGCCACCCCGACGGCATGCTCCTGGAGGCTGCCGCCGGGCTGCTCGACGAGGACGACCCGGAGACCGCCATCCGGCGGGAGGCCGAGGAGGAGCTCGGGGTCACGGTGGGCGAGCTCGAGCACGTCTTCGACGTCTGGATGAGCCCGGGCTCGGTCACCGAGCGGCTGCACTTCTACGCCGCGCCGTACACGGCGGCCGACCGCACGGCGGACGGCGGCGGGCTGGCCGAGGAGGGCGAGGACATCGAGGTGGTGGAGCTGCCGTTCGACGAGACGCTGCGGATGGTGGCCGACGGCCGGATCGCCGACGCGAAGACGATCATGCTGCTGCAGTGGGCCGCGTTGTCGGGCCCGTTCGCCCCGGTCAGCCGCTAGCCGATCGGGCGTCGTCCCGATCCACGGATGCCTCCCCCCTACAGGGTGGTGCGGGATTAGTTGGCGTTCCATCGCAACTCTGCGGACACCTTCTGGACACACCGGTTCCCTAACGTCGTCGGCACGACGACGAGGGGAGGACCAGCCATGAGCACGGCGACCAAGGAACGGACCACCTGGGTCTGCGACAACTGCCACGGGCGCGAGATGAGCGCCCGCAAGCGCTGCCGCGACTGCGGGACGTCCCGCTACTGATCGGCCCGGCGGTTCAGGCGGCGGGCGGGGCGCCGCGGAGCCGGACGACGGCGGCGCGGTAGCGGCCGCCGCCGTAGAGCCGCCAGGCCAGCCGCGTGGCGCGCGGGACGCCGCCGAGCAGGCGGGCGCGGTCGGCGGCGCTGCAGTCCTCCAGCGCGAGGCCCAGCACGAGCAGCTGCTGGCGCCCGGAGAGCCCGCAGCGAGCGGTCCGCACGACGGCCGCCCACGCGGCGTCGGTCAGGTGGGCGTCGAGGAGGGGAAGCAGGGTGGCTTCCTCCTCGGCGGTCTGCGCGGCGACGTCGTCGGCCAGCCGCCGGCAGGAGCGGGCGAACGTCTCCCGGGCCCGGCTGCTGCCGGAGGTGGCCCACTGGCGGGCCGCGGTGTCCAGGTCGCGCAACGCGGCGTCGATGCGCGCGCACGACGACGTCCAGGCGGCGACGGCGGCCGCCACGGCGGAACGGGCCTCCTCGGGCGCGCTGCGGAGCAGCGCCGGCCACACGGCATCCCGCTCGACGGCGTGGTGGTGCAGGAGCAGCCGGGAGACCAGCCCGGCGTGGTGGGTGAGCAGCCCGGTGCGGGCGCACACGCCGTCCGGTGCCCAGGTGACGACGTCGGCCAGCGTGCGCAGCTCCCGGCGCACCAGCTGGTGCAGCACCCGCTGGTAGGCGGCCGCCCGGCCGGGGAGCGGGGGCACCGCGCGGGCGGAGGTGGGGTCGCTCGGGCGCCGGGGGAGCGGGACGGCGGGAGGACGGACCGCGGTAGCGGTCATGGCGCGCACCTCGTTCAGCGGGGTCGGGCCGGTGCTCCGGGTCTGCCGGAGCGCGGGATGCCGGGAGGGTAGGGCCGGACGGACGGCGGCGGGAGCGGTTTCCCGGGCGGCGGACGCGGGCCGGGGGCGCGCTCCGGCGGCGCGCGGCGATGCGTCGTCCCCGGCTCACCGACCGTCATGCCCGGCGGGCGGGGATCGGCGCGGAACGGTTCCGCCGGGACCGTGCGGGGGGACCACACGGGTCGCTCGTTGCACTACGGTCGGCCTGTGGGCAGCGTCGTCACGCGGAACCGGGTCAACGTCAGCGGCCCGCCCGAGGGGCGGCCGCTGGTCTTCGCCCACGGCTTCGGCTGCGACCAGACGCTGTGGCGCCTGGTCGCTCCCGACTTCGCCGTCGACCACCGGGTCGTGCTGTTCGACCACGTCGGGGCGGGGCAGTCGGACCTGTCGGCGTACGACCCGGAGAAGTACGGCTCGCTCGACGGGTACGCGAGCGACGTCGTGGAGATCTGCCGCGAACTGGCGCTCACCGACGCGGTGTTCGTCGGGCACTCGGTGAGCGCGATGATCGGGGTGCTCGCCTATCACCGCGCGCCCGAGCTCTTCGGTGCGATGGTGATGGTCGGGCCGAGCCCGCGGTACGTCGACGACGTCGACTACGTCGGCGGGTTCAGCCGCAGCGACGTCGCCGGCCTGCTCGACGCGCTGGACAGCAACCACCTGGGCTGGTCGGCGCAGATGGCGCCGGTGATCATGGGCAACCCGGAGCGGCCGGAGCTCGCCGAGGAGCTGACCAACAGCTTCTGCCGGACCGCGCCGCACATCGCCCGCCAGTTCGCCCGGGTCACCTTCCTCTCGGACAACCGCGCCGACCTGCACGGCATCGACGTGCCCACGCTGGTGCTGCAGTGCAGCGCCGATGCGATCGCCCCCGACGCGGTCGGCGAGTTCGTGCACCGGCAGATCCCGGGCAGCGTGCTCGTGCGCATGCGGGCCAGCGGGCACGTCCCCCAGTTGTCCGCGCCGGAGGAGACGACGACCGCCATCCGCGCGTTCCTGGCGACGTGACCGGCCCCGACGACCGGGGGGAGCGGCTGGACCGCCTGCTCGACGAGGACCCGGCGGACCTCTACGAGAACGCGCCCATGGGCTACCTGTCCGCGCTCCCGGACGGGCGGATCGTGAAGGTCAACCGGACGTTCTCCGCGTGGACCGGCCGGGCACCGGGCGATCTGCTGGACCACCGCTTCCAGGACCTGCTCAGCGTCGGGGGCCGGGTCTTCTACAACACCCACCTGGTGCCGCTGCTGCGGATGCAGGGAGCGGTGCGCGAGATCGCCATCGACGTCACCCGGATCGACGGCACGCTGCTGCCGTGCCTGCTCAACGCCGTCGAGGTGCGCGACGAGGACGGTGCCCCGCTGCTGATGCGGGCGACGCTGTTCGAGGCGACGGCGCGGCGCCGCTACGAGCGGGAGCTGCTGGCGGCGCAGCGGGTGGCGGAGGACTCCGAGGCCCGCGCGCGGGTGGTGCAGAAGGTCGTCTTCGACCTGGCGGCGGCGACGACCCCCGAGGACGTGGCGACGGTGATCGTGCAGCGCGGCCGGGGGGCGTTGCGGGCGGCCGGCGCCGCGCTGGTGCTGGTGGACGGCGAGGCGGACGACCCGCGGGGGCTGCCGGTGCTGCGGCCGGTGCGCTCGGACGGGCTGTCGGTCGAGCTGCTGCGGCGGCTGCGGGAGGCGGCGGGCACCCGGTTGGCGCTGGAACTCGCCCAGGGACTGCGGTCGATCGTGCTGGACGCCCGGCTGCGCGCCGACCAGCCGGAGCTGGCGGCGAGCATGGCGGCCGACGGGGTGACCGACCTGGTCGTCGTGCCGGTGACGGCCGACTCCAAGCGGCTCGGGGTGCTGGTGCTGGCGCGCGGTGCACCGTCGCCGGGCGACCTGATCAGCCTGGAGGAGCCTGGGGAGCACCGGCCGCTCAACCCGGCCGAGGTCGACCTGCTGTGGACGCTCGGCCGGCAGGCCGGGCAGGCGCTGGAGCGGGTGCGGCTGCACGAGGAGACCCGCCACCAGGGTGAGCGGGCCGCATTCCTGCTCGAGGCCGCGCGGCTCATGAGCGGGGCCCGGGACGTCACCGAGACGGTGCAGCGGCTGGCGGGGCTGGTGGTGTCCCGGCTGGCCGACGTCTGCGTCATCGACCTGGTCGCCGAGCACGGCGTGCACCGGCCGGTCGCGCGGCACCGGGACCCGGCCCGGCAGCCCCTGCTCGACCGGCTGCGCGCCCACCCGCCGGCGCGGTCGCCGCTGCACCCGTCGGTGCGGGCGCTGCGGGAAGGGCGGACGCAGTGGCTGCGCGACCTCGAGCAGGGGCGGGCGGTGCTCGACGCGGTCGCCCCCGACGACGTCTTCCGGGAGGTGGCCGGGCAGCTGGGGCTGGTCGGCGTGGTCAGCGTGCCGATGATCGTGGACGGCCGCCGGCTCGGCGTGGTGACGTTCGGGGCCGACCGGCAGCGGGCGCCGTTCACCGCCGCCGACGTCGAGGTGGCCGAGCAGCTGGCGCTGCAGCTGTCGCAGGTGGTGGACAAGGCGCTGCGCTTCGAGTTCGAGGAGCAGACCTCGCACACCCTGCAGGCCAGCCTGCTGCCACCGTCGCCGCCCGCCATCCCGTCCCTGGCCACTGCGGTGCGCTACCTGGCGGCGACCCAGGGGGTCGACGTCGGCGGCGACTTCTACGACGTCATCCGGCTGCCCGGGGACCAGGTCGGGCTGACCGTCGGCGACGTCGTCGACCACGACATCACCGCGGCGGCGACGATGGGGCAGCTGCGCAGCGTGACCCGCGCGATGTCGGTCGACAGCCCCTCGCCGGCCGTGCTGATCGAGCGGCTGCAGCACAACTGGGAGCTGTTCGAGCTGCAGCGGATGGCGACCGCGCTGTTCGCGACGCTGGACCCGGCGTCGGGGGAGCTGCGCATCGCCTCCGCCGGGCACCTGCCACCGCTGCTGTGCGCGGACGGCGGGGCGGAGCTGCTGCCGGTGCGGCCCGCCAGCATGCTCGGTGCGCCGCCGGGGCCCGCGCAGGAGTGGACCGGCGTGCTGCCGAGGGGGGCGGCGCTGCTGCTGTTCACCGACGGGCTGGTGGAGAGCCGGGGCGCCGACATCGACGCCGGGCTGGCCCGACTGGTCGAGGTGGCGGCGCGGTCGTGGAACGGCGACCCCGAGCAGCTGTGCGACCGGCTGCTGAGCGAGCTGACCGGGGAGCACCGGGCCGACGACATCGCCCTGCTGGCGCTGACCCGCGCCTGAAGGCCGGCGCCGACCACCTTCCGGACGCCGACGTTTCGGGTCACCATGGAGGCCCGACCCGGGAGGTGGCGGTCATGGACGCATCGGCTCGTGGGAACCCGGTCACCCAGGCGATCGACGGGGCGACCGGTGACTGGACGCTGTCGGGGGACGCGATGCGCTGGTCGCCCGAGCTGGCGGAGCGGACACCGGCCACCGGTGAGCTCGGTGGCCTGGAGGCGGGGTCCGGCGTCGGCGCCGCGCTCGGGCTGGACGTGCAGGGGGTGCGGCGGCTGGTCTCCGGCGCGCTGGTCTCGCTGGGCACGGTGGCCACCGACGTCGTCACCGAGCTGCGCCAGCTGACCCGCGGCACCGGGGACGGGGACGGGGACGACGCGGAGGGGTGAGGCGTCAGCCGGCCGCGCCGAGGCCGGTCCGGACTGCGGGTGGGGAGCCCGGCGGTCCGGCGTCCGCGGCTGCCCTGTAGAACGGCGGTGAGCACGGCCACCTCCGAGGGAGTCGCATGAGCAACTCGTTGACACTGGCGCCCGCACCGCGGTCCGAGGCAGCCGAGCAGGTGCGGGCCGAGGTGCGCGAGTTCCTCGCCGCCGAGCTGGCCGCCGGCACGTTCCGCACGCACGTCGACACCTGGCTCTCCGGCGTCGACCCGGAGTTCTCCCGGAAGCTGGGCGAGCGCGGCTGGCTAGGGATGACCTGGCCGAAGAAGTACGGCGGGCACGAGCGCTCGGCGATGGAGCGCTACGCCGTCACCGAGGAGCTGCTGGCCGCGGGCGCCCCGGTGGCCGCGCACTGGATCGCCGACCGGCAGTCGGGCCCGAACCTGCTCACCTACGGCACCGAGAAGCAGCGGCAGGAGATCCTGCCGCGCATCGTGGCGGGGGAGTGCTACTTCGTCATCGGGATGAGCGAGCCGGACTCCGGCTCGGACCTCGCCTCGATCCGCACGAAGGCGACCCGCAACGCCGACGGCGACTGGGTGGTCAACGGCGCGAAGGTGTGGACGTCGAACGCGCACCACTCCCACTACGGGATCGTGCTGGTGCGCACCTCGCCGGCGGACTCGGCCAACCGGCACGCCGGGATGTCGCAGCTGCTGATCGACCTGTCCCTGCCGGGCATCACGATCAACCCGATCCGCATCCTCGACGGCGGCCACCACTTCAACGAGGTGGTGTTCGACGACGTCGTCGTCCCGGGCGACATGCTGCTCGGCGAGGAGGGCAACGGCTGGCACCAGGTGACCGCGGAGCTGGCGTTCGAGCGGTCGGGCCCGGAGCGGTTCCTGTCGACATATCCGCTCGTCGCCGAGTTCGGACGTCGATGTGCGGACTCGGGTGACCCGGCGCAGCTGGCGGTGCTGGGGCGCTTGTCGGCGCGGCTGCTGGCGCTGCGGCAGATGTCGCTGCGGATCGCGGCGGCGCTGGACCGCGGGGAGCTGCCGAACATCCCGGCCGCGCTGGTCAAGGACGTGGGGACGACGTTCGAGGCGGACGTCATCGAGGAGGTCCGGCGGGTGGTCGACCTGACGCCGTCGCTGGCGTCGCCGGACCCGCTGGCGCGGGCGCTGGCCGAGGCGCAACTGCACCAGCCCGGCTTCACGTTGCGGGGCGGGACCAACGAGATCCTGCGCGGGATCGTCGCTCGTGGATTGGGGCTGCGCTGATGGCATCGGACCAGGACCTGGTGGTCGAGACCGTCCGGGACATCCTCTCCGGCTTCGAGCCGTTCGTGCTGACGGCGGAGCGGCCGTGGGACGCCGGGCTGTGGTCGGCGCTGGCGGAGGCCGGGCTGACCGGGGTGGGGCTGCCCGAGGAGGCCGGTGGCTCGGGTGGCGAGCTGGCCGACGCGGTGGCGATCGTGCGGACGCTCGCTTCCGGTGCGGGGGCGGTGCCGGTGGCCGAGCAGCTGCTGGTCGCGGGGCCGGCGCTGGTGGCGGCGGACCTGGAGCTGCCCTCGCCGGAGGAGCCGACGACCTTCGCGATCGCCGACGCGGTGACCGTGCACCCGGTCGACAACGGCGACGGCCCGGGGCGGTTCACGCTCTCGGGCACCGTCCCCGAGGTGCCGTGGGCGGGTGCGGCGCGGCACGTCGTCGTCCTGGCGCCGGCCCCGGCGGCGATCGAGGGGGCGGTGCTGGCGCTGGTCGATGTCTCCTCGCTGCCGGCCACCGACGCGGTCAACCTGGCCGGTGAGCCGCGCGGGTCGCTGGTGCTGGACGAGGCGGCTGCTGCCGGTGCCCTGCTGACCGAGGCGCAGGCGCAGGCGGTGCGGGCCCGGTACGCGCTGGCCCGGGCGGTGCAGCTGGGCGCGGCGCTGGAGCAGGTGCTCGCCTGGACGGTGCAGTACGCGGGGGAGCGGCACCAGTTCGGGCGGCCGCTGGGCAAGTTCCAGGCGATCCAGATGGAGCTCGCGGAGATGGCCGGCGAGGTGACCGCGGTGACGGCGCTGACCGATGCGGCGGTGCAGGCGCTGGACCGGGGCGAGAACGTCGTCCTCGCCGCTGCGGCGGCGAAGGTACGCGCCGGTGCCGCCGTCGAGGTGGTGGCGCGGCTGGCGCACCAGGTGCACGGGGCGATCGGGTTCACCCAGGAGCACAAGCTGCACCACCTGACGCGGCGGCTGTGGTCGTGGCGGGACGAGGCGGGCAGCGAGCTGGTGTGGTCGCGGGTGCTGGCGTCTGGGCTGCTGGCCGACGGGCCGGACGGGCTCTGGCCGGCGCTGACCCGCGCCGTCTGACCTGGTCGGCCGCCGCCTCGTTCAGACGGTCTCGGGTACCCGGAGTTCGGCCACCACGAGGTCGTAGGTGGCGACCTCGACGACCTGGGCGCCCATCTGGCGGGTGAACTCCTGCCGCAGCTCGATGGCGCGTTCCAGGGCCTCGTGCATGGCATCGCGGGAGTCGTAGGTGACGGCCGTGGTGGCGCGCCCGGTCGTCGGCTGCACGAGCACGCTCACCGAGCAGAAGCCGGGGAGGTCCTCCAGCCGCGGGATCATGCTGACGCCGAACGCATCGGTCATCCGGTCGAGTCGTTCGGGCTTGCCGTGGGTCCAGGTGACGCGGGCGCAGGCGCCTTCCGGTGCGGGGTGCATGCGGTGGAGGACGGCGATCGACCACTCGTCGACCACCGCCGGGCCGCCGAGGATGTCGCTGGCCCGGGCGCGCATCGCCTTCACCTGGTTGGCGCTGCGGTGCAGGGCGGTGGAGTCCTCCCAGGCGGTGGTGACGATGCAGCGGCCGGAGTGCCGGTCGACGAGCATGGAGAGGCCGATGAAGCCGTCCATGCCCGTGACGGCGGGGAGCACGCGGTCGCGGATGTAGACGATGCCCCGATCGACCTGCACGGGATTGCCGGCGATGGTGGTGGAACGCGCGTACATGCGACGGGTCCTCTCGCGAGCAGCCGAGCCTCCGGCGGGTGTTGCTTGGCTGCCCACTGTCCTCGCTCGAGCGCTGCTTGGGAACAGTCCGGACGGATGCGTTCCGCGGGTCAGTGGAGCAGTGGATCGGGTGGGGCGTCCTCGTCGAGCCAGGGTGGGTCGGGTTCGGGTTCGTGGCACCAGCCCGGTGGTCGGGTGGTCCGGGAGATGCCGCTGGGGGTTCGCACGATCAGGCGTCCGTCGGCGAGCAGTTGGAAGCGCCAGCCGCGGGCGAAGGTCTTGATGCGGTGGTGCCGGCGGCACAGGCAGCAGAGGTTCCAGCAGTCGGTCGGGCCGCCGTCGGCGTGTGCGGTGCCGTGGTCGATGTCGCAGCGGCCGGGGCGCCGTCGGCAGCCGGGCATGCGGCAGTGCCGGTCGCGGACGTGGAGGAAGCGGCGTTGCCCGGCGGTGGGGCCGTAGGCGGTGGTCGGTGCCGGTGGGCCGAGGCCCGGCCCGCTCCGGGGCTGGTGCCCGGTTGGGGTGGATCGGCTGGTCGGGGCCTTGCCGCGCGTGCGGGAGGGGCGCTGGTGCCCGGCGGCGCGGCGGAGTTGGCGGTGGGTGGCGACGGCGATGAGCCGGCCGTCGGCGGGGTTGCCGATGGCCACCTGCACGCATCCACCGGTGGGTGCGGCGCCGATGCCGAGCAGGTCCAGTTCGCGCAGGATCTCCCGGCAGTGGGCGGCGGTGACGACCTCACCGGCGACCTCGGCGGCCGGCTGCGTGCCGCGCTCGCGGTCGGGGTCGTGCAGGGAGGGCAGTGGGGCGTGGATGGTCAGCTGGGCGGTGACCGGCGGCCGGGAGGTGTCCCAGGGGCGGAGGATCAGGTCGGCGGCGACGGCGGCCCGGAGGACGCCGATGGGCCGGGAGTCGCCGTCGGCGCGCAGCAGCTGGGCGTACTGGTCGATGGCGTCGGCGCAGGCGGCGGCGAGGTGGACGGGCAGGTCGGCGACGAGCTGGCTCATTCCGTCGCCGGTGCGGCGGGTGGTGACGTCGGCCCGCTTGGCCGCTTCGGTGCGGCGTTTGTCGAGGGCGTCGGCGTCGAGGCGGGCCAGTGCCCGGCGTACCCGGGCGCGCAGCTGGGGGACGGTGAGCCGGCCGGCGTCGGGCAGCACGCGGCGTTCGACCTCGGCGATGACGGCCGGCTTGGCCGTGGCCAGCAGGTCGACCAGGGCCCGCATCTTCCGCACGTCGATGCGGCCGGCGTAGAGGGCGTCCCAGGTGCCGGTGAGCAGGGTGGTGAGCAGGATCGACTCGACGGCGAGGGCTTCGGCCTCTGCCTCGGTGCAGCCGCGGATCATCGCCAGCTCGGTCACGAACGTCTCGCTGACCAGGGCGAGCACCTCGGAGCGGCGGAGCCGGCTGTCGAGCCCCGGGCCGCCGAGCGGGCCGAAGTCGCGGTCGCGGTCGATGGAACGGCGGCGGGCGAGCGCGGTGATCGCTTCGGCGCGCTGGGCGGCGTACCGGGCTTCGCGGGCATCGGCGGCCCAGATGTCGGCGACCAGTTCCAGGTCGCTCAGCCCGGGGGCGTCGGTGTCGGGCACCCAGGGGATCGGCACGCCCTCGTCCGGCGCGCGGGGAGGCTCACCGGGGAACACACCTGCACGGTAGAGCCGACCACCGACAGTCTCCGCAGGTCAGTCGTAGGGATTGGTCAGGACGGTGCGGGCCTGGAGGACGTCGAAGGTGACCGGTGGTCCGTCGGTTGTGGTGGTGCCGGGGACGTCGGCCTCGGCGCTGCCGTCGACGGTGAAGGTGGCGCCCCAGGTGACGGTGAGGTGGGCTGTGTAGTTGCCGGGCCGGTAGCTGTGCCGGATGGTGTGGTCCGGGTACGGCGCGCCGGGGTCGGTCGTGGTGATCTGGCCCGTGGCGTCGCCGGTGTGCCAGGTGAACTGCTCGGCGCTGGCTTCGATGACGACGGTGAAGCCGCGGATGTCGACGGTGAAGGTCTGGGTGGTGGGGGAGTCGGTGTAGAAGATGACCGGCAGGCCGGTCAGGCCGTCGCCCGGCGGCTGGTGCTGGGTGGTCAGCTGCGGCAACGGGAGCGTCTGGAAGTAGCGGAACACCTCGTCGGGGGACGGTGGCGGGTTCAGAGCCGTGATGTCGATGCAGGCCCGCGTTCCGACGATCCATGGCCCGACTGGCGTGCCCACCGGGGCGTCTCCGATGGGGAAACCATCGATAGTCCTCGTCGCGTTCTCCGGGCCTGAGAGAGCCAGGCGTCGCTGCTCGGCGACGAGGTCTTCCACGACCCGTCCGGGTGGTGACGGGCACTGGAAGAAGTCACTCGGTCGGCATCCGCCGTCTTCGCGATCACTGATGACGCAAGGCCGAGACAGTCGGTAGGTGTATGGGTGCTCGACTGGAGCGCCATTAGTCGCCACCCAGGATCCACCCGGCATCTGCTCCAGGTATGCCGCTGTAAGCGACCCTCTCCCTGTCTCAACGCTGGGGCATTCACCGCGGCGGCATTCAGAATTGGGTGCCGCTTTTGCAGTGGGTGCGGCTGCCACGAGGGATGGCGCGACGGTCAGCAGGGCCAGCACCAGTAGGAGAGCAGCCCTCAGCCCAGCGGTCACCCCAGCGTCAACTCAGTGAGAGTCCACGAACTCTTCAAGGAGTCCCAGACCGTGATCGCTCCCGACGACAATGAATTCTCTCCGTCGAACGTTAGGTCTGCCACCGGCTTCCCACTGGGATCTACAACCGTCATGGGCGCCTGGTCTGCCAGGAATGCCGATTGCGCCTCTTCTGGCGCCGTGACAATCACCGACATGTCGCCGGAGATGGTCAGCTCCCCGCCCTGATAGCTGTAGCCCTCGGCGGCGTCCTTCTCGGTTTCCTGCGCGATTCGCTCGCAGACATCGCACCCGTCACTCGCAAAGAGTCGCAGATGCTGAGGGTCCATCGTCTCGAGCGAGTGGTTGAGCAGAGCGAAGTAATAGCGGACGAAGGCTTCTGCGCCGGCCGCATCCTGCGTGCGGGCCTCATCCGGCATGGGCATGTCGGCCGGGCCCAGCGGCGGGAGCGCCTCGGTGGTCGGAGCGGCCGCCGTCGTCGGCAGGGTGGTGTTCGTTTCCTGCTTCTCCGAGCACCCGGTGAGCAGCACGGTGCCGGCCAGCACGCAGCCGAGCGTCGTCCGGACCAAGCCCCCACGGAGATCACGCACAGCGGGAGACTACGCAGAGTTCGGCTGCATCCGGTTCCGTAACTGTGGACAGCCGCCGCGTGCCGCCGGATCGGGTGACCGCCCCGGCGCACGAGACCTGGCTCACCGGCGCACAATCCGGAGCCGACGAGCACCGCAGACTGGGGGACGCATGAGCACGGACAGCGCCGCGACGGGGGAGCACCCCTTCGACACCAGCGGCATCGAGCTCGGCTCGGACGGCATCCGCCGCTACACCGGCCTCCCCGTCAACCTGGTCCGCGTCCTGCTGGCCCAGGCGGCGACGCGCGCGGACAGCACCGCGATCGTCGAGCTGGGCGGCGGCGAGCTCACGTACGGCCAGCTGTGGGAGCGGGCCATGCGCGTCGCGGGCGGCCTCCGCGACGCCGGCGTCCTCGCCGGCGACCGGGTCGCGGTCCAGCTGCCCAACGGCATCGACTGGGTGCTCGCCTTCTGGGGCGCCCACCTCGCCGGCGCCGTCGTCGTCCCGATGAACACCCGCCTCGCGCCGGCCGAGGCCGACTTCATCCTCGCCGACTGCGGCGCCGCCTACGTCGTCCGCCCGGGGCAGCCGCTGCCCGACGGGGAGCCCGGGGAGGTGCCCGACCCGCAGCACACCGACGTCGCCGCGCTCTTCTACACCAGCGGCACGACCGGCCGCCCCAAGGGCGCGATGACCACCCACGAGAACTTCCTGTCCACCATCGAATCGGTCATCCGCTGCCGCGATCTCAGCCGCGAGCCCGGCGTCCGGCACGCCACGCTGATCTCGGTTCCGCTGTTCCACGTCACCGGCTGCAACTCCCAGTTCCTCACCCAGATCGCCCTGGGCGGCACCTCGGTGCTGATGCCCCGCTTCGAGCCGGGCGCCTTCCTCGCCGCCATCCCCGAGCACGGCATCACGCTGATCACCAGCGTCCCGACCATCTACGAGCTGGTGCTCCGCCACCCGGCCCTGGCGACGACGGACGTCTCCACCGTCCGCACCCTCAGCTACGGCGGCGCGCCGATCGCTCCGGAGCTGGTGCACCGCCTCCGCCAGGCCTTCCCGAACGCCCGGCTCGGCAACGGGTTCGGCCTCAGCGAGACCAGCGCCCTGGCCACCTTCCTCCCGCACGAGTACGCCGAAACCCACGCCGACGCCGTCGGGTTCCCCACTCCGGTGAACGAGGTGTGCCTCGACAAGGCGGACCCGGTCACCGGGGTCGGCGAGCTGCTGGTGCGCGGCCCCAACGTCGTCGCCGGGTACTGGGGCGACCCGGTGCGGACGGCGGAGACGTTCGTCGACGGCTGGCTGCACACCGGCGACCTCGCCACCCTCACCGACGGCGTCGTGCGCATCGTCGACCGCGCCAAGGACATGATCAACCGCGGCGGCGAGAACGTGTACAGCGTCGAGGTGGAGAACGCCCTCGCCGAGCACCCCGACGTCCTCGAGGTCGCCGTCGTCGGTGTCCCGGACCCGGTGATGGGGGAGAAGGTGGGCGCCGTCGTCCTGCCGAAGCCGGACGTGGACGCCGGCCGGCTGGTGGCGTCGCTGAACGACTTCGCCCGCGAGCGGCTCGCCGACTTCAAGTGCCCGCAGTTCGTGCGGGTCATCGACGGCCCGCTGCCACGCAACGCCGGGGGCAAGGTGCTGAAGAGCCCGCTGCGCGAGGCGGAGGGCTGGGTCGCCGTCCCGCGGTAGCGCTACGTTGCCGGGGACCGCGTCCCCGGCGACAGGAGCCTCCGTGCGCATCGGCATGCCCATCTCCTACAGCGGCGGGTTCGACGAGACCGCCGCCGTCATCGCCGAGTACGAGAGCGCGGGCCTCGACACGGTCTTCGTCGCCGAGGCCTACTCGTTCGACGCCGTCAGCCAGCTCGGCTACCTGGCGGCGCGGACGACGACGGTGGAGATCGCCTCGGGGATCCTCAACATCTACTCCCGCACCCCGGCGCTGCTGGCGATGACCGCCGCCGGCCTGGACTTCGTCTCCGGCGGCCGCTTCACCCTCGGCATCGGGGCGTCCGGGCCGCAGGTGGTCGAGGGCTTCCACGGCGTCCCCTACACCGCCCCGCTCGCCATGACCCGCGAGGTCGTCGAGGTGTGCCGCGCCGTCTGGCGGCGGGAGAAGCTCGACCACCACGGGAAGCACGTCGACGTGCCGCTCACCCCCGAGCGCGGCGGCAGCGGGCTCGGCAAGCCGCTCAAGCTGATCAACGAGCCGGTCCGGCCGCGGATCCCGATGGTGCTGGCGGCGATCGGGCCGAAGAACGTGGCGCTGGCCGCCGAGCTGTTCGAGGGCTGGCAGCCGGCCTTCTTCCTGCCCGAGGGCAGCGCGACCGCGTTCGGCGACGCGCTCGCCGAGGGGGCGGCGCGGCGCGACCCCGAACTCGGTCCGCTGGGCATCGTCGTCGACACCCAGCTGCTCATCAGCGAGGACGCCGACGAGCGGGCCGCCGCGCTCGACCGGGTGCGGGCACAGCTGGCGCTCTACGTCGGCGGCATGGGCGCCCGCGGCAAGAACTTCTACAACGACCTCGCCGTCCGCTACGGCTACGCCGACGAGGCGACGACGGTGCAGGACCTCTACCTGGCCGGCCGCAAGGAGGAGGCCGCCGCCGCGCTCCCCGAGGAGTTCGTGCGCGGCGTCTCCCTCATCGGGCCCCGCGGCCACGTCGCCGAGCGGGTCGCCGCCTTCCGCGACGCCGGCGTGACGACGCTGAACGCGACGCCGCTGGCCGCCGAGCACGCCGACCGGCTGCGCGCGGTCGAGACCTTGAAGGCGCTCGCGTGACGGCGCTGCCCGCTCACGAGCAGGAGTTCGTCGCGCTCACCGCCGAGTTCGTCGACCGGCGGGTGCGCCCGCGGGTGGCCGAGTTCGAGGCCGAGGACCGTTACCCGCACGACTTCATCGAGGAGATGAAGGCGCTCGGCTTCTTCGGCCTGCTGGTGCCCGAGGAGCACGGCGGCAGCGGCGTGAGCACCGCCTGCTTCGCCCGCGTCACCGAGGAGCTCGCCCGCGGGTGGATGAGCCTCGCCGGCGCGATCGGCGGGCACTCGGTCATCTCGCACCTGCTGGCGACCGTCGGCACCGACGAGCAGCGCGCCCGGTACCTGCGGCGCATGGCCACCGGCGAGATCCGGGCCACGATGGCGCTCACCGAGCCCGGCGGTGGCAGCGACCTGCAGGCGATGCGCACCCACGCCGTCCGCACCGGCGACGGCTGGGCGGTCACCGGCAGCAAGACGTGGATCTCCAACGCCCAGCACTCGCAGCTCATCGGCCTGCTGTGCCGCACCGACCGCGACGCCGTCCCGCCGCACACCGGCATGAGCGTGCTGCTGGTGGAGCCCGGTGACGGCCTGGAGATCTCGGCGAAGATCCCCAAGCTCGGCTACCGCGGCATCGAGGCGTGCGAGCTGACCTTCGACGGCATGCGGGTGCCGGACGACGCCGTCCTCGGCGGGGAGCCCGGCCGCGGCTGGGTGCAGATGATGCGCGGCCTCGAGGTGGGCCGCGTGCAGGTCGCCGCCCGGGCCGTCGGCGTCGCGCAGGCGGCGCTGGCCGCGGCCACCCGGTACGCGCAGGAGCGCGAATCGTTCGGCGTTCCCATCTGGAAGCACCAGTCGATCGGCAACCTGCTGGCCGACATGGCCACCAAGGTGCAGGCCGCCCGGCTGCTCACCGCCGACGCCGCCGAGAAGCTCGACGGCGGCGCCCGCGCCGACATGGAGGCCGGGATGGCGAAGCTCTTCGCCTCCGAGGCGGCGATGCAGGTGGCGCTCGACGCCATGCGCGTGCACGGTGGCTACGGCTACTCCAGGGAGTTCGACGTCGAGCGCTACTTCCGCGACGCGCCGCTGATGATCCTCGGCGAGGGCACCAACGAGATCCAGCGCACCGTCATCGCCGCGCAGTGGATCGCCCGCCACCCGATCTAACGGCCCCAGCCGTCGACCAGCGGCAGCACGCTGCCCGAGGCCGCCACGTGCAGGCTCCAGGTGCCCGGCGCGCGGTCGTCGTCCAGCACCGACCGGAGCCCCTCCGCCCAGGCGTCGTCCTCCGCGGTGATCACCGGCTCGCCCGGCCGGCACAGCGCCAGCGCCAGGTGGCCGCCTCCGCCGAGCTGGTCGTCGACGACCGAGCCGTGCACCTCCCGCAACCCCACCAGCAGGGCGGGGTCCGGGAGGAGCGGCAGGTCGTCGACGGGCACGACCACCGGCAGCTGGCGGCCATCGGTGCCGAACCAGGTCAACCAGAGGCTGCGCGCCGCGAACACGGGCGAATCGAGCACCGACCGCCAGCGATCGGAGAGGTCGGCGGCAGAGCGGATCCGGGCATCGGCGAGGGGAGACGTCGTCATGCCCGTCACCGTGTCAGCTCGCGCGGACCCCGGACGGGTTGTCCACAGGTCAGCGGTGGCCGATGCCCCCGGGGCCGTGGTCAGCCGGCACCTGCTCGCCCGCCGGCGGCGGGCCGGGCGGGGTGCCGTCGCCCCACGGGCGGTCGCTGAGCTGGTCGCGGTTGTGCCGCATCAGCCAGCCGGAGGTGTCGGGGCCCTTCGGGATGATCTGCGTCGGGTTGATGTCGGCGTGGACGACGTAGTAGTGCTCCTTGATCTGCGGGAAGTCGATCGTGTCGCCGAACCCCGGCAGCTGGAACAGGTCGCGCGCGTACGCCCACAGCACCGGCATCTCGGAGAGCTTCTGCCGGTTGCACTTGAAGTGGCCGTGGTAGACGGTGTCGAACCGCGCCAGGGTGGTGAACAGCCGGACGTCGGCCTCGGTGATCTGCCCGCCCATCAGGAAGCGCCGGTGCTCCAGCCGGTCGCTCAGCCAGTCCAGCGCGGTGAACAGCCGGTCGTAGGCCTTGTCGTAGGCGCCCTGCGACCCGGAGAACCCGCACCGGTACACGCCGTTGTTGACCTCGGTGTAGACCCGCTCCATCACCTCGTCCATCTCGTCCCGCAGGTGCTCGGGGTAGAGGTCCGGGGCGCCCTCGCGGTGGTGGGCGGTCCACTGGGTGGAGAAGTCGAGGGTCATCTGCGGGAAGTCGTTGGTGACGACGGCGCCGCTGGGGACGTCGACCATCGCCGGCACCGTGATCCCGCGCGGGTAGTTCGGGTCGCGGGCGAAGAAGGCCTCCTGCAGCCGCTCGTAGCCCAGCACCGGGTCGCGGCCGCCGGGGTCGAGGTCGAAGGTCCAGCTGCGCTCGTCGTGGGTGGGGCCGCACAGGCCCATCGAGATGACGTCCTCCAGGCCCAGCAGCCGGCGGACGATGACCGCCCGGTTCGCCCACGGGCACGCCCGCGCGACGACGAGGCGGTAGCGCCCCGGCTCCACGGGCCACGGGCTGGAGCCGTCGGCGGTGATGCGGTCGGAGATGTACTGGGAGTCGCGCTTGAAGTCGGCTTCGACGTATCCGGATCCGCTCTTTTCCTTGCTCACCGCCCCAGCCTCGCGGAACGGGCCCGGCCGCGCGAGGCGGGGCGGGTCAGAGCCGGCTCGTGGTCGCGTCGTCCTCGGCGCCGGCGAAGTAGTGGTCGAGGACCTCGCGGAAGACCGGCTGGTCGGGGGCGGCGTGCGCGAACAGGGTCATCGACGACCGCAGCTTCCGGGCGTCGACCGGGCCGAGCACAGCGTCGGGGTCCTCGGTGTCCAGCGTGGTGAGCGCCCGGGCGCACTCGACCAGCCGGCGCCCCAGCACCGGGTGCGCCAGGTACGCCCGGGCCTCGTCGAGGCCGGAGAGCGCGAAGCGCTGCGCCATGCCGCTGCGGCCCAGCCCCGCGATCTGCGGGAAGACGAACCACATCCAGTGGGTGCGCTTCTCACCGGCGCGGAGCTCGGCCAGCGCCTGGTCGTAGGTCTGGGCCTGGGCGTCGAGGAACCGGCGGAGGCCGAAGGGGTCGCTCACCGGCCCAGCCTGCCGCACCCGATGAGTTCCCGGCGCCCGGGGCGTCTGCACTGCATGGAGACGACGACCGTGGACCTGGGACCGACCACCGCGGAGCTGGCGCGGGTGGTCGCCGGCGTACAGGACGACCAGCTGGCGGATCCGACGCCGTGCAGGGGCATGCCGGTGGCCGGCCTGCTCGACCACCTCCTCGGCCTGGCCCTGGCGTTCCGGCTCGCCGCGCAGAAGGCGCCGGCAGAGGGCGGCCCGTCGGCGGACGCCGCCGACCTGGCGCCCGACTGGCGCGCGCTGCTGCCGGCGCGGCTGGAGGCGCTCGCCGCCGCCTGGCGGCGACCCGGCGCCCGGGACGGCGAGGCCGAGGTGGCCGGGGTGCGGATGCCCGCGGCCGCCATGGCGCTGGTCGCCCTCGACGAGGTCCTCGTGCACGGCTGGGACCTCGCCGTCGCCACCGGGCAGCCCTACCGCCCGGACCCGGCGGCCGTCGAGGCGTGCCTGGAGTTCGTCGGCGACCGCAGCGATCCCGCCGGCGAGCCCGACGGGCTCTTCGGGCCGGTCGTCCCGGTGCCCGACGACGCCCCCGCCCTGGACCGGCTGCTCGGCCGCACCGGCCGGGACCCGCGCTGGACGGCGACCGGCGCCGGCTGACCAGGGTTCATGTCGAAGCCGTGTCATCTCCGGGGCAGGGCGCGTGGTCGCGGCGTCACCGGGGCACCGGAGCAGCGGCTCGACGGACCAGAGGGGGGACCCATGCGCAGGACCACGCGGATGCTCGCCGGTGCGGTGCTCGCCGCCGGGGTGGGCCTGACCGGCTGCGGCGGGGACGACGAGGCGGACCCAGGGACGGGCGTCCCGGACGTCTTCCAGGAGGAGGAGGTCGGCAGCCCCGACCCGGTCGACGGTGGCGAGGAGGACGCCGACGGCGTCGACCGCGGGACCGGTGGCATCGACGAGGACGACAACACCGGCTCCGACCCGGGGACCGGGGAAGAGGACGCCGGCAGCGTCGACGGTGAGGACGGCACTCCCAGCACCGAGGAGGGCGAGAGCAACAACTGACGCATCGGGCAACTGGGAGCTCGCTCACGTCGTGACCGTCCCGTCACAGCCCCCGTCCTGCCGATAAGGGCTGGTGGGTAGCGGTCTTCTCACGACCCCCGCTGCCCGGGGGGCACTGCATGAGCGAGCGACGACGGCGCATCGGCGACGGGCTGGCCGTCCTGGCCGGCGCGCGGCCGGATGTGCTGGCCGCCGCGCCCGGGGCCCGGCCCAAGTTCGTGGCGCTGGGCGGCGTGCTGCTGAGCACGGGCGCGCTCGCCGCCGTCTCCGCGGCGTTCGCGGTCGCCATGGCGCTGGGCGTCTGGTGGCCGCTGGCGGTGCTGGTCGGCCTGGGCTGGGGCGCGGTCGTGGTCAACCTCGACCGGATGCTGCTGGTCGGGATGGCGCACGACGCCTCCCTGAAGCGGAACTTCGCGATGGCCGTGCCCCGCGTCGGGCTGGCGCTGGTCCTCGGCGTCGTCGTGGCGACACCGCTGACGCTGCAGGTGTTCCACAAGGAGATCGACGCCGAGATCGTGGCGATGCAGGCCGAGGCCGCCGATGCGCACCGCCTGGCGCTGGAGTCCGACAGCCGGTTCGCCGGGCTGCCCGCGCTGCGGGAGCGCATCGCCGCGCAGGAGGCGGTCGTCGCCAGCGGGGGAGCGGCCGATCCCGGGCTGGAGGTGGTGCGCGCCGGCGTCGCCGAGAAGCAGGCGGCGTACGACCGGGCGGTGTCGCTGCAGCGCGACCTGGACGCCAAGGCGCAGTGCGAGCTGGACGGCACCTGCGGCACCGGCGACGCCGGCACCGGGGAGGCCTACCTGCAGGCGCGCGCCGCCGCCGACGCGCAGACCGCCGTCGTCACCTCCGCCCGCGCGGAGCTCGACGCCGCCGTCGCCGCGGTCGGCGCCGCCGAGGGGCGCAGTGCCGCGCTGGCGTCGTCGTCCCTGGACGGCGACCGCGCCGAGCTGACCCGGCTGACCGCCGAGCTGGAGCGGCTGCAGGCCGCGTTCGACACGCAGAACGAGGGCTCCGGGGGCATCCTGCTCCGCCTGGAGGCCCTGGACCGGCTGGGCGAGCGGAACGGCACCCTGGCGGCCGCGCAGTTCATGCTCTCGCTGCTGTTCATGTGCGTCGAGGTGCTGCCCGTCCTCATGAAGCTGCTGCTCAACTTCAGCCCGCCGACCGCCTACGACCGGCTGGTGCAGCTGCGCGACTCCGGTGACGTCGAGCTCGAGGAGATGGCGCAGGAGTCCCGGCGCACCGTGGCCGCGGCCAAGGAGGAGCTCCTGGTGCTGGCCGAGCGGGAACGGGTGGACCGGCAGAAGGAGGCGATCCTGGCCCGCCGCCGGGCGGCGCTCGCCGAGGTCGCCGCCCGCACCGGGGCGGCGCGCAGCGAGAACCAGCGCGCCGAGCAGCCGGCGGCCGAGGAGCCGGTGGAGGCGCCGCGGCAGCTGTGGGACACCGGCCCGATCCGCGAGCTCGCCGCCCGCACCGTGCGGTCGGTGCGCCGCCGCCCGGTCGACCGGACGCCGACCACCGTCTGACCCCCACCGCCCCGGACCTCCCCGCGAGGTCCGGGGCGCTGTGCGTCCGCCGGCAGTTCGCTGCGGATCGCCGCCCGCGCCGCCGTCCCGCCGCGCGGCTGTGGCAGGGTTTCCGCGTCAGCCGACCGGGCCGTCCGGCCCCGGCTCCCGCGTGCCCCCGCGCCGCGGACCCGATGACTCCCGCACCCCGACGAAGGACGTTCCGCCATGAGCACCGACGACCCGAACCCGACCGGCGCCACGGCGGGCGCGGGCCGGCCCGATCCCGCGATCGTGCCTCCCGTGCCGGCCGCCGCCGGGCCCACCGACGGCGTGGGCACCGGGGCCCTCCCCGGCGGGGTCGTGCCCGGCGCCGGCGTCCCCGGTGGCGCGGCGCCCGCGCCGGACGAGCAGCAGGGGAGCGAGCCCGGCTGGGCGTCGCGCAATCGCGGCCTGCTGATCGCCGCGCTGGTGGCCGTCGTGGTGGCGGCGATCGCCATCGCCGGGCTCATCCTCTGGCGGGGCGGTATCGACGACGACAACGCCGCCACCGAGGCCGCGGTCACCCGCGCGCTCGCCGAGCAGGGCGGGCAGGTGGAGACCATCGAGTGCGACGGCGACACCTGCGCCGCGATCATCGGCGGCCAGGCCTACACCGTGCTGGTGCAGGAGGACGAGAACGGGCAGCAGCACTTCGGCGTCGCCGCCTACACCGGCGACTGAGCACCGCGCCGACGCGGGCCCCGCACCCGCCGAGGGTGCGGGGCCCGTGCCGTCACGGGGTCCGGGCGCTCGGCCGGCGGGCGAGCAGCGCCGGCACCACCTCGGCGCCCGCCGCACCGAGGACGGCCGCGCCGAGCACCACCGCCCACGACAGCGGGTCCAGCGGGGTGCAGCCGAAGAACAGGTTCACGCCGGGGGTCTGCACGATCGCCACCAGGGCGGCCAGCGAGCCGGCCACGGTGACCAGCACGAGCGGGCTGCGCCGGCCCGACCACGCCGTCTGCGCCAGCTGGGTGGTGATCAGCGCCGCCAGCCCCATCGTGCTCGCCCGGCCGGGGAAGACCGGGGTCACCCGGCCGACCGTCCAGGCGGCCGTGGCACCGGCCGCCGTCGCCGCGCCCCGCACCACCACCATGCGCCGCACCGCCGCGGTGAAGCCGCGGTGCGGGCCGGCCCGCAGCACGGGCGCGAGCGGGTGCCCGGCGAGCGGGCCGTCGTCGTCGCCCACTGGCACCTGCCGCGGGGCCGCCACCGCCACGGCGAGTGCCGGGAACATGTCGGTGAGCAGGTTGACCAGCAGCAGCTGGCGGGTGTTCACCGGCGCCCGCCCCCCGACGGCGGTGCCGAGCACGGTGAACGCCACCTCGCCGGCGTTGCCGCCGACCAGCACCGACACCGCGTCGCGCACGCGGGACCACATGGCCCGCCCCTCGGCGATCGCGTCGACCAGGCGGGTGAGATCGAGGTCGGTGAGCACGAGGTCGGCGGCGGTGCGGGCGGCCGGTGACTCGGCGCCCTCGACGCCGACGCCGACGTCGGCCAGCCGGATCGCGGCGGCGTCGTTGACCCCGTCGCCGGTCATCGCCAGCGTCGCGCCCGCGCGGCGCAAGGCGGCCACCAGGGTGACCTTCTGCTCGGGGGAGAGCCGGGCGAAGACGGCGGTCTCGGCGACCAGGCGCGCCCGCTCGGCGTCGGTGGCGCGGGTCAGCTGCGCGCCGGTGACCACCCGGTCGGCATCGGGGACGCCGGCCTGCGCGGCGATGGCGCTCGCCGTCTCGGGGTGGTCGCCGGTGGCCACCACCACCCGCACGCCGGCGGCCCGCAGCTGCTCGACGGCGCGCACCGAGGACTCGCGCAGCGTGTCCGACAGCCCGACCAGCCCGCGCAGGGCGAGCCCCGTGGCCGCCTCGTCCAGGTCGTCGGGGGTGCCGTCGACGGCGCGGTCGGCGACGGCGAGCACCCGCAGCCCCTCGCCGGCCAGCTGCCGGACGCGGTCGCGCAGCTCGGGGGCGTCGGCGCAGCGGCGCAGGACGGTCTCCGGGGCGCCCTTGACGACGAGCCGGCCGTCGCGGACGGCGGCGGAGAAGCCGCGGCCGCCGGCGAAGGCGAGGCTCGCTTCGGGCGGGGAGTCCCAGGCGTCGCCGGCCGCGTCCAGCACGGCGCGGTCGGTCTCGTGCGCGCCGTCGTCGCCGTTGCCCATGCCCGCGGCGGCCAGCCGGAGCAGCTCCTCCTCGCTGCCGCCGTCCAGGGGGAGCAGCCGGGTGACGCGCAGCCGGTTCTCGGTGAGCGTCCCGGTCTTGTCGAAGCAGACGGTGTCGACCCGGCCGAGGGCCTCCAGCACCCGGGCGCTGCGCACGACCGCGCCGCGCCCGGAGAGCCGGCGGGCCGCGGCCTGCTGGGCGACCGTGGCCACGAGCGGCAGCCCCTCGGGGACCGCGGCGACCGCGATCGCCAGCCCGGCGGCGACCGACTCGCGCAGCGGGCGGCCCCACAGCACGCCGAGCAGGGTGACCGCCCCGCCGCCGGCGAGGGTGAGCGGGAGGACGGCGCGGGTGAGCTCGGCCAGCCGCGCCTGCACGCCGGCCGGTGGCGCCGCACCCCCGGCGGCGCGGGCGGCCCGCCCGGCCTGGGTGGCCGCACCGACCGCGACGACGACGGCGCGGCCCCGCCCGGCGACCACCGTGGTGCCGTCGAAGAGCATGCAGGTGCGGTCGGCGAGGTCGGCTCCCGGCGTCGCGGGCACCGACTTGGCGACCGACAGCGACTCCCCGGTCAGGCTCGACTCGTCGACCTCCAGGTCCTCGGCGTCCAGCAGCCGGGCGTCGGCGCCGACGATGTCGCCGGGCTCGACGAGCACGACGTCGCCCAGGCGCAGCGCGGTCGCGGGCACCTCCTCGGTCCCGCCGTCGGTCTCCCGCCGGGCGCAGTGTGCCTGCTCGAGCAGCAGCGACTCCAGGGCGCTCTCGGCGCGCATCCGCTGCAGCCCGCTGACGACGGCGTTGATGGCGGTGACGCTGCCGACCAGCACCGCGTCGGTGATCTCGCCGAGCACCGCGGTCGCCGCGGCCCCGGTGGCCAGGATCGGGGTGAGCGGGTCGGCGAGCTCCGCGGCGACGGTGCGGGTGAACCGGACCGGGACGCGGACGGCGGGGAGCGCGGCCGCCCGCCGCGCGGCCGCGGGCAGCCGGCCGGGCCGGTGCTCGGGCGCGGCCGGGACGTCGGCCAGCCGGCGGAGGACGTCGTCGGGGTCGAGCGCGTGCCAGGGGGTGTGCACCGTGGGGGCGGGCACGGGGCGGCGGGCGGCGCGGACGGCGGCGCGGGTGCCGGCGGCCATCGTGCTCAACGTGGCGTACTTGCCCGGCGTCGTCGCCCGGCGCTGGCCGAGCCGCGGGCTGCCGACGGCGGCGAGCAGCCCGCCCAGGACGTTGCCGGTGAGCGCGGCGCCGGCCGACCGGCGGCTGGTGGCCTTGGCGTCGGGGACGGCGGCGACGACGCGGCAGGCGTCGGCGAGGCCGGGGTCGGTGACCAGGTCGGCGCCCCACGCCGGGGCGTGGCCGGCGAGCACCGGGGCGAGGCCGACGTCGGCGGCCATCAGCGCGGGCCCGTCGGTCGCCGAGACGAGCAGCACGCCGCGGCCGTCCTCCTGCAGCGCGCGCACGGTGTCGACGAGCGCCTCGTCGTCCGCGACCTCGTCGGCCAGCCCGGTGACGTCGCGGGCGCCGACGTGCCGGGTGAGCACGAGCCGCAGCCCCGCGTCGGCGACGGTGGTGAGCAGCGCCTCGGCGTGCGGGTCGAGCTCGGCGGCGACCGTCACCGTGCCGACCCGCCGGCGGCCCTGGAGCAGGGAGCGCACCTCGCCGCCGGGGGCGTCGTCGCTCCTGCGCACCGGCCCGAGCCGGAGCCGGGCCGGGGCGTCCTCGTCCGGCCCGTCGCCGCTGAGCAGCCGGGTGGCGGCCGACCAGACGGCGGCGTCGTCCCACCCGTCGGCCGCCGCGGTGGCCTCGACGACCACCGGGGGGCCGGTGCAGAGCGCGGCGGCGTCGACGACGACGGTGTCGACGCGGTCGAGGCGGCGGTAGGCCGAGCCGTCCAGCGGGAGGATGCCCTGGCGGCAGAGCAGCAGGTCGAGGGTGGCGGCGAAGGACTCCCGGCCGTGCACGGCGGCCTTGGGGGTGAGCGCCCGCAGCAGGTCGGCGGAGCGGCCGGGGCGGCGGGTGAGCGCGAGCAGGCCCAGCGCCGCGCCGAGCTCGGTCGGGCCCAGCCGGTCGCGGTAGGTCTCGATCGGCCCCCTCGGCAGCGCGCCGGGGCGCGGGCCGGGCGGTGGCTCGGGGGTGCGGTCGTCGTCGGGCTCGGGGCCGCACAGCTCCCGCTCGCGGCGGCGCCACACCTGCCGGCGGGCCCGCATCTCCAGGGCTCGCTGGACGGCGGCGGCGGCGTTGAGCGCCGGCACCGTGGGGCTCTGGGTGAGCGAGTGCAGCACCGCGCTGGTGCCCTCGAACACGAGGTCGGTGCCCACCGGGCCGATGCGGTCCGACAGCGCCCGCTTGAGCCACTGCTGGGTGTCGAGCAGCGCCATGACGAGGGTGGCGTGCCGGTGCACCGCGGGGACCGGCAGGTACTTGGCGGCGGTCGCGACGCCGAAGGCCACGGTGTCGACGGCGGCGGCGAGGACGGCGGCCAGCAACGGCTCGACGTCGGCCGGGTGGTCGGGGCGCTGCGGGAAGACACCGGTGCCACCGCGGGCCTGCTCGATCTCGGTGACCACGCCGACGACGTCCTCGAGGCCGACCCGGCGGGCGTCGACGGCGACCAGCACCCGGCCGACGACGTCGTTCACCGTGGCCCACTCGACGCCCTCGAGCCGCTCCAGGTGGCGGCGCAGCGCGGCGCGGGCGGCGGGGGCGTCGTCGTCGGCGGGTTCCTCGAGCTCGACCTGCAGGCGGTCGCGGTCGCCCCAGACACGGCGGGTGTGCCGCGCCGGCGGCGGCTCGAGCAGGCCGCGGGCGGCGTCGACGAGGTCGTGCAGGTGGCCGCTGGGCAGCGGGTCGGCGCCGGTGACGAGGGTGCCGACCGCGCGCGTGCCGGAGACGGCGGCGTCGTGGACCAGGTGCAGCGACCCGGTCACCCCGGCGCGGGCGAGCCGCGTCGTCCCCCCGACCAGCCCGGCGCCGACGACGACCGGGACGGCGGCCAGCGCGGCGGCGCCGGTGGCCACGCGCGCGACGTCGTGGGCAGCCCGGCGGGCCGAGTCGAGCCGGTGGAGCAGAGTCATGGATCTCCCGTGACGACGGTCACGGCAAACGGTACGTGGACGGCGGGTGAACCGCAGGGGAGCTGGACGCGGCGCCGCCCCGGGGCCCGTGCGGACCCCGGGGCGGCGCGCGGTGGGTCAGCGGCTCACGAGCAGTGCCCGCCCGGCGCCTCGTCCCCGCCGCTGGCCGACGCGCAGTGCGACGACGCCGACCCCGGTACGCCGAGCGCGGGATTGCGGTCGAAGAACCCGACCGGCTTGAGCGTGAACCCGGCGTAGTCGACCGGCATGACCGGCCAGTCCTCGGGCCGCGGGAAGTGGGTCAGCCCGAAGGTGTGCCACAGGACGACGTCGGTGTCGGTCAGCGGCGCGTCGTCGGCGACGAACGCCGGGAGACCGGCCGAGCCGGGGTGCTGGTTGACGAAGTCGCCGGCCGCGTACCTCTCCGCCGGGTCGTACCGGGTGACCCACAGGTGCTTGCTGGAGAAGGTGGCCCGGGCGTGCACCGACGACGACTCGTCGGCCAGCAGCGCCGGACCGCCCTCGGGGTGCAGCGCGTACCCGACCGGCTGACCCAGCCGGTTCCTCTTCGACCGGTTGACCACGTGCCACACCCGGCCGACGGTGGCGTCGGCCATCCGCGCGGCGCCGGCCTCGCTGGTCAGCGGCGTCATGCGGCGGGTGAACGCGTTGCCGTAGGAGTTGACCTCGCTGACCGGCTGCCGGACGGCGTCGACCTCGTAGACGGTGTTGTCGACGCCGTCGACGGCCATGTCGAGCCGCGCGGAGAACAGGTGCTGGTGGAACGGCGCGCCGAGGCCCGGAGCGACCTCGGTGGCGTACGGGTGCTCCTCCCCGCGGTAGGCCGACGTGAACACGATGCCGGTGGCCTTGCTCTCCAGCTGGATCGTGCCGTCGAGGTAGAGGTACCAGTAGAAGCCGTAGTCGTAGTTGCCGATGGTGGTGAAGAAGCTGATCACCAGCCGGCGCTGGCGCCGCGTCTCGGCCATCCCGTTGAACATGTCGGTGTGCTTCCAGAGGACGCCGTAGTCCTCCTCGTGCATGCAGATCGCGTTGCGGATCGTGCGCGGGGCGCCGTCCTCGTCGGCGATCGTGGCGTCGAAGTAGCGGATCTCGCCGAGGCAGTCGCAGCCGAGCTCCAGCGAGTTGGTGTACCGCGCGAAGAGGTATTCGCCGGTGTCGAAGTAGTTCTGCCAGAACCGCACCGGCGAGGGGTCGGCGTAGGGCACCACCATCTCCGCGATCGAGGCGCGGTGGATGACCGAGCGGCCGTCGATCGAGAGCTGGTTGAGGATCAGCCCCTCGCGCATGTCGAAGCCGATGCGGAACCGCCAGCCGGCCCAGGTGACCTCGTCGCCGTCGACGGTGAAGCTCGGCCCCTCCGGCTGGACGATCTCGATCGGCTTGAGGTCGCGGACCGGCGCGGGGTGCACGTCGGGGGTGAGGTCGGCGCGCTCGGCGGGCACCGCCAGGTCGAAGTGGTCCTGCACCGCCGTCGCCACGCCGCGGGTGATGTCGACGAAGGCGACGACGCCGTCGACCGGGTGGGCCCAGGGCAGGTCGGCCTCGTCGGCCTGGTGGAAGCCGAGCACGCGGACGATCCGGTGGCCCGCCTCGTCGGCGAAGTAGGAGCCGGCCGACAGGGGCACGGCGCGCACGTCGGCGACGTCGAGCCCCCGCTTCGCCATCGCCGCGACCCAGCGCTCGTCGGCGGCGAGGATCGGCTCGATCGACTCGAACTCGGCGTCGAGGATCGGCACCTGCCCGTCGGCGACGGCGTCGAGCTCGACGTCGCGGACGACGGTGCCGGCGGTCAGCGAGACGGTGACGTCGCGGCCGGCGCCGGTGGCGCGGTCGAGCAGCAGCGCGCGGACCCGGCGCTCGACGGCGTCGCCCGGCCGCCAGGCCAGCACCTGGGCCTTGTGCGGCTCCTCGAGGCCGAGGTAGACGAACTTGCTGGACTCGGCGCAGAGGCCGGCGGCGCGGACGATCGCCGTCGCGGCGGCGATCTCCTCGCCCGTCAGCCGGGCGAGCGGGTGGGTGGTCGTGCCGGTGGTGACGGCGGTCATGGGACGTGCCTACTCCTGGGCGTGCGGAAGGGGAAGGGCTCCGGTCGGGGCTCGGATCGGCGCCGTCCACGTGACCGGGAGCACTCCGGCGTTCCGGCCGGACGGGTGCCGTGAGGGTGGGGGCATCGGCTAGACAGTCCCCATGACCGAGCTGACGACGGCGACAGGCGGGGGCTGGCTGGCCCGCGAGGAGATGGACGCGGCGCGCGAGCGGCTGCCGATCCTGTACGTCGACGTGGTGCCCGTCCGGGTGGACGAGCACGGCACGGTGACGTCGATCGGGCTGCTGCTGCGGGCCGGTGAGGACGGGCAGATCAAGCGGGCGCTGGTATCGGGCCGGGTGCTGTACCACGAGCGGGTGCGGGCGGCGCTGCTGCGGCACCTGGAAAAGGACCTCGGCCCGCTCGCGCTGCCGCGGATCCCGCCCGCGCCGCAGCCGTTCACCGTCGCCGAGTACTTCCCGACGCCGGGGGTGACGCCGTTCCACGACCCGCGCCAGCACGCGGTGTCGCTGGCCTACGTGGTGCCGGTCGAGGGGGACTGCTCGCCGCAGCAGGACGCACTGGAGCTCACCTGGTTCTCGCCGCTGGAGGCGCGCGACCCTGCGGTGCTGGCCGAGCTGACCAACGGGCAGAGCACCCTGCTGCTGCAGGCGCTGGCCCACCTGGGGGTCTGACTCACCCGGTCGGAGGGGCCCCCGCTCCAGCTCCGGTCGTGCCCACCCGATCAAACGGTCGTGCGCATGAGTCGGATGGCCCCGGAGGTGGCCACCCCGCGAGTGGTCGCCCGGACCGCCGGGCTGCTCACCGCTCTGGGCGGGGTGGCGGCGGTCGGGCTGGTCATCGGCACGCCCGGCGGACTCGATCACGTGCACCCGGCCGTCACCGCCCTCGGGCCGTTCACGACCCTGGTGGGGCTGGCGGTCGTGCGCTGGGGGCACCTGGTGCCGCGCGGCTTCTTCCAGGCGCTGCTGGTGCTGGGCGTCGCCGGCATCGGCGTCTTCGCGCTCTCCGCGCCGACGGTGAGCGGCGCGGTCGCGGTGCTGGCGCTGTCGGCGTTCGCGGCCATGGTCGCCTTCCTCTTCTTCCCGCGGCCGTGGGCGCTCGGCTTCCTGACCGAGATGCTCGCCATCGGCACGGTGGTCGTCGCTCTGCGCGGTGACGTCCCCGCCGGGACCGCCGTCGTCCTGGCGGTGCTGGTGCTGGGCTCGGCCGGCGCCGTCGGGGTGCTGGCGCGGCGGGCGGCCAGCGCCGAGGAGGACGCGCTCACCGGGCTGGTCAACCGGCGCGGCTTCGACGAGATGCTGGACACGGCGGTGCGGACGGCGGTGCGCTCGGGCGAGCCGCTGTCGGCTGCGCTGTTCGACCTCGACCACTTCAAGACCGTCAACGACACGCAGGGCCACGCGGCCGGCGACGAGCTGCTGCGCGCGGTCGCGGCCACGTGGCGGCCGCTGCTGCCCCGGGGTGCGGTGCTGGCGCGGCACGGGGGCGACGAGTTCTCCCTGCTGCTGCCCGCCTCGGACGGCGAGCGGGCGCTGGCGGTCGCGGAGTCGCTGCGGGCGGCGCTGCCGCAGGTGGGGACGTCGGTGGGCGTGGCGCAGCTGGCGCTCGGCGACTCGCCGTCGGACCTCATGCGCCGGGCCGACGCCGCGCTGTACCGGGTGAAGACGCTCGGCCGCGGGCGCAGCGAGCTGGACGCCGACGGGCAGAGCCCGCTGGCGCGCGACCTGGCCGCCGCGCTCGCCGCCGGCCGCTCCGGCGGGCTGTCGGTTCACCTGCAGCCGATCGTCACCCCGGCGGACGGCGAGGTCGTGGGCGTGGAGGCGCTGGTGCGCTGGGTCCACCTGTCGCGCGGGCCCGTCCCGCCGGCGGAGTTCGTGCCGGTGGCCGAGCAGGAGGGCCTGGTCGGTGCGCTGGGCGCGTTCGTGTGGGCGGCGGCGTGCGAGGACGCGCGGACGCTGTCGGCGGCGACCGGGCGCGCGCTGTTCCTCACGGTCAACGTGTCGGGCCTGGAGCTGGACGACCCGGGCTTCCCCGACCGGGTGCTCGCGGCGCTGGCGGCGACCGGCTGGCCGGCGGAGCGCACCGTGGTCGAGGTGACCGAGAGCCTGGTCGAGGCGGAGACGACCCGGTCGGTCGCGGCGCTGCACGCGCTGCGCGAGCACGGGCTGCGGGTGGCGATCGACGACTTCGGCACCGGCTACTCGGCGCTGGCGCGGCTGGACACGCTGCCCACGGACTTCCTGAAGCTGGACAACTCCTTCGTCTCGGCGATCACCACCTCCAGCCGGCGGGCGCGGCTGCTGCGCAGCGTCATGGCGCTGGCCGACGCGCTGGAGCTGGTCCTCGTCGCCGAGGGCGTGGAGACACCGGAGCAGGCGCGGGCGCTGGTCGAGCTGGGCTGCCCGCGGGCGCAGGGCTACCTGTACGGGCGGCCGAGGCCGGTCGGTGAGCTCGTCACCGAGCTCGGGCCCGGGGTCCGGGTGTAGCCGACCGCCGTCGCGCGCCATCCCGCCCTGGCGCACGAGCGGCCCCGGCGTGCGCCGCCGGGGCCGTCCGTGCGCAGGACCGGTCGGTTCAGAAGCTCGACCGCGGCACCCCCATGCCCGGGTCGATGCGGGTCGGCCCGGACGCGGACGGCTCCACGTCGAAGTCGAAGATCCCGGTGGGCAGGTAGACCGTCGAGCACGAGTTCGGGATGTCGACCACCCCGGAGAGCCGGCCCTCGATCGGTGCGGCCCCGAGGATCATGTAGCCCTGCTCCGGCGTGTAGCCGAACTTGGTCAGGTAGTCGATCGCGTGCAGGCAGGCGCGCTGGTAGGACAGGTGCGAGTCCAGGTAGCGCTGCTCGTCGTCCAGGGTCACCGACGTGCCGGAGAACGCCAACCAGCGCTCGTACCGCGGGTCGACGTTGCCCGGCAGGAAGATGGCGTTCTCGCCGACGCCGTAGGTCTCCATGCCGCCCTTGATCAGGTCGACGTGCAGGTCGATGAAGCCGCCCATCTCGATCGCGCCGCAGAAGGTGATCTCGCCGTCGCCCTGCGAGAAGTGCAGGTCGCCGAGCGAGAGCTTCGCGCCGTCGACGTACACCGGGTAGAAGACCCGGCTGCCCTTGGTGAGGTTCTTGATGTCCTGGTTGCCGCCGTTCTCCCGGGGCGGTGCGGTGCGCGCGGCCTCGCCGGCCACCCGGTCGTAGTCGGCGCCCTGCAGCGTGCCGAGGATCGCGTCCTGGGGGAGCGGCGGCAGCGCCAGCGGCGGCACCCGGTCGGGGTCGGTGTCGATGAGCGCCTGCTCCCGGCGGTTCCAGCGGGCGAGCAGCTCCGCCGACGGTGCGGTGCCCATGAGCCCCGGGTGCACGATGCCGGTGAACGAGACGCCGGGGACGTGCCGGGAGGTGGCGGTCTGCCCGGAGAAGTCCCAGATCGTCTTGTAGGCGTCGGGGAACTGGTCGGTGAGGAAGCCGCCGCCGTTCTGCTTGGCGAAGATGCCGGTGTAGCCCCACCCCTGGCCGGCGAGCGGCCCGGAGTCCTCCTGCGGGATCGGCCCGACGTCGAGGATGTCGACGATCAGCAGGTCGCCCGGCTGCGCACCCTCGACGTGGAAGGGCCCGCTCAGGCAGTGCACCGTGGACAGCGGCGCGTCGCGGATGTCGTCGGCGGAGTCGTCGTTGTGGATGGCGCCGTCGAACCACTCCCGGCAGTCGACGCGGAAGGTGTCGCCCGGGCGGACGGTGACGTTGGCCGGGATGTCGGGGTGCCAGCGGTTGTGCCCGACGTACTGCTGATCGGTGAACTTCTTCGACGAGTCGAGGGGGTACACGACTTTCGGCACGGATGACCTCCAGGTCTAGGCGGTGCGCGTCCGGGATGGGAGCGAGGCTGGGTGCGGGTGCTGGATCGGCGTCACCGCCTCTCGTGGGCGGAGGGGGTGCCGGAGCGGGAGGACGGCGGCGCCTCGGGCTCCCGGAGCTCCGGGGCGGGCGCCGTCGCCTCGGTGGCCGCCGGCTCGCGCAGCCGCGGGGCCAGCGCCAGTGACGCCAGGCAGATGACCGCGAGGGCGATCGCCGACTCGGTGAGGTAGTCGCCCCAGACGCCGGTGAGCAGCAGGAACGCCGGGACGGCGGCGGTGAACACGCCGGCGACGACGGCCACGAGCCCGGTGAACCGGGTCCACTCCTCCCGCTTCAGCCCGAGGACGACCCAGAACAGCCCCCACAGGACCGCCCAGTAGAGCCAGATGACGCCGAAGGCGGGGTCGTCCAGGCGCCCGAAGTTGAGCCCGGCGTAGACCAGGGCGCAGCAGGCGACGAACGCGGAGAACCAGCCGAGCCCGGTGCCGTCCAGGTCGCCCAGCAGGTTGAAGCCCACGTAGAGGTAGGTGAAGCCGAACAGGTACAGGCCCGAGGCGGCGAGGATCGTGTCGGGGTCACCGCCGGAGGTGACGATCAGGAAGGTCGGCGTGAGCACCTGCAGCCCGCCGACGAAGAAGTTCAACGGCGCGGCCGCGCGGGCGTCCACCCACCCGAGCAGCATCAGCCCGTTGAGGATCAGCACGGCCCCGACGTAGAGCAGTCCGACGCTGGCCATGGCGACGTCCCTTCATCGGGGGTCGGCGGAGCGGTGTGCCGGCCGGCGGACCGCTCCGGTGGGCGACGCCCGGCTCAGGGCCGGGGCAGGTGGCGGAGCGCGGGGTTGGCGGCGACCGGCGAGCGGCGGGCCGGTCGTGGGCCGGGGGAGGAGACGACCTCGGGTTCGTCGCGGGTCCGCTCGGTCCGGTCGATCAGCGCGCGGCGCGCGGGGTCGCCGAAGGAGAGGCGCGGCGGGGTGAAGACCCGGACCGCGGTGGACCCGCACGTGGGGCAGCAGGTCGTCGGCTCGGCGGTGCCGATCGGGAGCGAGCGCTCCGTCAGGCCGTGGTCGTCGCATCGGTACACGTAGGAAGCCATCGCCGTCCTCGTCACTCGCGGTGTTCGAGCAGGCGACCCACGCTCTCGGTGGCCGGAGGACCGGTCAAGGCCTCCGGGAACCCGGCGGCATCCGAGATCGTTCCGGTACGCCAAATCCCGCGCGCGCCCTCACGCACCGTGCTGTCCCCTGCGGACTCCGCCGCTCAGGGCGCCCGCTGTCGTCCCGGCCGCTACACCGGGACGGAGGCCGGCTCGGGCTGCTGCGGGACGGCGCTCGGCTGCCCCCATGCTGCGTGGGCCGCTCCGGCGGCGACCACGACGGCGGCGGCGACGGCGGGGGCCACCAGCGCGGTGCCCGCGCCCAGCCGGTCGGCGACCACGCCGGTGAGCGCGGAGGCGACCGCCTGGCCGACGACGACCGCGGACCCGAGCATCGTCATGGTGGTCGCCGAGCGGCCGGCCGGGCTCAGCGACGCGGCGAGGCTGTACAGGGTGACCAGCGTCGGCCCGACGCCGCAGCCGAGCACCGCGAGGGCCGCCACGAGCGCCGGCACCGACCCGGCGCACGCGTAGCCGATCGCGGCGGCGAGCAGCAGCGAGCCGAACGCGAGCCACCGCGCCGGCAGCGGAAAGCGCGCCGGCAGGGCCGCGGTGCCGAGCGCGAACACGGCGGACCCGATGCCCATGACGCCGTAGAGCAGGCCGGCGCGGTCGCCGTCGCCGTCGACGGCCAGGAAGCCGGTGAGCGAGGTGAGGGTGGCGCCGAAGAAGAGGCCGACGCCGAGCGTGCCGACCACGACGGTCAGCAGCGGGAAGCGGGTGAGCTCGCGGGCGGGTGCTTGCCGGTCCGTCGCCCGGCCCGTGCCCGGGTGCAGCCGGCCGGTGGGGTGCAGGGCGAACGCGGTGACGAACACGAACGTCAGCGCCGAGGCGCCGGCGATGGCGACCCACGGGGCGATCGCGGTGGCGAGCAGCCCGACGAGGAAGGGGCCGACGATGAAGACCATCTCGTCGGCGGCGGACTCGTAGGCCATCGTGCTGCTGAGCACCCGCTCGCGGCGGTCGCGGTGCACCGACCGGCGGATGATCGCCATCAGCCGGGTGCGCGACATGGGGGCGATCTGCGGCGCGGAGGCGCCGATGAGCACGGACAGGGCCAGGAGCGCGGCGTCGGCCGCGGTGCTCGCGACGACCAGCGGGAAGGCGCCCAGCAGGCTCGCGTTGAGCAGGCCCACCGGGACGAGCACGCGGCGCTGCCCGAAGCGGTCGACCGCGGCACCGAGCAGCGGGCCGGCCAGCGCGGTGCCGAGGCCGGCGCAGGCGGAGTTCAGGCCGCCGAGGGTCACCGAGCCGCGCTCGGCGACGACGAGGGTGAGCACGCCGACGACCATCATCGCGAACGGCAGCCGCGCGATGAACGCGAGCGGGAAGTAGGAGAGACCGGCGGAGCGGATCACCGCGGAGTCGGTCGGGCGCGTGTGGAACATGACCTCTGCTGCTGCGGATCGGGCGTGCCGCCTTGATCCGCCGGCGAGGCCGGCAGCAGGTAGTTACACACGGACGTTCGGAACGACGACCAGGGTAGCTCTGCCTCGGCTCAGGTCCCGGGACCCTGCCGGTGGTCACCGGAAGCGCCGGCGAGCTCGGCGATGGGCGCGGACCACGCGTCGGGCGCCGTCCAGACGAAGCTGTGCGCGCCGGGAACGCTGCGGAACCGGCCGTCCCGCGCCCGCGCGCCGAGCTCGCGCGCCCAGGCCTCGGTGCAGAGGCGGTCGCGGTCGCCGTGGAGGACGAGCACGGGGCAGCCGACCCGCTCGACGGTGTCCTCGAGGCGGTCGGCGAGGTGGGTGGCCAGGGCGTGCCGGACCCGCCGCAGCCCGGCGCGGCGCCGGTCGGGGGTGTGCTGGACGTCGAGCTCCGGCGGCTCGAGCTCGTGGTTGCGCCGCCAGGCGAGCAGGACGCGGCGCATGCTCCGGTAGGCCGGGTCGACGGTCGGGCTGGCGAGCACCAGCGCCCGCACCCGCCCGGGCTCGCGGGCCGCGACGTGGGCGGCGACCTGGGTGCCGCTGGAGTGCCCGACGAGCACCGCGTCCTCGGGCCCGCCGGCAACGAGCCAGTGGGCGACCGCGTCGGCGTGCTGGACGACGTCCATCGGGTGCGGCGGCTCGCCGCTGCCGGCGAAGCCGGGCAGCTCGACGAGGTGCGCGCGGGTCCAGGTGCCGAGGGCCTCCAGGGCGGGCTGGAGGTAGCCGGCGACGGCCAGGCCCGGGACGACGACCACCTCCGCGACGCCGGGGCGCGGGGTGCCGGCCACGCGGCTGCGCATCACGCCCCAGGGAGTGGGGCGGTGCTGCAGCTCGACGGCCGGCGGCACGCGCTACCGGGCGCCGGTCGGCGCGGTGACCTGCCGGAACCCGGCGCCGCGGCGGTCGGTGGTCATGGTCGTGGACGCTAGCGGCCGGCGGGCCGGCTCGCGCTGCGGGTCGGTCGCGGCGCTGGTTGAGTGGCCGGTGGCGGTGAGCTGACGCCGCCTGTCCTGGTACCGGGAGGTTAGCGATGGCCAAGAAGAAGACCGCAGCGGGAACGTCGAAGAAGTCGATGGCGCAGGCACTCGGCGCCGTCGGGGCGGCGTTCGGGGCGATCAGCGTCCTGGCGCCGCGGGCGGTGGCGAACAGCTACGGCGTGCCGGTGTCGCCGCCGGGCCTGCAGCTGCAGCGGCTGTTCGGCAGCCGGGCGCTGGTGGTCTCCGCGCTGGCGCTGACCGCGAAGACCGACGAAGAGGTCGACCGCGGGCTGGCCGCCGTGGCGGCGATGAACCTGCTCGACACGCTGACCGCGCTCGCGGCGGCGGGCCAGGCGGGTGGCCGGACCACGACCCGGGCGATCACCAGCTCGCTGGCCTACGGCGGGGCGGCGCTGTGGATCCGCTCGCTGAAGGACTGACCCACCCGCCACCCGCCACCCGCCACCCACCGCCGGTCGCGGCGGCAGCCGCTGCCGTAGATCCCTCCTTCGAGCTATCCAGCACCGTCCGGTGCGCGCCGAGGTCCTGCAGGAAGAGGTCTCGACGACGGATCGGGTGACGCATGAGGGACACGGCAGGCCGACCGGCCGGCAGGGGGTACCGCGGGATCGCGGTCCTGGCGGCCGCGGCACTGGGATTCGGGGGCACGGCCGTCATCGGCACGCTCGCCTCCGCGGCACCGGCGGTGCCGGTCGCCGACGACTTCGGTCCGGACGGCGACGGGCTCACCCGACTCGTCGTCACGCTGGACGGCGGGGTGACCGCCGAGCAGGTGGCGCTCCTGGACGCCCACCCCGCAATCGCGTCGGCGCAGTCGCTGTTCGACGGCTCCGCGCTGGTCGCGGGGAAGGACCTCGTCCCCTCCGTCGTCACCGAGCTGCTGGCCGGGGCGCAGGTGACGCTCTCGGAGTCCGGCGAGGTGTTCGGGGAGTCGGTCTCCGACCCGGACTGGAGCCGCTTCGGCTGGAACCTCAGCAACACCGGCTCGAACTTCTACGGGCAGAGCGGGGTGGCCGAGGCCGACGTCTCCGCGCCGGAGGGCTGGCGGGCCGGCACCGGCCGGGGCCTGACCGTCGCCGTCCTCGACACCGGGCTGGCGCCCGGCCACCCCGACCTGCAGGGTGCGCTGTGGACCAACCCCGACCAGCCCTGCGGGGCCGGTGACACCGACGCCAACGGCAAGCCGGGCGACTGCCACGGCTGGAACTTCTACACGAACTCGCCCGACGTCACGAACGCCGGGCTGGACAACTCGCACGGCACCACGGTGGCCGGCGCCGCCGGCGCCCGGGCGGGGAACGGCCACGGCACCGCGGGCGTGGCGCCGGACGTCACGATCATGCCGCTGGTCATCGGCGCCGGGCGGAGCGTCGACCTCCACCTCGGCGCGCAGGCGATCCGGTACGCGGCGGACAACGGCGCCGACGTCATCAACGCCTCCTGGGGCGGCCCCGGGGGCGCGGCGATCCTGACCGAGGCGATCGACTACGCGAACAGCTTGGGCGTCGTCGTCGTGGCGGCGGCCGGCAACGACAGCGGCAACCGCGACACGTCGTTGTTCTACCCGGCCAGCATCAACCGCCCCAACGTGATCACGGTCGGAAGCAGCACGGCCGCCGACACGGTCAGCGACTTCTCGGCCTACGGGGCGGGCACGGTGGAGCTGTTCGCTCCCGGGACGCTGGTGTACACCACCTGGCCCGACGGCGGTTACCGGTTCGTGAGCGGCACCTCGATCGCGGCTCCGCAGGTGGCCGCGGCGGCGACGCTCTACCGGGGGCTGGACCGCGAGGCGTCCGCACCCGAGGTGGTGCAGCGGCTGCTCGCCGACGTCGAGCCCCGGCCGGCGTTCGCCGGCAGGTCGGTGACCGGCGGCCGGCTCTCGCTGACCAAGTTCGGGGAGACGGCGGCACCCGTGCGGTACCGCTTCACGAACATGACCGCGATGGCCGGGACGGTGACGCCGCAGGTCGTCGCCAGCGGCTCGGTGCCGGGCGGTGCCTACGAGGCGCGGATCTCGCTGGGCATGGAGCACGGCGGCGACGTCCTGGCGCTGACCCAGCACGCGATCGAGCTGAACGGCCAGACGGTGACGACCGACGACGCCGGTGAGGCGCGGTTCTCCCTGGGAAACCGGGAGGGCCTCGGCTCCCTCGTGCTGACGCCGAGCACCGAGCTGCAGGACGGCCGGTACGTGCTGGTGGTCCAGCTGGCCAAGGACGGCGAGGCGCTCGGCATGGCCTACGCCGCCCCGCTGCTGGTCGGCGAGGAGGCGCAGCGCAGCACCGAGCCGGCGCCCGAGCCGTCCCCGGGGACGCCGGTCCCACCGTCGGGTGGGAGCGCTCCGGCGCCGTCGATCGGCAGCCCGGCGCCCGGTGGTTCGGCCCCCGCGCCGGGGACCGCCCCGACGCCGGCTCCGACGTCGCCGACCTCTCCGGCGCCGTCCCTCCCGGGCGCTCCGGCGCCGTCGGCACCGGTTCCGTCCGTCGGCACCCCGGCGCCCGGTGGCTCGGCTCCCGCGCCGGGGACCTCCCCGGCGCCGGCACCGTCGACGCCCGTGGTGGACGGCGGCCGCACCCCGGACGGTGGCAGCACTCCGCCGAGCGCGCCGCGGCCGGGCAGCGAGACGCCGTCGTCGCCGGCACCCTCGGCCCCCGCACCGTCGAACCCTGCTCCGTCGGCTCCTGCTCCTGCGCCGGCACCTTCGCCGTCGGCACCGCAGCCGGCCACGGGCGGGGAGAAGCAGTACCCGTCCGTCGGGGCGTATCGCATCACCTCCATCTCGCCGTCGGTGGTGAGCGCCTCCGGTGGCACCCGGGTGCGGATCAGCGGATCGGGCTTCCAGTCCGGGGTGCTGGTGCGCGTGGGGAGCAGCACGGCGGTGCGGATCGTCGGCCTGAGCGGCACGGAGATCGTGTTCGAGTCGCCGAAGCTGGTGGCGGGCGTCTACGACGTCTTCGTCTTCGCGCCGGACCGCTCGTCGACGGTGCTCGGCGGCGGGCTGACCCTGGTGACGGCGACCTCGTCGCCGGCCCCGACGGCGCCCACCCCGACGGCGCCCGCGCCGTCCGCCCCCGGCACCGAGCCGGGCGTGGATGCACCGGGCGGCACCCCGCCGGCCGGTGGGTCCGACGGCACGGTCCGCGGTCCGCGCGGGGAGCGGCTCCTGCCGTCCGCCCGGTTCAGCGCGCTGGCCCGCTCGATCTGGACCGTCGACTGCAGCAGCGGTTGCGGCGGGTTGAGCATCTGAGGTGAGCGACGGCAGCCCCGCGACGACCGCGGTCGTCGCGGGGCTGCCGCGTTTCCCGGCACCGGGCGGGCCGCCGTGCGGTCAGCGGGCGCTCCCGTCCGGCTCGAGGGGAGCGGTGCCGACGCCGACCGGCCACCACGGGTCGACCACCGCCGGGTGTGGGGCGGTGGCTCCCGGCGGAGCGGGGCGGTCGGGCCGCAGCAACGGAGCCTGCGCGGTTAGGGTTGCGCCATGCGCAACGGAACGGGTGACGGACCAGTGCTGGTGCAGTCCGTCGACCGGGCGCTGGCGATGCTCACCGTGCTGGCCGACCGCGGCAGCGCTGGGGTCACCGATCTCGGTGCCGAGCTGGGAGTGCACAAGTCCACCGCCTCCCGGCTGCTGGCGACGCTCGAGGCGCACGGCCTGGTCGAGCAGGTGGGGGAGCGGGGCACCTACCGGCTGGGGTTCGGACTGGTGCGCCTGGGCGGGGCCAGTGCCGCACAGCTGGACCTGACCCGGCTGGGACACGAGGTGTGCGAGCGGCTGGCCGCCGAGCTGGACGAGACGGTCAACCTGGCGGTCCTCGACGGGGACAGCGCCGTCAACATCAGCCAGGTGCACGGGAGCGCCTCGGTCGGCGTCCTCAACTGGGTCGGCCGGCGCACCCCGCTGCACGCCACGTCCAGCGGCAAGGTGCTGCTGGCGTTCGGGTCCGCGGCCGCCCGCTCGGCGCTGTCGGCCGCTCCCTTCGCCCGCTACACCCCGGCGACGATCACCGACGCGGCGGTTCTCGACGAGGTGCTGCACGAGGTCCGGAGCCGGGGCTGGGCGGCGACCGAGGGCGAGTTCGAGCTGGGCCTCAACGCGGTGGCCGCGCCGGTGTGCGCGCCGGACGGGCGGTTGCTCGCCGCGCTCAGCGTCTCCGCCCCGGCCTACCGGCTCCCCGCCGAGCGGTTCTCCGTCGTTGCCGAGCGACTCTGCGCCGTCGGGCGGGAGACCGGCCACCGGCTCTCCTGAGCGTCCTATTGCGGATCCATTCGGCCGTCCGTGTCGGCGTTGTGAACTCGTTGTAAGGACTCGCGCAGGCGCGCCGTCCGACCCTTGACGGCCCCGAGCCGCTCTCGAAGTCTGTTGCGCATCCCGCAGGGCGTTGCGGGTGCCGCAACAAGGCAGAGGTGTGGCCATGGGCAACGGTTCCCGGCAGGCTCCCCGCAGGACTCCCCGCGTCGTCGTCATCGGCGCCGGCATCGTCGGGTGCTCGCTGGCCGACGAGCTCACCGGGCGTGGCTGGACCGACGTCACCGTGCTCGACCAGGGCCCGCTGTTCGCCGCCGGCGGGTCCAGCTCCCACGCGCCCGGCCTGGTCTTCCAGACCAACCCGTCGAAGACGCTGGCCGAGTTCGCGAGCTACACGGTCGGCAAGCTGCGCGACCTATCGCTGGACGGCGCGCCGGTGTTCCGGTCCGTCGGCGGCCTCGAGGTGGCGACGACGCCGGAGCGCTGGGCCGACCTGGCCCGCCGGCACGGGCTGGCCACCTCCTGGGGGATCGAGGCCCGGCTGGTCGACCCGGAGGAGTGCGGCCGGCTGCACCCGCTGCTCGACCCGGGCGCGGTGCTGGGCGGCCTGCACGTACCGAGTGACGGCCTGGCCCACGCGGTGCCGGCGGGCGAGGCGCAGGCGCGGCGGGCGATCGAGCGGGGCGCCCGCTTCCTGGCCCGGCATCGCGTCACCGGCGTCGCCGAGGAGCGCGGCCGGGTGAGCGGGGTGCACACCGACCAGGGCTTCGTGCCGGCCGACGTCGTCGTCTGCGCCGCCGGCTTCTGGGGTCCGGACGTCGGCGCGCTCGCCGGGCTGACCGTGCCGCTGCAGCCGCTGGCGCACCAGTACGCCACCACCGCGCCGGTGCCCGCGCTGGCCGGCGCGACGCGCGAGATCAGCGCGCCGATCCTGCGCCACCAGGACGCCGACCTCTACTACCGCGAGCACCGCGACCGGATCGGCATCGGCTCCTACGGCCACCGGCCGATGCCGGTCACCGCCCGGGACACCGAGGCGCACCCGAACAGCTGCCTGCCGTTCACCCCCAACGACTTCGCCGACGCCTGGAAGCAGAGCCTGGTGCTGCTGCCCGGTCTCGCCGCCACCGAGGTCGCGGCCGGCATCAACGGCGTCTTCTCCTTCACCCCCGACGGCATGCCGCTGCTCGGCGAGCACCGCGACCTGCCCGGGTTCTGGGTCGCCGAGGCGGTCTGGGTGACCCACTCGGCGGGCGTGGCGAAGGCGCTGGCCGAGTGGCTGGTCGAGGGGCAGCCGCGCACCGACGTGCACGAGTGCGACCTGCACCGGTTCACCGACGTGCAGCTCTCGCCCGACTACGTGGCCGGGCGGGGGGCGCAGCAGTTCGTCGAGGTCTACGACGTCGTCCACCCGCTGGACCCGCCGTCGGTGGCGCGCCCGCTGCGGGTCAGCCCGTTCTTCGCCCGCCACCAGGAGCTGGGTGCGGTGTTCACCGAGGCCGGCGGCTGGGAGCGGCCGCTGTGGTTCGAGGCGAACGCGCCGCTGGCGGCCGACCTCGACCTCCCGCCGCGCGATCCCTGGGCGGCGCGCTGGTGGTCGCCGATCGCGGCTGCCGAGGCGCTGGCGACGCGGAGGCACGGAGCGCTCTACGACATGACCCCGCTGTCCCGCATCGAGGTCACCGGGCCGGGCGCGTGCGGCTTCCTGCAGCGGCTGACCACCAACGACGTCGCCAAGCCCGTCGGCCGGGTCACCTACACGCTGTCGCTGGACGCCGCGGGCGGGGTCCGCAGCGACCTGACGGTCGCCCGGCTGGGTGAGCAGCGGTTCCAGGTGGGAGCCAACGGCCCGCTCGACCTCGACTGGTTCCGCCAGCACGCGCCGGACGACGGGTCGGTGCAGCTGCGCGACAGCACGGCCGGCACCTGCGGCGTCGGGCTGTGGGGGCCGCGGGCGCGCGACGTGCTGCAGGCGCTCACCCGCACCGACGTCGGGCACGAGGCGTTCGGGTACTTCCGGGCACGGGAGCTGTTCGTCGGCGGGGTGCCGGTGACGGCCCTGCGCGTCTCCTACGTCGGTGAGCTCGGCTGGGAGCTGTACACCGACGCGGCCACCGGGCTGCGGCTGTGGGACGTGCTGTGGGAGGCCGGCCGGGCGCACGGGATGGTCGCCGCAGGCCGCCGCGCCTTCGACAGCCTGCGGCTGGAGAAGGGCTACCGCGCCTGGGGAGCGGACATGACGACCGAGCACGACCCGGTCGAGGCGGGGCTGTCGTTCGCCGTCCGGCGGGACAAGGGGGACTTCCTCGGGCGCGAGGCCCTGGAGCGCCGTCCGCACGACCGGAGGCTGACCTGCCTGGTCCTCGACGACCCGGCGGCGACGGTGCTGGGCCGGGAGCCGGTGCGGGTCGGCGGGACGCCGGTCGGCTACGTGACCAGCGCGGGGTTCGGCGCCACGATCGGGCGGACGGTCGCCTACGCCTGGCTGCCCGCGTCGGTCGCCGGGCCCGGCACCGCGGTGACGATCGACTGGTTCGGGGAACCGGTCGCGGCGACGGTGACCGCCGAACCGCTGGTCGACCCCGCCGGCGCACGGATGCGGTGCTGACAATGGCCTACGACGTCATCGTGCTGGGGCTGGGTGGCATGGGCAGCGCCGCCGCCGCGCACCTGGCCGCCCGCGGGCAGCGGGTGCTGGGCCTGGAGCGGTTCGGCCCGGCGCACGACCAGGGGTCGAGCCACGGCGGGTCGCGGATCGTCCGGCAGGCCTACTTCGAGGATCCCGCCTACGTGCCGCTGCTGCTGCGCGCCTACGAGCTGTGGGACGAGCTGTGCGCCGACTCCGGCACCGACGTGCTGGTGCGCACCGGCGGGGTGTTCCTCGGCCGGCCCGACAGCCGCACCGTCTCGGGGAGCCTGCAGTCCGCCCGGCAGTGGGGGCTGGCGCACGAGCTGCTGGACGCGGCGGACATCCGCCGCCGGTTCCCGACGCTGACCCCGGCCGACGACGAGGTGGCGCTGGTCGAGATCGCCGCCGGGTTCGCCCGGCCGGAGGCGACCGTGGCCGCGCACCTCGATCTGGCCTTCTCCCGCGGCGCCGAGCTGCGCTTCCGCGAGCCGGCGCTGGACTGGTCGGCGACCCCGGGCGGCGGCGTGCGGGTCCGGACGGCGGCGAGGGAGCACGAGGCGGGCGCGCTGGTGATCAGCCCCGGTTCGTGGGCGCCGGAGGTGCTGGCGGACCTCGGCGTCCCGCTGACCGTGGAGCGGCAGGTCATGTACTGGTTCCAGCCCGCCGGGGGCACCGGCGCGTGGACGCCGGACCGGCACCCGGTCTACATCCACGAGGCGGCCGACGGCGTCCAGGTCTACGGCTTCCCGGCCATCGACGGGCCGGACGGCGGGGCGAAGGTGGCCTTCTTCCGGCGCGGGATCCCGTGCACCCCGGGAACGATCGACCGGGAGGTGCACCCCGAGGAGGTCGCGGTCATCGCCGGGCACCTCGCCGGCGTGCTGCCGACCCTGCCGGGTGAGCTGCTCAAGGCGGCGACCTGCATGTACACCACGACGCCCGACGAGCACTTCGTCATCGCGCCGCACCCCGAGCACCCGCAGGTGACCGTGGCCTGCGGCTTCTCCGGGCACGGCTTCAAGTTCGTGCCGGTGGTCGGCGAGGTCCTCGCCGACCTCGCCACCACGGGAACGACCGCGCACCCGATCGACCTGTTCGACCCCCGCCGGCCCGCCCTGGAGGCCACCTCATGACCACGACCCTCCCCGCCGCGCCCGCCAGCCTGATGCCGACCCTGCCCGGGCGGTACTACACCGATCCCGACGTGTTCGTCCGCGAGCAGGAGCGGGTCTTCGAGGCGATGTGGTGCTGCGTCGCCCGCACCGACGAGGTGGCCGCGGCCGGCAGCTTCCGGCGGGTGCAGGTCGGCCGGGAGAGCGTGCTGGTGGTGCGTGGCCGGGACGGCGCGCTGCGCGCCTTCCTCAACGTGTGCCGGCACCGTGGCGCGCAGCTGTGCACCGAGGAGTCGGGCCAGGTGAACCGCACCCTGCGCTGCCCGTACCACGCGTGGTCGTTCGGGCTGGACGGCGAGCTGGTCGCCGCGCCCAACCTCGCGCGGATGCCCGACGTCGACCGGGTGGCCAACGGTCTGGTGCCGGTGCACCTGCGTGAATGGCTCGGCTACGCGTGGGTGTGCCTGGCCGACGACCCGCCGTCCTTCACCGACGACGTCGTCGGCGCGGTGACCGAGCGGCTCGGCGACCCGGCGGCCATCGAGGGCTACGACGTCGGGCGGCTGGAGCTGGGCCGGCGGATCCGCTACGACGTCGCGGCCAACTGGAAGCTCGTCGTCGAGAACTTCATGGAGTGCTACCACTGCGCGACGATCCACCCCGAGCTGACCGACGTCCTGCCGGAGTTCAGCCGCGGGCACGCTGCCCAGTCGTACGTCGGGCACGGGGCGCAGTTCGCGGCCGGGGTCGAGGGCTTCACCGTGGACGGCTCGGCCGGCTTCCCGGCGCTGCCGGGGATCGACGCCGACCAGGACCGGCGCTATTACGCGGCCACCATCAAGCCGGCGGTCTTCCTCAACCTGGTGCCCGACCACGTGATCCTGCTGCGGATGACCCCGCTGGCCGTCGACCGCACCGTCGTCGAGTGTGACTGGCTGTACGCGCCGGAGGTGGTCGCCGCGGGTCTGGACGTCTCCCGGTCGGTGGAACTGTTCCACCGGGTCAACCAGCAGGACTTCGCCGCCTGCGAGCGCACCCAGCCGGGGATGAGCTCCCGCGCCTACGCGGCCGGCGGCGTGCTGGTGCCCGTCGAGCACCACCTCGCGCTCTTCCACGACTGGCTGCGCGGGCGGCTCGGGGAGGGCTGAGCGCACCTGCGGGCGTGGGACCTCACCGTCGCAGCAGGCGGGCCCAGTCGTCGACCAGGCTCGTCCCGTAGCGGTGCCCGGCGCCGGGCGGGTGGTCGAGGGCCGTGACGAGACCGGCGGTCACCTGCCAGAACGTCACCGCCGGCAGCCACGGCAGGTCACCGCGCGGGGCCAGCACCAGGCCGGGGTGCCACTCCGGGATGGGGTCGTCGTCGTTGCGGACGTCGGTGCACCCGGGGACCGGCGACGAGCCCGCCGATCCCGGCCGCCCGGCCAGCAGGCAGCCGTCGACGCCGCCGACCTCGGTCACCGCCGCGGCCGCGGCGGTCGCACCCAGGCTCTCCCCGAAGATCAGCAGCCGCGGTCGCTCGCCGGCGGGCAGGGTCGCCAGCTGGGCCCGGACCGCACCCAGCAGGGCCACCGCCGACCGCGCCGCCCGGTCGGTGCCGAGCAGGTACTCCACCCAGCTCGGGCGCTGCGCGTACTGCACCGTCACCGTCGCGAGGTCCCCGCCGGTCAGCTCGTCCAGCGAGGCGACCGCCTCCTCGTCCACCCAGCCCGATCCCGTGGGCACGGCGATCACCACCGTCGAGCGCGCCAGCCCACCGGCGCCGACCAGCTCCTCGACGGCCAGGTGGGCCCGCGTCTCGTCGGTCGGCGCGTCGGCCAGGTCGATCCGCACGCGGACGGGTGTTCCCGCCGGCACGTCCGGCGCCGACGCCACGACCGGCACCCAGGCGGGCGCCGCGGCAGCTGCGCGCGGGGGCGCTGCCCCGCACCCGGCGACCACGAGCACGGCCGCCATGCCCACGGCCAGGCGGGCCGACCGCGCCCGCCCGCGGAGGACGTTCCGCACCCCCTCGACGACGGCTCCGACCAGCCGCGCCGCGCACCACCACGTCGCCGCGGTCAGCAGGCCGGCCAGCAGCCGCACCCACAGCGGCGGTTCGAGCAGCCACGGAGTGACGACGCAGACGATGCCTGCCGACGTCGCGACCACGGCCGCCACGGGATGCCGCCTCACGCCGTCGCCCCGTCCCGCGCACCGGTCACCACGCCGGCGATCGCGGTGAGCACCGCCGAGCCCGGCCGGAAGTAGCCGTCGTGCCGAGGGACGTCGTCGGCCGGGATCAGCCGGGCCCCGAACTCCGGTGACGCGGGGTCCGCGCCGTGCCCGAGGTCGCCGACCGCCAGGTGCGGCACGAACCGGATCCAGTCCTCCGCACCCCGCGCGGCGAACACCCGCGCAGACGTGCGCAGCCCGGTGACGTCGTGCGCTCGCGCGCCCGGGCTGGCCACCAACACCACCTCGTCGGCGGCCAGCTCCGGCGCCGCCAGCGCGACGACGACGGCGCCGTAGCTGTGCCCGATCACCGTGACGTGCGGCGCCGTCCCCGACCGGAACCGGAGTTCCGCGACGGCATCGAGCAGAGCCGGCGCGGCCCCCCGCGCGAGCCGGCCGGTCGCCGCGTCGACGCCCGGGCCCCGCGGTGACTCGTAGCCGACCCAGAGGACGACGGCGGTCCGCGGGCCGGCGGCCGATGCCAGCGACCTGGCCCACCCCCACGGCCGGTGCAGGGGATCGGTCGGGTCGTGCAGGGTGGCCAGATCGGTGTCGGCGCCGGGCACGAGCACCGCGACGGAGTCCGCCGTGGCCGGGTCGCCGAGCGCGACCACCGCACGTCCCCGGCCGGCCGGGTCGCAGCCGAGCACGCGCACCGCGGCGTCGGAACCGGCGGTGAGGCGAGCGGACAGCTCGTCGGCGCAGCGGGGGTCGAGGCCGACCGGGGACCCACCGGAGGAGGCCCGCGGCTGGGCGAGCAGCGACAGGCTTCCGACCAGGGACAACAGCCCGACGAGGAGGGCGAACAGCGGGGTGCGCATGCCGTCCGATCGAAGCTCCGCGAGGGAGCGTCGTCGTCACGCTGCGGAGCCGTCCTCGCGCGCTACCGGCGTCCGACGCCGGCGGTGCGTGCTACTCCGGTAGGGGGCGCAGCTGCCCTTCCGGAGGGACGCGGGGGGCCGTTCCGCGTGGCTAGGCTCGCAGCGCGATGAAGCCGACCAGCCTGCGCCGCATCACCGCCACCGGCGCCTCCGGTGCGTGGTCGGCGGTGCTCGCGGCGGTCCGGCCGGAGCAGCCGGCGTGGTCGGCGCCGTGGTCGCGGCTCCCGCGGGCCGGGACCGTCGTCCCGGTGCTGTTCGGTCTGTACGGGCTGGTCGTGGCCATCGCGGTGTCGAGCGCGGTGCTCAACGAACGCGGCGGGCTGCTCGGCGGGGTGGCCTTCCTCTACCTGCTGCCGGCGGCCCTCGGGCTCGCCGTCGCACCCAATCGTCCGCTCGACGGGTGGCTGGCCGTCACCTGCTGGCTCGTCGTCCTGCGGTTGCTCATCCCGGCGTCGCCGGAGCCGCTGCCGGTGGTGGAGGTCTGGCACTGGCTGTTCTGGCTCCCGGTGCTGCTGATGGCCGCGTGGGCCGCCCGCGGTCGCGCGCTCCTCGGCGTCGCCCTGGTCTCGGTGGTCGCGCTGCTCCTGTTCGGGATCATCGACGCGGAGGCGGTGGACGCCGGGTCGTGGTCGACGGCGCTGGTGGGGGTGGCGGTCCCGCTGGTGCTCGGCGGGGCGCTCGGGGCCCGGCAGCGGGCCCGCGCGGCGCTGGCCGGCGAGCAGGAGCGGGCGGAGGAGGCGCTGGCTCGGCAGGGCGCGCTGGCCGAGCGGGCGCGCATCGCACGGGAGATGCACGACGTCGTCGCCCACCACATGTCGCTGATCGCGGTCCGTGCCGAGACCGCGCCGTACCGGCTCGACGAGGTGACACCGTCGGTGCGCACCGAGTTCGCCGAGGTGGCGAGCGCGGCGCGGCAGTCGCTGGCGGAGATGCAGAACCTGCTCGGTGTGCTGCGCTCCGACGACGGCGCCGAGCGGGCGCCCCAGCCCGGCCTGGGCGAGCTGGAGGACCTGCTCCGTGCAGCGCGGGCGGCCGGCGCCGAGCTGCAGTGGGAGCTGCGCCTGCCGGAGGCGCCCGCGGCGCTGGGGCTGTCGGCGTACCGGATCGTCCAGCAGGCGTTGGCCAACGCCGCCCAGCACGCGCCGGGTGCACCCGTGCGGGTGCGCGTCGCCGGGGAGGGCGGGGTGCTGCGGATCGAGGTGGTCAACGGCCGGGGAACAGCGACGCCGGCCGCGTCGGGCGGAGGGAGCGGCCTGCCCGGCATGCGGGAGCGTGCGGCTCTGCACGGCGGCACGGTGGAGGCGGGCCCGACGGCCGACGGCGGTTTCCGCCTCGTCGCCGAGCTGCCGCTGGTCGCGGGGGTGGACGCGTGATCGGGGTGCTCGTCGTCGACGACCAGTCGATGGTGCGGGACGGGTTCGCCGCGCTGCTGAACGCTCAGCCGGACATCGAGGTGCTCGGCACGGCCGGTGACGGGCAGGCCGGCGTGGAGCTGGCAACCGAGCTGACTGCCCGGGGGCGCGGTCCGGACGTCGTGCTCATGGACGTGCGGATGCCCCGGCTGGACGGCATCGAGGCGACCCGGGCACTGCTCGGCGGTGCGCTGGAACCGGCGCCGCGCGTGCTGGTGCTGACCACGTTCGACCTCGACGACTACGTCTACGCGGCGCTGCGGGCGGGGGCGAGCGGCTTCCTCCTCAAGCACGCGCCGGCCGCGGAGCTGCTGCACGCCGTGCGGGTGGTGGCGGCGGGGGAGTCACTGCTGGCGCCCGAGGTGACGCGACGGCTGATCGCGCACTACCTGGCGACGGGCCCCGCGCCCGGGAACGACCGACGGCCGGCGCAGCTGGAGGCGCTGACGCCACGGGAGACCGAGGTGCTGGCGCTGGTGGGCCGGGGCCTGTCGAACCGGGAGATCGCCGAGGCGCTGTTCGTGGTCGAGCAGACGGCGAAGACGCACGTCAGCCGCGTCTTCGCCAAGCTCGGCCTGCGCGACCGGGCCCAGGCCGTGGTGCTCGCCTACGAGACCGGGCTGGTCCGCCCGGGCGGGTGACTCGAGTACGCCGCGCAGAGTGGCGTCGACATCCGCGAGGGCGGCCGGCGTGCTCGGTCCGCGCGCCGGCCGCCGTCCTCAGGCCATCTCGGGAACGCGCAGGTGGTGGATCACCAGCTCGAACTCGGCGATGTCGGTGATCTCCAGGCCGATCTGCTGGGTGAACTGCTCGCGCATCCCGCGCACCGCCTCGGCGGACCGCTCCAGGGACGCGCGGTCGTCGTAGGTGGCGGTGAGGACCCCCATGCCGGTCTGCCGGTCGCCCATCATGCTGACGCTGCAGAACCCTGGGATGTCGTCCAGACGCGGGATCAGGCCGGTCCGGAACGTCTCGGTCACGTCGTCCATGCGGGCGGGATCACCGCGGGTCCACGTGACGCGGCAGCAGGCGCCCTCGGGCGCCCGGTGCGCGCGGTGCAGGACGGTGATCTCCCACTCCTGGACGTCGAACTCGCCGCCCATGACGTCGACGGCCCGCTCGCGCATGGCGCGGACCGCGTCCCTGCTGGCGCTCATCGACTCCGCGGAGTCCCAGCTGGTCGTGACGATGGAGCGGCCGGACCCGCGGTCGCACAGCATGGACAGGCCCATGCAGCCGGGCATGCTCATGACCGCGGGCATGACCTCGTCGCGAGCGAAGGCGATGCCGTCGTCCATGCGCTGCGGGTCGGCGTGGACGGTGTTCGATCGGGCGTACATGCCGCCCTCCTCTCGGGATGGCGGGCGGCGCCCTTGCGGCGTCGCCGCAGCGGCCATGCTGCTCGCGGTCGGGAGGCTGTCAACGGGTCCGCGCACGGGCGGGGCGCCGCTCTGCGGCGGTCGGATCGCGGACCGTGCGCCGCTACCGGCGGTCGGTCCGAGCTGATCGACGGTGACGTGAACGCGTCCCCGCCCTGGCTCGCCTGCTGGTCCTCGCGGGAGTGCTACGCCGGCGTCGGCCGGGACAGTCCCGGGGGGAGGTCGACGCCGCGGCAGTCGCGCAGGTAGGCGTTCCAGTCCCAGCCGGCCAGGAACTCGCGGGCGGCCCGCTCGCCGGCCGCGATCAACCGGGCCCGCTCGGCCGCGTCGATGTCGAATTCGGTGAGCCCGGTGCCGATGGTGCCGATCGAGAAGGCCCGGCGGCGCACGCAGGGGTCGGCCAGGTAGGTGCGGTCCCGCCCGGTGACCGTGGTGGCGACCAGGGAGTCCAGCAGCCGCAGCGGCGGGGGCAGGTGCCGGACGCCGAACACCGAGACGTCCTCGTCGGCGAGCGTGTCGCCCACTCCCACCCCGAAGGTCGGCCAGCGCGGTGTGGCGGCGTCGGTGCGGTCGAAGATCTCGATCGGGAAGTTGGACAGCACCCCGCCGTCCACCAGGGTCGACCTCCGTCCGGTGCGCGGGTCCTGCAGGCTCCGGGGCGCGAAGAAGTAGGGGATCGCCAGGGACGCGCGGACGGCGTCGGCCACCGGCTGGCGGTCGGGATCCAGGCCGAACTCGCGGTAGTCCCACGGCAGTCGCAGCAGCCGGCCCCGGGTGACGTCGGTCGCCGTCACCACCAGCCGGTAGCGTTGCCACGGCTCCAGCGCGGGGTCGTCGCCGGGGTCCTCGCGGCGCAGGTCCCCGAAGGTCACGACTCCGAGGCCGGCCAGCTCCCGGCGCACCCACTCGGTGATGTAGCGGCCCGGGTGCAGCCCCGACCGGAGCAGCAGCCCCGCCGCCGGCGACAGCAGGGGCACCGGGGCCCAGGGGTCCGGGATGCGGCCGTACTCCAGCCGGGCCGCCGCTGCCCGGATCCCGTCGGCGGAGAGCCCGGCGGCGAGGAACGCGGCGAGGACGGCGCCCGCCGATGAGCCGGCCACCCGCTCGAACCGGTACCGGCCCAGCAGCTCGACGGCGGCGCCCGTGAGCGCGATGCCCTTGACGCCGCCGCCCTCGAGCACCAGGTCGGCCGGCAGGGGGCGCGGCGAGGTCATGCCCCACCGTAGGGGCGTCGCACCCCGTCGGCGCTGCGGTCAGGACGAGCCCCGCGGGGAGCCTGAGCGCGGCGGCATGTCCGGACGGGCGTGCTTTCGGGCTACCGGGGCTCTCAGACCAGTTCGGGGACGCGCAGGTGGTGCAGGACGAGGTCGAACTCGGCGACGTCGGTGGCCGACATACGCAGCCCGCGACGGAACTCGTCGCGGATGTACGTGGCCCGCTGGCGGGAGGCCTCCATGGAGCGGCGGTCGGCGTAGACGGCGGTGAGGGCGTTGTCGCCGGTCTGCCCGTCGAGCATCAGGCTGAGGCTGCAGAAGCCGGGCATCTCGTCCATCCGCGGAACGAGGTCGGAGCGGAAGACGTGGAGGACCTTGTCGAGGGTGGCCGGGTCGACGCGGGACCAGGTGACCCGGGCGCAGGAGTCCTCGCCTGCGGGGTGCAGCCGGTGCATCGCCACGATCTCCCACTCCCGCACCTCGGGCTTCTCGGCGCCCAGCTCGTCCGTCGCCTGCTCACGCATCCGCTGGACTGCCTCGCGGGTCGCGGCCATCGCCTCCTCGGTCTCCCAGGCGGTGGTGACGATGCAGCGGCCGGAGCTCCGGTCGCACAGCATCGACAGCCCGACGTAGCCGTCCATGTCGCCCACGGCGGGCATGACGGTGTCGCGGACGTCGGCGATGCCGGCGTCCAGGCGGTTGGGGTCGGCGGTGATCGTGGTGCTGCGGGCGTACATGCGCAGTTCCTTCCGCGGACAGGCGCGGCGCCCGGCGACGTCGCCGCGCGAGTCATCGTGCTCGGCTGCCCGGCGGTGTCAACGGGTTCGCGCGCGGGCGGTGTCCGTGGCGATGTCAGATGGACGGCATCGGTACCGAGCGGGCGGCGCTGATGGCGGGCTGGCTCCCATGGAGAAGGGACGGCGCGCTCAGGCGGAGCGCTTTCTCTTCCTCCGGGCGTGCGCCCAGATCGCGTGGTCCAGCTCGGTCGGCGAGACCTCCAGGCAGACCGCAGCCGCCTTGACCAACTGCTCCGCTGTCTTGGCGTCCACCATGCGACCGACGGCGGCACTGACGAATCGGATGATCCAGGTGTCGGCCTTCACACCCGGTGCGCCGAGCAGCATCGCGAAGTACTTCCAGGTCACCGGTCCGAGTCCGGTGACGCTCGCCCAGGCCCGCGCCTGCGCCGGGTCTTCTGCATCTACCTGCTCGGCGTGGCGGACGCCGATCGCGACGAGGTTGCGGGCCGCCTCCACCATGGCGCTTGCCTTCGTGCGCTGCGCCGTCAGCTGCTGGTTGTCCAGCAGCGTGGCGAGCGCGACAGGGTCGGCCTTGGCGAGCCGCTCGAGGTCGTCGAGGACCCCGTCGTTGCCCGCGCGGTACAGCGTGATCCGACGGGGGATACCGGAAGCCTGCCTGCGCTCGTCGGCCGCGCGGCCGTAGGTGGCTCGGATCGACAGGACGGCGTCGATGAGGGCAGCCTCCACCTCACCGGGTCGACCTCCCGGCCAGGGTGTCCACGGCCTCGGGATCTCCGCCTCGATGTGGTCGACGAGCCGGGTCGTGTCCTCAGCCGCTGTAGTCATGGCGGGAGCATGACGGCTAGCGGTGACGAACTGCCGTATCCCGCCGTCGGATCGGCCTGTGCCGCTTGGAACAGCGCAAGCGTGGAAGTCTGCGCGCGTGCAGATGTGTGCGGTGCCCACGGACGGGATGGCCCAGGCCCTATGTGCGGCAGCGGAATCGGCGGCAGCGGTATGAGCGCCGTCGACCTGCGCGGCGACGTCGTCCCCGTCGACCAGGCGCTGGATGCGGTGCCGACCGAGCCGGGCCTCTACGCCTGGTGGTCCCTTCCTGGCGCGCTGCCGGGTGTCAGCGGTCCGGGGCATCCCGACGGCCAGCACGAACTCGTGTACGTCGGCCTCGCCCGCAGCACTCCGTCGTCTCGGGCGACGTTGCGGAGCAGAGTTGTCGGCAACCACATCCGCGGGACGACCGGGCAGTCGACGTTGCGCCGATCACTTGCCTCCCTGCTCCACGAGCAGCAGGGGTGGCGCAGTCGCTACACCGACCGCCCCCTGCTGGTGCCCGAGGACGAGCTGGAACTGAACGCCTGGATGCAGGATCACCTGGCTCTCACCTGGGCGGTGCACGAGGAGCCTTGGACGGTGGAGGCGCACGTGATCGCCGAACTGACGCCGCCGCTCAACCAGTCGGCCAATGCGGCCCACCCGCTGTACCGCCATGTCCGCGATGCTCGGCGGCGCTGGCGGACGGCGGCACGACACGCCTCGAGCTGAGCGGGCGGCAGGCGGTCGCCCGGTCGGGTGAGTCGAGCGGCCGGCGACCCTCCGGCTGCAGTTCTGTGTCAGTGGCGTCCGCTATCCCTGCAAGCAGGCAGGGTGGGACCCGCCCCGCAGGTTGTGCGGGACGGCGACGCGGAGAGGCACGGGGATGCAGCGACTCGACGGACGGCTGGTGCTGAGCCCGACCGATCTGACGCACCACCAGGAGTGCCGGCACCTGACCCGGCTGGACCTCGGCGTGGCCGCGGGGGAGTGGGCGGCCCCGGAAGCCGAGACGACCGACGAGCTGCAGCTTGTCTTCGACCGCGGCGTGGCCCACGAGAAGAAGTACCTGGAGTCGTTGCGGGCCGCCGGGAAGACGGTCGCCGAGATCGACACCGTCTTCGACGCGGCCGGGCGCCGTCGGGCGGAGACCGAGACGGTCGAGGCGATGCGCAGCGGCGTCGACGTCGTCTACCAGGGGACCTTCTTCGACGGCGCCTGGGGTGGGCAGGCCGACTTCCTGCTCCGCGTCGAGGTGCCGTCGTCCTTCGGCGGCTGGTCCTACGAGATCGCCGACACCAAGCTCGCCCGGAAGCTCAAGGTCGCCGCCCTGCTGCAGATGGCGACCTACGCCGAGCGGCTCACCGTGCTGCAGGGCGTGGCGCCGGGCGGGATCCACGTCGTCACCGGCGACGGCGTCTCACGGCCGTGGCGGCTGGTCGACGTCGCCGCGTACGCGCGCCGGGCGCGGGCCCGGCTGGAGACGTTCACCGCCGCTCCGCCGTCGACCGCTCCCGCGCCGATCGGCTACTGCGACCAGTGCCGCTGGGCGGAGAAGTGCACGACCGAGCTGCGGGAGGCCGACGACCTCGGCCTGGTCGCCTTCATGCGCGGCGACCACCGCGACGCCCTCCGCGCGGTGGGCATCCCGACGCTGGCGGCGCTGGCGACGGCGTCCCCGGAGCAGCTCGCGGCCTCGGGTATCGGCGCCGACGCACGCACCCGGCTGCAGCAGCAGGCGGCCGAGCAGCTGAAGGAGCGGACGACGGGGGAGCCGTCGCGGACGCTGCTCGACCCGGTCGAGGGCCTGGGGCTGCTCCGGCTGCCGCCTCCCAGCGTCGGCGACCTGTACCTCGACTTCGAGGGCGACCCCTGGTTCGACGACGGCGCGGGCATCGAGTACCTCGCCGGCATCGGCGACCGGTCCGGCGGGTTCACCGCGCTGTGGGCGCACGACCGCCCGGCGGAGAAGCAGCTGGTCGCCGACCTGATCGACCGGATCGCGTCGGCGGTGCAGACCGACCCGGCGATGCACGTCTACCACTACGCGCCCTACGAGGTGACCGCCCTCAAGAAGCTGACCGGCGGCTACGGCGTCCGGGAGGCGGAGCTGGACCAGCTGCTGCGCGAGGAGCGGTTCGTCGACCTCTATCCCGTCGTCCGGCAGTCGATGCGGATCAGCAAGGAGTCGTACTCGATCAAGAAGGTCGAGGCGTTCTACGGGCGCTCGCACGAGGGCGCGGTGGCGAGCGCACTGGGCAGCGTCCTGGAGTACGAGGCCTGGCTGGAGGACGGCGACCAGGCGCGGCTGGACGGCATCGAGGCCTACAACAAGGACGACGTCGACTCGACCCGTGAGCTGCACGAGTGGCTGGAGCAGCAGCGCGCCGAGCTGGAGGCGCTGCACGGGCCGTTGTCGCGGCCGGCGGTCGCTGTCGTGGCGCCGGACGCGAAGGTGACCGAGGCGCAGGCCGCCGAGCAGGAGCTGACCGACCGGCTGCACGCGGCCGGGCACGAGCTGCTGGGTGACCTCGTCGGCTGGCACCGCCGCGAGGACCGGCCGGCGTGGTGGGAGGTCTACCGGCTGCAGGACCTCGACGCGGAGGAGCTGGAGCGGGACGGGACGGCGCTGGGCGGGCTGTCCTTCGTCCGGCACGTGAGATCGGAGAAGCGCAGCCAGCTGTACGAGTACGCGTTCCCGGTGCAGGACACGAAGGTGTCCGCCGGTGGCGACGTGCTGGATGTGGACACCGCGAAGCGGCTCGGCACGGTGGTGGAGCTCGACATCGCGACATGTCGACTCGTCCTCAAGACGACCTCGGCGGAGCCGCCGCACCCTCGGGGGTTGGGTCCGGGCGGGCCACTGAACACCGCGGGCCTGCGCGCGGCCATCCAGGACACCGGCGACGACGTGCTGGCCGGCCGGGACTGCCTGGGGCAGGCGCTGGTCGAGCGGCGCGTTCCCGCGGGAACGCGGCTGCGTGAGGGTGAGACGACGACGGCGGCGATCGTGCGCCTCGGCCTGGCGCTGGACGGCGAGGTGCTGGCGATCCAGGGGCCACCCGGAAGCGGGAAGACGACGGCCGCCGCCGCGCTGATCCGGGAGCTGCTGGACGCCGGGAAGAAGGTCGGCGTCACGGCGACGTCCCACGCGGTCATCGGCAACCTGCTCAAGGCGGTGGGTCGGCCGGCGCTGCAGAAGTGCGAGGAGCACCAGCACTGCGGCGCGGACGGGGTGGCGTGGTCGAAGGACAACGGCTTCGTCGCCCGCGCGCTGGCGGACGGCGACGCGCGACTGGTCGGCGGGACGGCGTGGTTCTGGACGCGACCCGACGTCGTCGGTGAGGTCGACGTGCTCGTGGTCGACGAGGCGGGGCAGTTCTCGCTGGCCAACGCCGTCGCCGTGGCGCGGGGCGCGCGGTCGATGGTGCTGCTCGGCGACCCGCAGCAGCTGGCCCAGCCGACGCAGGCGGTGCACCCGGGCGGCTCCGGGGCGTCGGCGCTGGAGCACCTGCTCGATGGCCACGCAACCATCCCCGCGGATCGTGGGGTGTTCCTCGACCGCTCGTACCGGATGCACCCGGCCCTCACCACGTTCGTCTCCGATCTCGCGTACGAGGGTCGGCTGGAGGCGGCGGACGGCCGGGAGCGGGTGGCGGTGCTGGGGGAGGGGCTGCTCGCCGGGAGCGGCCTGCGGGTGCACCCGGTGGAGCACGTGCTGACGGCGGCGGACAAGTGCCAGCAGGAGGCGGATGCGGTCGCGCGGTTGTGGCGGTCGGTGCAGGGCTCGAGGTGGCGGAACCACCTGGGGGAGGAGGCGCCGATCGGGCCGGCGGACGTGCTGGTGGTGGCGCCGTACAACGCGCAGGTGGCGCTGATCAAGGCGGCGCTGCCGGACGGGGCGCGGGTCGGCACCGTGGACAAGTTCCAGGGGCAGGAGGCGCCGGTGGTCCTCTACTCGATGACGAGCACCAGCGCCGACGACGCTCCCCGGGGCGTGTCGTTCCTCTACGACCTGAACCGGCTGAACGTGGCGGTGTCGCGGGCGCAGGCGCTGGCCGTCGTGGTGCTGAGCCCGTTGCTGCTGGACGCGCCGGTGCGCGCGCCGGAGCAGCTGCGGCGGGTGAACGCGCTGTGCCGGCTGGTGGAGGCGGCAAGCGTCGTCTGAGCTCGACCGCCGGTGCGCGGGCGGGTGCGGCCCCGTGGTGTGATGCCTGTCAGGTGATGTCCGGATCGGCGCTGGGGCCGGTCCGCAGGTGAGGAAGGTGGGCTCGTGGCCGGTACCGGTGAGGTTCAGCTCGAGGTGGACGGCGGCGTCGCGATCGTGACGCTGAACGCGCCCGACCGGCGTAATGCGCTGACGCCCGGGATGGCCGACGAGCTGATCGCCACGTTCGACGAGGTGGACGCCAAGCCGGAGGTCGGCGCGCTGGTCATCCGCGGTGTCGGCAAGTCGTTCTGCGCGGGCGGCGACGTCGCGACGCTGACCTCGGCCGGCAAGGACCCGGCGGCCCCCGACGCCTACGAGGGCATGGGGAAGATCTACGACTCGTTCTACCGGCTGGGCCAGGTGAAGATGCCGACGGTTGCGGCAGTGCGCGGCTCGGCGGTGGGCGCCGGCATGAACATGCTGCTGGCGACCGACCTGCGGGTCATCGCGCGTGACGCGCGGCTGCTGGCCGGCTTCCTCAAGCGCGGCATGCACCCGGGCGGCGGGCACTTCGTCATCCTGTCGCGGCTGATCGGCCGCGAGGCGGCGGCGGCGATGGCGCTGTTCGGCGAGGAGATCAACGGGGCGAAGGCCGTCGAGCTCGGGCTGGCCTGGGACGCACCGGAGGACGCTGCGGTCGAGGACCGGGCGCGGGAGCTCGCGGCTCGGGTCGCGGCCGACCCGGAGCTGGCGCGGATCGCGGTGAGCAACTTCCGCAAGGAGGCTGTTACCGGCGCGATCCCGTGGGACGTCGCCATGCAGTCCGAGCGCCCCGCTCAGATGTGGTCGATGCGCCGCTCTAGCTAGTAGTCACAGGGGTTTGAGCGGCCTCGACCACCCGCCCTCCCAGTAGCTCCTTGCCCACTTTGATGATTGGCGGTGTGGGAGCCGGTCTCCGAGTTGGCTCGTCTGATTGGGTTCCTTGATGCAAGCGACGTTCCATTTCCCTGCGGCTGAGATGAGTACACCCATCGCCGGGGCACTCTGCCTGTCCGCCGGGGACCGGTCCTCAGGTGCTCGCAGGGCGCTGGAGCAAGGTGGCTTCGACCAGGCGCCGGTTCTTGATGACGGCAGACTGGTCGGGTGGGTCAGACTGAAGGATCTCGGGGGCCGAGGATTCGTCGCATCTTCCGTGGTCCCGCTAGACAAAACAGTCGTACTCGCTCGCTCAGCCTCCGTAGGCGATGCCCTCGATCACCTGGCGCATGGCCACCTCATCTTTCTTGCAGGCTCGTCGGGCATCGTGGAATTCGTGGTGGTCTCGGACCTCGATCGCCACATCGTCAGAAGCTACTTGTACGTCCTGTTGTCAGCTGTGGAGTTCCGGCTCGCCGAACTGGCGAAACGGCACCTCGACGACGAACAGATTGTCCGAAACTTCCAAGGCCAGTCACGTTCTCGCTACAGAAGGGCGCGTGCGAAAGGTCGAGAAACTAGGGCGGTCGAATACCTGTACCTGCTCGACTATGCCCGGATCGGCAAGCTGATTCCGGAATTGCAGTCATCGGAGTGGGTCCCCGGAGACCAGGAGTGGGATCTCGTGGAGCTCAACGTCTTAAGGAACTGTGTCGCCCACCCGTCGAAGTCGCTCACCGGCGACTTCGACGCAGCGGAGGTGTCTCGGCTTGCCGCGCGAGCCAACGATATCCTTCGCTGCCTGAAGGCATGACAGAAGGGCTGGCACCGCGCAACCACACTTCTACGCTTCGACGGGTCCTACCTCTAGCCCAAGACGGCTGACGTAGTCCCGAAGGCCCTGCACCGACGTAAAGACGTGATAGCCGAGAGCAGCAAGGCCATCCTCGTCCGCTTCTTCCGGCTCCATTTCCAGGACGACGGGCGAGCCCATTCCTTCCTGTAGCCCGTTGGGCCAAAACGCCTCGGCTACGGCGAGCACGGTGCCCGTCACGGGGTCTGTCACCTCCACGCCGGTGTCCGGCTTGGCGTAGCCCTGCTCCGTGATCCAGCCGATGACCCCCTCGACAGCTGCTGTCTCGGGGTCCGTGTCCGGAGAGACGATGACAGAGCCCGAGGCAGCAACGTCCGGCGTAGCAGACTGCGCGGCCGTTCCGGAGAGCAGTGAGTTCAGGAAGCCGTTCGCTGCCGCCGCCAGCAGTTCCCGCCGGGCCGCTAGAAAGTCCATGTACCGATCCAGGCGCCACAGCGACGAATCGGTGGGTATCCACTGACTCGCCAAAGCGCCGGGATTATTAGCCTCGATGTCGGCCAGGTAGTCGGCGGGGTCGGCGGCACTGATGGCCAGGTTGGTGTTCTGTGTCAAGAAACAGAAGTTGGCGACCGCGTTGACGTCACCCTGCCTGTATCCAGCGGCATACAGCTTCGCCTTCGGGAAGATGTGGTGGACCTGCAGGCTTGTTAAATGCCCCAGCATGTGAGCCGAGAGGGGCACCCCCGAGCCGAAGTCTTGTGCGCCAAGGGTACGCGTTAGAAGGTAAAGGACCGGATAGAAGCGAGCGCCCAGGCTGTATCCCGAGAAATCGGCCGGCCTGACCGTCAGGTCGCCGCCTCGCATCTGACGGATGTTCTCGATCAGGGCGTCGACGCCACCACCGTCGACGGCCGCGAGATCCTGGTTGAGAACTGTTTCGGTCGACCCCGCGAACCGCCCCCACATGCCAGCGTGCACGTACCAGTAGAGCAGCTTGTCCCGTTCGGCTGCGCTGGGGACCTTCCCCTTGTGGTGGTGCAGGTACCGGGTCATGACCGGGAATGCGTACCGCGCGAACAGGACGCGGTCGTGATCGAGACCGAGCCGACCTGAGACGATGTCCAGCAAGTGGGAGACGCGCTTGACGGTCTCGGTCAGTCCAGTCTTGATGTGCGCCGTGTCGACGTCGGCCAAGGCGCCGAACATGGCCTCTCCGGTCACCTCGGCATTGACGTTTCGCAGTAGCCACTCGAGCCGGAAGCTGTAGCCGGCCTTTCCCCAGCTGTCGAGCGCCTCGTTCATCTGGTGTCTGGCTTCAGGCCACGACGCACAGATCTTGGCCAGGGCGAGATCGCCCTTGGACAGCTTCGTGCCCCCGGAGTTCACTCGATTGAAGATGTCGACGACGACGTCGAGGGTCTTGTCGGCTCCAGTCACTTCCTCGATGTGGACGTCGATCGCGGCGATCTGGGTGATCATGTTGAGTCGATTGATGTACTCCGCGATCGGCGTGGCGCCCTGATTCGAGAGATGCTGGGCCCGCGCGATGAAAGGGCCGATGCCCTGACTCATGAGCTCGGTGACGCTGATCCAAGCAACGTTGCCCTTCATCTTGGCCGGTGCGAAGAACTCGAACGATTCGTCGTCGAGGTTGAAGTGCAAGCCCGAGAAGGTGCTGGAGCTGCCTTCGAAGAACTTCGGCGCCTTGCCCCGTATGACGCCGTACAGGGTCGTCACCCGCTGCTGACCGTCGAGCAGCAACTTGACGGTGCTATCGACGGCCACGGGACCACCACGCGCTGCGGCGCCGTCGGCCTTCGTGTTCCAGGTCATGAACGCGCCGATGGGGTAGCCCCGGTACAGAGAGGAGAACAGGCCGCGCACCTGCTCGCGGTTCCAGACGTACCCGCGTTGGAACTCGGGCAGAGCGATGTCCCCGGAGTCGACCAGGTCGAGGATCTGTTGCACCTTCACGATTTGTCTCCCGGCTGTGCGTTGCGTGCCTAAGGGCTGGAGGCGAGGGTGAGCCGCTAGGCCACAGCGGTGTCCGGCAGGAAGGGCGACGGGGCGCCGCTCCAGGTGACGACGAGCTCGTCCCGGGCCCGGCTACAGGCCACGTAGAGAAGGGACCGTTCTTTGGCCATTGCCGTTTCCTTCTCCGGTCCGGGTGCTTGATCCAGAAGGAACCGCAACGGGACGACCGCCGACTCCACGCCGAACACGACGACCCGAGAGAACTCCATGCCCTTCGCCCGGTGCATGGTCGTGATCACCACGGCGGACCGGGTCGACTGCTGCGTCGGGCCGAGGACCTCGACCGGCACGCCGGCCGACTGCAGGGCCTGACGAGCGCGCTCCTGGTCCGCCTGGCGCCGCACCAGAACCCCGATGGAGGCCGGAGCGACGGCTCCCGCCACCCAGCCTCTCACCGTCTCCACCAGGTGGTCGGCCTCCTCGGCCTGCGTGGGGAATCCCCTGCTAGTAGGCGTAGGGCCGTCGAACGCGGCCCGGTAGCCGGCGACGGTCTCCTGGTCGCCTTCCGAGTCGACGATGTCCGCTCCCGAGATCACGCCGAGAGCGAAGCGCAGGTTCTGTCGAGAGGACCGATAGTTCAGCGTCAGACGGCGTGAGCGGCCGCGGGTCTCGATCCCGTACCGGCTGAGGACCAGGCGCTCCCCGTAGATCCGCTGGTGCGCGTCCTCGCAGATGAAGAGGTCGTTCTGTCCCGGGCTGACGAGGGCTCGCAGGAATCGCCAGTGTCCCGCGTGCAGGTCCTGGCCCTCGTCCACGACGACGTGGTCGTAGCTTGCTTGCGCCACCTCGGCGGCGCGGGCGGTGAGCAGCTCGAAGGTCGTCGAACGCTCCGCTCGCAGTCCGCGCTGGAACTCCTCCACGACTCGCCACACAGCCGTGCGCTGGACACGGTTGAGGCGGACGGCACGGCCGGGTCGCTTGGCGGACAGGTAGTGCTCTTTCGTGAGGGCCGGCATCCCGAGGATGACGGCGCGGAACTCCGCGGCCATGAAGTCCGGCGTCAGTGCCGGGACGAGGTCCGGCGGGACGTCGGCCGATGCGACGGCATCGACCCAGAGACGTTCCTGCAACCTCGAGTCGGCGAGCCGCGGCACGTCGCGGTCGCGCTCCCGCACCGTCCGGTTCACGGCCTGGTCGACGCCCAGGACGTCGATCCGCGCCAGAGCCTCGGGCGAGGCGAGCCGGCGCAGCTGCGACTCGAGGGCGCCGGCCAGCGTCCGGTTGTAGGTGCAGAGCAGGACGCGGGCTCCCGGCCGCTGCGCGAGATAGTTCGCCCGGTGCAGTGCGACGACGGTCTTCCCCGTGCCCGCGCCGCCGGCCAGACGGAACGGTCCGTTGTAGACCGGTCGCTCGGCGAGGACACGCTGCTGGGGGTGGAGAAAGGTTCGCCACTCCTCGAAGTCGCCCTCGATCATGCGTCGCAGCTCGTCGTCGTCCTGGATGGTCACGAACTCCATCCGGGTCACAGGCCGCTGCAGCGACTGCTCGGGGTCGTCCGTCGGCTCGTCACCGATGCCGTAGTCGGACCGGACGTCCTCGAGGCTCTTTCCTGTGGCCAGGTCGAGCAGGGCCTGCTGCTGCCACTCGGGAATGTCCTCGACCAGGGTCAGCAGCTCGTCCTCGCTCACCACCCGGACGGCCTGCTCGGCGATGTCGTCACGGATGCCGACCCCGACCAGCTCGTCGGAACTGAAGGGGAGGACCTGGGGCTCGTCGAGGGCGCGTGGCTTGTCTCGGAACTCCTTGACGGTGCGCTGGATGGCCTCCTCGGCAATGAGCTCCATCGCACCGTTGGCGGCGTTGATCTCGAGCCGGACCGAACTGGCATAGGCGTAGGCGTCGTCGTGGGGCTTGATGGCTGCCATGACCAGCATGTCGTTGGGCAAAGCGAAGAGGACCGCTCGGAAGTTCTGGTCCACGCGCGCTGTGCGGACCCGGCGATCGACGACGCCCTGCGGCATCTTCAGGTCGAGCCCGACGGCGTCGGGATCATTGTTCAGCTTCATCATGAAGTCCCAGGCGCGAGCCTTCATCGAGCCGTCGACGCGCAGGTCCTTCTCGTACTGCTTGGCGATGACGACGGTCATCGGGACTCCTCTGACTGGGAGTTAAGGGCGGCCAGAATCTGATGCGCGTCGACCGGGAGGACGGTCCAACCGTGCTCGGAAAGCCAGTCGTCCCGTTCGGCATCCTCCTCGACCGACACGGCGACCCGGGCCTCGGGCCAGGCCAGGTCCACGAGGTACTCGCCGTCCGCCAGCTCGAGGCCCGCCTCCGGAAGGTCGACACCGGTGGTCGCCAGCTCCCGGACGAGGTCGGCCAGAGCGCCCTCGAAGGTCGAAGCCACTTCTCGCCAGGCCGGACTCATGGCGACAGGAGCGGGCACGGCGGCATCGACGGGGAGCCCGTCGATGCTCCTCGACTGGAAGGCCGAAGGCTCGAGGAACTGCAGGACGTTGCCGAGCGACAGCCAGTCCCGCCACGCGGCGAGATGAGCGTCGGTTCCCACCACGCCGTCACGGTCGTCGACGGCGAGCACCGCGCGCACGTCGGTCAGTCCTCGCAGATCGATGCCGAGCGCCGCCCCGCCGGCGGTCCGGCCGACGACGACCTGGTGTGGGCCGGCCGGGACGGTCATCGACTCGCCGAGCATGTCGGCGCGGAGGACGGCCGGCAGGAGCGACCCCTCGGTCTGTACGGCGCTTTCCCAGAACCCGGTGGTCAAGGCGAAGGTGGCGGCTCGCGCCGCGGGAGCCCACCGCGCCGGGGCCGGCCGCAGCAGGAAGGCGGTCAAGGCGGAGACCGGGTCCGTGAGGACCGCGGTGGCGTGCACGTCACCCGCCTGGCAGAGCTGGACGCCGTACTCGGACGTCTTCGTGGCGACCTCAGACGTGACCCAGCCGGGGCGCGGAGCACCGGTGCCGTCCAAAGCCGCCTCGAAGGCGTCGAGATCGCGGTGGGTCAGGGCCCACACCAGCGCACCCTGCTCGCGGAGTTCGTGACGCTTCACGGCGTCGTCCGCGACCCGATTGCACTGTGCGTGAGCGTGATAGCGGACTCCGTCGCAGAACACGGTGACCGTCGGGACCTCCGGGTCGTCGGTGGTCAGGTCGAAGTCGGGGACGACGAAGCCGTGGTTGACCTGCGGCGTGAGCTTCCACCGCAGTCCACCGAGGGCCGCGGGGAAGACGAGGTCCACACGGTCACCGAAGCTGGTCGCCTGCGTACTCACCGAGGCGCCCTGCGCCTTCGCCCAGCGGATCAGCAGTTGGCGGAAGCGGCGTTCGATGGGTGTGTCGTGGGGGCCGACCTCGATGCTGCGGAGCGACGGGATCTCCCGAGGGACCCAATCACGGAGGACGTCCATGAGCAGCTCGATCGCACGGTCGCGTCGCGCCAGCTCGGCCATCGGCGGCGGGACGTGCGGCAGGAGGCAACGGTGACATGCGGCCACGTCCTCGTTCCGGCACGGGCAGGTCTGCAGCGCGTCGAGCGCCGCCTGCAGCAGACGTTGGACCTCCTCCGGTTCGCCGAAGCGGGCCAGGTAGCCGGTACCGCCTGGCACGGTGTCGTGCAGCACCATGGCCCAGCGTTCCACCGACCCGGGCGCGGGGTCCACGGCGGTGACGACGTCGAGGTGGTCGGGATCCCCACCGAGCACCTGACGGAGACCCAGGAGCAGCGCCGCCCGGAACGACGTCAGGAGGGTCGGGTCCACCAGGACGACCGGGGGCACCAACAGGCGCACCGCCTGCGTACGGAGCTGGTGGGTCAGTACGACGTTGGTCCAACCGTCGGCGCGAGGGGATCGACGCTGAGAGCACCATCCACGGTGACGTGCCTCGGCCGTGCTGTTCACCCCTCGCTGGGCCGCCCACACGACGCCACAGGTGGTGCACGCCTCGAAACGAGGAGCGGCCTCCTCGTTCCCTGCGATCCGCAGCGACGCTCCGTTGCGGGCCGCCGGCCCCACGTTGATCCACCGGATGTCGGCGCGGCGCAGCACCTCGGCGCCGAACTGGTAGTCCTCGAGCCCCCAGGCGACGGCGATGTCGGCCGGGTCCGCGTCAACGGTCGTGAGGACCGTGAAGGACGTGCGACGGCGGTCGTCGCTGTCCTCGTCCCGCTGGGCCAGCTCACGGGATGCGTAGGCGGACGCCTTGCGGAAGGGCAGGGTGCGGACGATCTGGCCCGTGTCCGCAGCGGCGGGGTCGTCGCAGCGGGGGCAGGCCGTGATGGCGGTACTGGCGGGCCCGGACCACCCACAGGACGGGCAGAAGCGGCGGTCCTCGGTCGCCGGGTTGCGGCTGCTGCCCAGCTCCAGTCCGTCGATCTCGACGGAGGTTCCGCGGACGTAGAAGGTGGCGCCCGGTGCGAGCTCGCCCAGTGCGGTGCGACTGCCGCGGACGTACGTGTCGTCGCTGCGCTCCGCGGCGCCGGACTCCTCGTCCGTCCACCACAGGGCCACGTCCAGGTGGGTGGAGTCGTCGAGCAGGGCGTAGTTCGGCAGCAGTCCGACCGCTTCCAGGACGCTGATCCAGTACGTCGTCCGTTGCTCGGAGAGCGTCCTGCGGATGGCGGCGAGCTCGCCGAGCGTGCGCTTGTGGTCGCGCTTCTGCGCGTCGTCCAGGGAGGGGAGCTGGTCCATCCGGTCGGCCTCTGCCTGCAGCGCCTTCTTCCGGGTCTCCAGTTCGGCGACGTCGGCGAGCCAGGTGTTGACGGCCAGCTCGACCGCCCGCTCCATCTCGGGGACCTCGGCGCCCGCATCGACGCCGGCCCAGCGACGGAGGTCCTCGGCGGTCTCCTTGGAGACGGCGTCGCCGAAGCCCTGCAGGAACTCGGTGACGTAGTCCTCGGCGTGCGCCCGCGCGTCGGCCATCAGCCGGCCCAGGTACGAGGTCGGAGCGAGTCCGCCCACGAACACGTCCGTGGCCCGCCGCAGAGGGCGGGCCTGTTCCGACCGCGCCTGACGGTCGACGAGGGAGGCGAGGTACTGGCGGCGGAGGATCTCCACGGCATCGAGGTAGCAGGCCGGTGGGACGACGTCGCCGGCGATCATGGTGAGCGGGTCCACCAGGCGCTGCAGTTCGAGCGGGCGGGCGGGCAGCAGCGACAGCACGAGTGAGCTGCCCGTGAGCCGACCGGCGCGACCGACCCGCTGCAGGTACGAGGCGGTCGAGCGGGGCATCGACGTCAGGGCCACCATGGTCAGGTCGCCGATGTCGATGCCGAGTTCGAGCGTCGGCGTGCAGGTCAACACGTTGGGGTCGCTCGCTGCCTGCTGCGTCTGCTTGAACCGCTTCTCGAGGCCGACGCGCTCGTCCGCCTTCAGGAGCGACGTGTGTTCGTGGGCCACGATCCGACGGACCCGGCCCGCGCGGTACAGGTCCCGGTAGTAGTCGGGCTCGAGCGTCGTCACCGAGTAGGTGCCGGGACACCCGATCCGCATGCACGGCGCGCCGGCGAGCTCGGCGAGGACCTCGTCCGGAGCCGGGAGGTCGCTCGAGCAGATCCCGCATCGCAGCACGCCCGGTCGACGGCCTTCGGTGCGTCGCACGTGCACCCGCGACGGCGGGAGCTGCCACACCCGGTTCTTCCCGTCCGTCTGGACGACGGAGAGCACGCCCGCGGACGTGCACGCGTCGAGAAGGGCCCGGACGTAACGGGGGGCGTCGACGGACGGCACGTCCAGCGCCCGCGCCGTCCACCGGGCGTACCAGCCCTTGGAGCCGGTGACGGTGTCGAAGGCCTCGGACGCGGCGGCCGTCGTCGGGAAGCTGGGCGCCGGGCGGCCTCGCGGGAAGGCGGGCATGCCTTCCCGACGCGGCCGTCCACCCCAGATGCTGTAGCGGTCGCCACCGGAGGTGGCGTACTTGTCGAGCCAGGGATGGGCGATCCCGCCCTGCAGGCGGATGCGCTCGAGGACCCCACGAGCCCATCGGACGGTCCTCTCGCCGCCCCGCCCGCGCAGCTCCATCTGGACGGTGAGCGCGTCGTCCTCCAGGGCCGTCTGCACGGGGAGTCCGTCGACGACCTCCATGACGGTGTCCACCAGGTCGGACAGCGAGTCGACGTGGACGTGCGCGGTCGCGGCGCCCGTCAGCTCCAGCGTGCGGCCCACGCGGGCCGACAGCCCGAACTCCAGTGCCGCGGCGAAGTCCATGAGCTTCGCGACAGAAGCGATGACCTCCCCGACGGGCTCCTCCTGCCAGTAGCGGCGGAAGGTGGCGTGCTCCTTCAGATCGGGTGGGAGGACGGCGTAACGCTCCTCCGGGGTGTGCGCCGCTGCCGTGAGGGAGTCGCCCACACGGTCGAGCGTGCATCCGTCCGGCCCGACGGCGCGCAGCAGCAACGACCGCCGGTTCAGAACGTAGGCCCGGGACTCGATGAACGATGCCCGGTGGGACGCGTCCTGGACGCTGTCGGTGAAGACGAGCGTCTTCTTCTGCGCGGGCTCGATGTCGGGGCTGGCGAAGACATGCCCGAGCGCCGCGGAGGCCAGCGTGGCCACGCTGGACCCGAGGAAGCGGATGCCGTCGTCCAGGCCGCAGAGGGGACAGCGGTCCTTGCGGGCCGCCTCGTCGTCCGGGGTGACGACGACCGGCACCTCGGTCGTGTGCCGACCCGTCGTGGTGCGGGACAGCTCACCGGTGTCGCCGTCGACCCAGTGGACGCGGGGGTCGCCGGCGGCGCCTTCACCGGGCGCGAAGATCCACGCCCGCTGCAGCCGCCTCTCGGTCATCGAGCTGCGCCACACGGTGTCGGGGTTGATGCCGTAGCCGCCCGCGGCCTTGGCGGCGGCCCCCCAGCCGGAGCGACCGCAGTGCCGGCAGAAGAGCGCGGCCATGGCCTGGCCGTGGGTGGGGGCCACTCCCTCGAACCACTCGAAGCGCGGCGCCACGTCGAGTCGCCGGACGACACGGCGCACCTCTCGCAGCCACAGCTGGACGTCCACCGCCATGAGCGGGCGGTCGCCCTCGTCGCGCGCCTCGCTCAGCATCGCCAGGAAGGCCGAGACGGCCGCACGGGCGTCCCGTGGGCGCGCGGCCCAGCCCGGTTCCACCTCCGCCGCGACGTCCGCCAGGTGGCGGGCGTCGGCGGCCGCGGCCACCAGCCGTCCGGTCAGGGGATGTGCACGCAGCGCTCTGCCGAGGGCCTGGGCATCCTCGGCTACCTCGCCGAGGAAGGTCCGTTGCGCGGCCTCCACGACCTCCTCGTGGGACGTGCAGAGCGCGAGGGCGCCGGCGACCTGGTCCAGCAGAGGAACGGCGCCTCGGGGCCCGGTCGCCCACTCCTCTGCGGTGAGCCGGTCCTCGCCCACCACGGCGTCGGCGGGAAAGGGGATGCCGAACACCGTCTCCGCGAAGTCGCGGAGTGCCTGGGTGTCGCCTGCGCTGCTGCCCAAGGTGGCCGAGGTCGCCACGGGGGCGACGCCGGTCAGGGGGCCGTCGATGCCCGTGGTGCCGATGGCCATGCCGAGACGGCGCAGCAGCATGGCGACGTCGGTGCCCTGGGCGCCGTCGTAGGTGTGGAACTCGTCCAGGACGAGGTAGCGCAGTGACTGGCCGGCGCCCTCGAACAGGGCCTTGTCCTCGCTCCTGAGCAGGATCATGTCCAGCATCTTGTAGTTGGTGAGCAGGATGTCCGGCGGGTTGCTCCGCAGCTCGTAGCGGTTCCCGATGACCGCGCCCTCGGACATGGTCGACGAGTCGGGGGAGTCGCCGGTGTAGAGCCCCACCCGGACGCCGCCGAGCTCGTCGGGATGGTCGTGCACCAAGCCGGCGATCCGTCGGGCCTGGTCGTTGGCCAACGCGTTCATCGGGTAGAGGACGATCGCCTTGATGCCGCGGACGTGGCCGTTCCGCCGGCAGTGGTCGAGCAGCGGCACAAGGAAGCTCTCGGTCTTGCCGGATCCCGTGCCCGTGGTGACCAGCGTCGGCCGTGGCGGGTGGTGCAGGGACGAGAGTCGCTGCCAGGCCTCGGCCTGATGGCGGTGCGGGGTGAATCCGTGCGGGATGAAGCCGAGCTGGTCCTGCCAGCCGTCCTGCGCCGGCCGGAACGGCAGCCGGAGGCGGACGTAGGGGCCGCGGAACACGCCGTGCTCCTCGTCCGCGATGAAGCGCTCCAGCTCCGCCCGGACGTCCTCGTCGGCGAGCGCGAACGTGGTGCCCAGGAAGCTGGTCAGCGACGAGCGCAGTTCCTCAGCGACCAACGACGGCAGCATGACCATCCCCGTTCCATGTCACAGCGCCCACACTATGCGTGAGAACTGCACCGTCCCGGTAGCCGTCGCCCGGGCAAGTCGCCGGTCCCGGCAACTCGACCGGGCAATCCAAGCCCCGGTGCGCGGATGCGCTTCGCCTCAGCGCTCCGCGAGTCGGCGTGAGAACTCGGCGTGGGCGATCGTCATCTCCGCCTCCCGGTCGACACCGGTGAAGGGGAGTGCGTACCGGCCGAGGTCCGCCCGGTCGCCCTTCTTGGCGTACTCCTTGAGCACCTCCGCAGGCACTTGGCGGCCGTTCGCGTCCATCTGCATGACCCGCTCGTACTTGCGCAGCACGCCGAACTGGGTGCGGTAGATCGCACACAGCTCCTCGGCGGTGATGCCGAGCATCACGGCAGCGAGCGCGTCGATCTCCACCAGCGCCTGGCGGCGCTCGGCGTCCTTGCGGAGCGGAGTGGTCATCGTCCACTCTTTCTGAACTTCGCCCATCGGTGCGGCGGGAAGCTTCCGGGTCCACGAGTCCTCCTGCCAACGCGGATGGAAGAGCTCCTCCCACAGCGGCGCGTAGTCGGCGGTGAGGCAATTCAGCCGTAACGCTCGCAATACGAGCTCGGAAACGAGTCCGTGGTCACGCGGATGCGGGAAGCGACCGGCGACGTTCGTCTTGAGTTCGGTGATGCCGCCAGCCTTCACGAAGAAGTCGACGGGCAACGAGGCCCACATGCCAGCTGCCACGGCTAGGTCAAGTGACGGTATGTCGCCAGCGCTCAGAACCGTCCCCACGAACGCCGGTCCCGGCGGAACTAGTGCTGCATGGAGTGTGCGCACGGTGGATGAGTCGGCCATGCGGCGCCAGGCGAGTCGGAAGAACTGGTTGCTCGGCTTGCCGTGCCAACGGGGGTAGGCAGCCTCGTACTTTTCGGGGGAGGTAGCTCGCTGATAGTTCGTCCGGGGAATCGCCCGACTGGTCAGTTCTTCGAGATTGACCGGTCGGTAATCCTTGAATGTCCGATAGGTAGGAGGAGGGTTCTGAAAGAAGGGATTCGCGGGGCCGAGGTGTGGGCCCTGCAGGATCGCGTCCCGCCAACTCTCGGGAACTGCCGACCCGCTGCTAAAGAATCCAGCCTGCCGGTCACTGGTTTCATTCCAGCCGAAGGTCCACGAAAAGTTGCTCGCGCTGAATCGAGGCGCGCCTGCCAGTTTGTCGAGGACGACCTGGCTCGATGTAGTGACGGGATAAAGCATTCGGGCTTCGGCTTCGGGAGTTCCTGGTTCGTCCACCAAAGCGGCCCAACTGGCAAGTATTCGACCGTTTACCCGCAGGACGCGCCGTCCGTGGGGGCGAAGATCCCAATTGTCTTGTTCGTCCTTGATGCCAGGCTCAGGGTCAGACCCGTCATGGTCAAGGGATCGCTGGATCGTCGCTGGGTCATAAATGGACGCCGCGTTGAGAAAGTTGGGCGCGCGGCGGCATCCATAGATGTGAACTCCGTAGGTGCGCGTGTTGCCGATTTCGAAGAACTTGAGCTCATTGCGAAACTGCCAATGGCGACGAAGTCGGGCGTAGGTCTGTCGGCGCAATCCGCCAGCCCGGGCCTCGGTGAAGTGCGATTCCGGGTGGATGAGCCCCACGATGCCGACGGTTGCCATCGACCGCCATGTTCGCTCCATGAAGCAGCGATACAGATCGGGCCGGAGCCCCGTCAGGACCGGTCGGTCGACCGTGCTGCCGAGATGCTCGCTCAATCCAGCGAGCGCGGCACGGGCCTCCAGATAACGTTCGGCCCCAGCTGGGGCGGCTAGAACGGCGGCCCGGCGATCACGCACTGCTGCGACGGAGGGCTTTTCGGCGAGGCCAAACCAGGCGTCGAATTCGGCTAGCGTGAGCGCGTCGTCCCAGTCCGGCCGCACCCACGGTGGGTTGCCCAGCTGCAGGTCGAATCCGCCGCTGCGGGCGAAAACGGGGCCGAAGGTCAGCTCCCAGTGGAAGAAGCCCTCGCGCCGCCCGATCCGCTCGCAAACGCGAAGCCACGGATGCTCGTCCAGGACTCGAGCGACCGGGCGTGCCTGGCTCCAGGCGCGGTCGTCGTGCTCGGCGACGTCCAGGTCGCCCCAGGTCTCGAGGTCGGCGAACATGCCGCGGCCGGCCTTCGCCTCGGCCTTACTCACGGTGCCGAGCAGCATCTCCAGAGCGCCGAGCCACTGTTCGCGGGTGGGCGGCGCCCCGTCAGCCGTCATCGGCCAGCTCCACAGTGCAGCCCACGCGTCCATCACCCGGTGGAGGCGCTGGTAGGCGCCGTCGGGGTCAGTGAGCACCGCCTCGATCTGCTCGCGTTGCACCGCGCCGGTCCCGGTGGGCAGGTCCTCGGCGCCCCAGACGTCGATGTGCCGGCGGGCCTCGGCCTCGGCAATCTCCAGGCGACGCAGCGCCAGTCCCCACAGCGCCTCGACGCGCTGGGCCAACGCCGCAAGTTGCTTCTGCTCGGCCTTGGACAGCGTGGCGGTGATCTTCTTGCGCCAGTCCGCCAGCTTTGCCCGCGCCTCGGGGGCCAGTTCCTTGGCCTCCTTGGTGTCGGACACTGCTCCCCAGCCCGCGGCGGGGAGCAGGAAGTGGTGGACCTCGCCGACCTCGACCGGCGTCCCCAACGGCCGGGCGGTGGGCACGGTGGTCAGCCAGGCTCGTTTGTCGAGCTCCTTCTGCGCGTACACCTCTCGTCGCGCGCCGATGAGGGAGTTGCCCCGGCGCAGGTGCAGCCCGAACCACGGTGCCCGCAGGCCCGGGTGCATGGCGTCGAGCCACAGGGTGATCTCGGCCAGTTCGACGGCGGTGGCGTTGAGGTCGACGCCGTAGCACTGATGGAGCGCGAGGTGCGCCTTCACCTTCTGCAGCTCGGCGGGGTAGTCCTCGGCGGGGATCCGCTTGCCGAGTTCGGCCTGGCGCCGGCGGAGGTACTGGTCGGCCAGCTGGCGGACGGCTTCGACGAGGAAGGCGCCGGATCCCAGGGCCGGCTCGCACACCGTCAGCGACAGGATGTCGCCCGCCGGCGTGGTCTCACCGTCCTGGTCGAGCAGTTCGGCCAGCGAGTGGTCGACCACGAGCCGTGTGAGCACCTCGGGGGTGTAGTAGCTGGCGCTCCGCTGTCGGTCGTAGCCCGAGAGACGGAACACGAAGTCGCCCGGCGCGTAGGTGATGCGGCGGAGCAGCCCGGTCTCCGGGTCGGTCACCTTGACGAACCAGGACTCGTCGAATCCCTCGGTCGCCGACTGTGGCACGACCCAGGAGCCCTTGCTGCGATCGCCGTCCTTCGCGACCTCGATGGACGGCACCGTGGCGATCGACCCGGTGTAGGACATCAGCCCCTCGTAGACCGCGCCGAGCTGGTTGATGCCGAGCTGGGCGTAGGACACGAAGCCGCGGTCGCGCCCCTTCTGCTTCTTGCTGAGCAGCAGTCGGCTGAGCACCTGCTGCAGGCACCGGTTGCCGAGGCCGACCTCGTCGACGAGGGCCACGGCGTCGTCCGAGAAGAGATCCGCACGCAGCGCCTCGAACCGCAGCTCGCCACCGTCGTCCGTCGGGACCTCCCCGACCGACCGAGTGCCCACGCCGTCCAGCGTCTCGGGCGGATAGCCTTCGTTGACCAGGCGGAACAGGGTCGCCAACGACTCGTAGAAGTGGCGGCCGTTCTCGGCGCTCTCGGTGGTGAGTTCGGTGAGGACGAGTTCGCGCAGGCGGTCGAGCCCGTAGCCCTCGGAGTACTCGGGGGCGCCGGTCGGCAGCACGCCCAGCTCGGGGCGGGCCTCCGCGTAGAGCAGGAAGAGGATCCGGTACAGGTAGCGCAGGCACTGGCGCGTGAGGTCACGGGCCAGGTCGGGCGCGTCGTCGGGCAGGCCCTTCTCGCGCCGGCGTCGCAGGACGTCCGTGGCGAGCAGTTCGATGGACTCGCGGATGCCGTCGCGCAGGTCCTGCGAGACGCCGACGGCGTGCTTCACCGACTCCTCGAGGAGGCTCAGCAGCAGTGTCGATCCGTCGTCGGCCGGCACCAGGGTGTCGGCCGACATCAGCGCCGCAGCCGTCTCCAGCTCTCCCGCGGCGCGGGTGTCCCGGCGGTCGCACACCGTGGCAAGGTCGACTGCCAGCCATCGCCCTTCCGGCCAGCTGCCGCGCTCGGCCAGCAGCAGCCACGCGCCGGCGGTCACCACCACAAGGGCAGGTGGCTCCTCGGACTGGAACACCTCGCTGATGGCCGTGGCGGTGGCCGTGATCGTCGTCGTCCCGAGCTGCGCCGGAGTGAGCAGCTGCCCCTTGCCCTCGGTGTCGAGCAGGTCCTCGACGGTGCCGGCATCCTGGGCCTGCAGGATCAGGAGGGGCGGCCCGTCGGGAGCTCCGGGTGCGACGGCGGAGACGGCCAGCTCCGTCCCGCCTCGTTCGCCCAGCCAGGTGTCCTCTTCGCCGGGAAACTGGAGTGCCGCGCGCACGGACGCGTGAAGCCTGCGCAGCCCGTCGAGGTCCTCACGGTCCATGGCGGCCCGCTCACGCAGTCGGGCCAGATCGACGCCGAACGTGCCGGCCAGTGCGAGCAGGCCGGACCGCGGGGTGGCCTTGCCGTGCTCCTCGCGCTCCTTCCACGCGGCGCGGAGCGCTTTGACGGTGGCAGGGAACTGCTCGGCCAGCCAGTGCTCGGAGACGAGGTCGTTGCCGACCACGATGGTGTCGAAGCCGGACATCACTGGCCTTCCGTGCGGGGGAGCAGGAGGAGCAGCACCCGGACCATCGGATCCGGACGGGCGGTGAGGCTCTCGGCCAGAGCGGTGGCGTCCCGGCGGGTGCGTTCGACGTCGCGTCGCAACCTCGCCGCCTGCGCGGGGGCGCGCGTGTCGGCGAGTGCCTCGGCCTGTTCGCTCCAGCCGGCGATGCGCTGCTTCGCCTGCTCGATCGGCTCGGTCAGGGCGTCGACGCGGAAGGAGTGCAGGGTCTGCATGGAGCGCTGCATCTGGGACACGGCCGCCGGTATCAGCGGCTGGTGACGGGTGAGGTCGATCGTCACGCCGGTGTTGGCGCTCGCGCTCGTGAATCCGGAGTCGTCGAGCAATCCGGCGACGTCCTCGACGAGGATCGGCTCCCATGCGGGGTCGTGGAACTGCTGCGCCACGATGCTGCGGAGGACGACCTGTCCCCGGTGGTTGCTGAGGGTGCCGAGGGTGATCGCTGTGGGCACAGGGACGTCGGCGAGGGCCACGGGTACGTGGTTGCGGCCGAGCTGGGACAGGGCGCGGTCGACGGCCCAGTCCAGCACCGGGTGCAGCGGCGAGAGGTAGTGCGCGGTCGGCCACTGGGTCTTCTCGCCCGCGCGGGCCAGGCGCAGGGACTCGTCGGCCGCCGGGCGCGTGGTGGCGAGCAGGAGTCGCTCGCGGACCTTGCGCTCGGCGAGGTAGCTCTGCGGCAGGGCGGTGAGCCGGCTCATCAGGTCGGCCGGTGGGACGAGCTCCACCACCCCGTCGTCCGGATGTTCACGCCACCCGACCCCGCCTCCCTCCAGCGGCGCCGCGGGCGCCGGGAAGGCCTCGTGCAGCGCCTCCCGCAGGAAGTCGACCTCCGTGGTGAAGAGCCCCCGCTCGTCCCACTCCGGCACGGCGGGAGGAGTGGCCGCGACGCCGGCGTCGAGGAACGCCAGCACCGCGAGCCCGGAGACGGCGGGAGTCAGCTGGGCGGGCTCGGGGACGACGTCGTCCAGGTCCCGGCCTTCTGCGAGGGCCTTGCGGATGGCGGCCTCTTCGCGGTCGACGTCGTGCAGGTCGAGCAGGCTCGCCGCGTCACCGAGTGCGGTGTGCGCGGCGTGTTCCTTGTCCAGGAGCTTGGTGATGACGCGGACGTCGCCGCTGAAGCGTTCGTCGGTAGTGGTCAGCGCCAGTGCCGTGATCTCGGGCGGGTGCACCTGCCCGTAGCGGTCGATCCGACCGTTGCGCTGTTCGATCCGGATCAGGCTCCAGGGGATGTCCACGTGGACGAGGTGGTGGCACTGCTTGTGCAGGTTCACTCCTTCACTCGCCACGTCGCCCGTGAGCAGGACGCGGATGGGGCTGCCCGAGCGCCCGAAGGCGTCGACGACCTCGAGCTGCTCCTTGTCCTGCAGCCCTCCGTGCAGGACGGCGAAGGCATCCTCGGGCAGCTTCAGGGCGGTCGGCAGGGTGCGCCGCAGCCAGTGGAGCGTGGCAAGCCGCTCGGTGAAGAGGACGACGCGGACGTCAGTGCCGCGCCGTACGCCGATGGTCGTCAGATGCTCGACCAGGGCATCCAGCTTGGCGGACCCCTCCTTCTCTGCTCCCTCGGCGAGTTCGACCAGACGGGCCAAGGCCGTGCCCTCCGCCGTGTGGCTCTCACCCTTGTCGGCCAGCGTCTTCTGCCGGTTCTGCACCGTCTCCAGCAGCGCGGCGGGGGAGGAGAGGAAGGACTTGGCGAGGGTCCAGGGGAACAGGTGCCGGCCCTGACCGGACACGGGTGTTGCGCCCTCCAGCGGGTGGAGCCAGACCTGTGAGAGTTCGGTGGCGAGCGCGTCCTCGGCGGGGGACGCCTGAACGGCGAGGACCTGGGGCACCGGCCGCGCCGCCCAGGTCGTGTTGACCTCTCGCGCTACCTCGGGGGAATTGCGGTGGCGCCGGATGAAAAGGTGCCTGATGTCGCGTAGGTCGTAGTCCGACCGGTCGACAATCGCCGTCGGGTCGAGCAGGTTCACCAGGTTCGCGAAGGACTCGGCGTCGCCGTTGTGCGGAGTCGCCGACGCCAAGATCAGCGCCTCCGTGTTCGGGGCAATCGTTCGGGCCAGCTGACTGTTCAGCGTCGACGACCGGGCCAGGTTGTGGGCCTCGTCGATCACGACGACGTCCCATCGGTGGTGCTCGAGGTGGGTCCGGTACCTGGCCGACTTGAGCGTGTCGATCGAGACGATCACCTTGGGGAAGAAAGTGAACGGGTTTCGACTGGCCGGCAGCTGCTGTCGGACCTTGGCGATGCCTTCCGAGTCGAGCCGCACCAAGGGAATGGCGAAGCGGGTCCACAGCTCGAATTGCATCTGCTCCAACACGTGCCGGGGCGTCACGACCAGGACCCGGTCGGCCCGACCACGACGTTGCAGTTCGGCCAGGGTCATGCCGATTTCCAGCGTCTTGCCGAGCCCGACCGCGTCGGCGATGAGCAGGCGGGGGCGGAGCCGGGTGGGGTCCAAGGCCTGCTGGACGGCCTGACGCTGGTACTCGTTGGTGTCGAGAAGCATGTGCTGGGCAACGGTGAGCCCGGGCTCGTGCAGCGGGACCGGCGTCTTCCGGCGGACCGCCTCCACCCACAGCCGGCTGCGGCGGAAGCCCGGGGAGGTGTCCTGGACGAGCTCTGCCTTGGCCGGGTCGAGCTGCTCGATGTCGTCCAGGCTGCTGAAGAAGGTCGCGGTCGTGCCGCGAACGAGCTCGGTCCGCCCCACGCAACGAACCTTCCAGCCGTGACCGGCGCGCTCGCTGGAGGAGACGACCCACTCCTCGTCACGGACGACGACGACGCTGCCGGCTGGATGTGCCTGGGCGACGGACATGGCCCTCCTTCGTGGCGCTGGGTTTCAGCCCCGGGCGACTGTAGGTGAGGAGCTGGAGGGCGAGGCAGTCCGACGCCCATTCTGTCCCGTAAGCCACGCCAGTCCGCGCACACTCCAGAAACGTCCAGGGGGCGTCCTTGTCGACCCGCTTCACAGCCGGCCGCCGTCGACAGCCTTCCGCCTGCCTCAGCGCCTCATGGGGTGGCCCGAAGGGCGGCTCCTCGGCGCGCCGCCTCGGCGCTCCGGACGACACCCCGCGGCCCTACAAACACCCGGACTGGTTAGGCGCCCCGCAGCGGTTCGCCTACCGAGTGATTCAGCTGTCCGACCAGACGCTTCATGCACGTCTTGCCCAAGCGGCACAGGCGTTCCAGGGTCAATGCGCCGCTGGCATCTACTTTGCCGCAGTGACGACTACACAGCGACGCGCATACCGGGACTACACGGCCGACGGCAAGTACTGGACGGTGCGCAAGTACGGGGCCACGTACTGGGTCGTCCTGATCGATTCCTCCTCAGGGTCCTATGTCTGGGACTACGTCTGGGGCGGTTATGCGACGGCGGGGGGAGCGGGCGGAGCAGCTGCCCAGCTGGCCTACAACCAGGGCCAGGCAGACGCACGCAGGAAGCTCGCAGAGTCGCCGCACATGGCTCTCGACGACGTCGGGCTCGGTCTTCCGACACCGCCCCCCGCGCCTGTGCCGGCGTCATCGGCGCCGGAGCCGACAGTCGTCAGCGAAGACGAGTAATGCGTCGCCAGTGGCCCTCTCCGTCAATATGTCGGGAGTCCGTCGGCGTGCATTGGATTCCCGGACACAGCCGATAGATGGAGCAGCTATGACGTCCTGGGGAGCTGCGGCGGCCGAAGCTCGAGACAGTCGTACGTCCGTGACCGAATGGCCTCGCCTGGGGCTACGCTGGCGAGCTTTTCGTGGTGTCGGCGTCATCCGTACGCGACCGATCGGGCAAACTCGGTGCAGATCGGCAGAGATCTCGTGAGCTTTCCGCCCGCAGGCGTGCTCGCCTCAGAGATGCTGTTCCACCGGCTCCAGGCGCTGGCCTCGGGCCTCCCGGCGCGGCTGGAGCCGCTCGGACTGAGGGCCGAGGTGGCCCACGACCCCCAGACCTTGCTCCAGTTCATCTCGATCCCGCTGCCGGCCGGCGGCAAGGTCAGGCTGTATTTCGACAGCAGGGGCGCCTGGATCGTCGTGCGCCCGCTCGAACCGCACCAGCCGGGCGAGCTGACCGCCTGGCCGTTGGAGACTCCGCCGGCGGCGCTTCTCGACGTCGTCGCGGAGGCGGCCCGGGCGAGCATCGAGCGGCGCCCTCTGCTCAGCCCCTACTTCTGGGGCCGGGTCGAACACTCCGACATCACCGGGCTCGCGGACGCCCTCGTGGCGCTCGGCGTGCCGGCCGGGGCCATCCAGGTGCCCCGGGCTCTCAAGCCTGAAGGCAACAGGTTGGTTCGGGACAGCGGGCACTTGGAAAGGTTGGTCCTGCAGGAGGAGATGGACGCGGCGCAGGTCGAGGTCGCGCTGAGACCCCATCTCGGTTGGACCGCGGACCTTGAGGTCTACGACGACCCGGGGTCCCGAGGACGGATGGACGTGCGTTTCGCCGTCCACCACGTCCGGGAGCCCAGGCCCGACATGCCCCTCGGGGAGCTGCCTGTCGACGACCTGGCCGGATTGCTCCGGGAGTGGTCGGCCGCTGACCCGGAAACCTCCAAGTGGGGACGGCTGTGGCGATACGCACCCACGCCGCGCTGGTCCGAACGCTATGAAGAGGACCTCGACGACCACTGGTTCTTCGCGAGCTGGTTCCGGTGGTGCGGCTTCACGGATGTGCGACCGCAGAAGGCCGGCAGGGGCGTTCAGCTCGGCGGAAAGCACCTGCTGGTCCATCTGCATTCTGCTGCTTCGAGCGCGGGGCTTTCCGTTGTGCAGCGTGTGCAGGGTCAGGCCAGCGTGACCGCCCGCCGCGCTGCGGTGATGTCCCGGGCGGGCTTCACCCGCCAGGCACTGCGCTGGGCCGAGGACGCGGGCGTCGCCCTGTTCGGAATCGGTCGCGACGCCGTTCCCCGGCCAGCCAATGAGGCGGCGGCGCATCTGATGCCGGAGCCAGGGGAGATACTTCCGTCGGCGTGTGCGGACTCCGCCTGCAGGGACTTCGGATGCGTGCTTGATCAAGGAGAGTGCCCCTCGGACATCGGCAGCAAGTGGTCCGACCCCCACTCCTACCTATGGCGACAAGTGCAATTCTGAGCCGATCGGACCAGCGCAGGGCTCCCGGTTCAGTTGATTGTCCTGAGACCCGAGACCCGAGACCCGAGACCCGAGACCCGAGATCCGAGACTCGCGCCGAGCAGAACGGGCGAGACGGCGCTCAAGCGCCTGCCGCCCTCGTCCGGATAGCCCCTGTGCAGGTCATGCTCTGGTCATCGTCGTCGACAGTCGGCCCCGAAGTGGTCCTCTGCGGGACGCCTACACGGCTGTGTCAACGGGGTGTAGGTCGGTGGGCCGTGCCTCAACCGTGCCGACACGACGTCGGCGGCGGAGCAGGACCCGCGTCCGTGGCGCCACGAACCGCCGCCTCGACGGATCCGGCGGCGCTCACCGGATCTTCGTGCTCCCAGAAGCGGAGAACCGTCCAGCCGAGTCGGCGCAGGTGTTCGTCCGTGTCTCGATCCCGACTCACGTTCCTGTCCAGCTTCGCTGCCCACCAGTCGGCGTTCGATGCGGGAGCGGTCCGATGCTCCGGACAGGCGTGCCAGAAGCAACCGTCGATGAACACTGCGACGTGCTTCCGGGTGAAGGCGACGTCGGCCCGTCGACGGGGTAGCCCCGGCAGCGGCCAGTCCACACGGAAACGCAGGCCCCGTCTGTGCAGCTCCCGACGCAGCGCTACCTCCGGAGCCGTGTCCCGGCGCGGCTGGCGGGACATCCGTCGGGCGACCGACGCATCCAGCGGTACCGGTGGGGCGCTGGGGCCGGGATCTTGGCTCATCGTCGGACTGTCGCCTCAACGTTCGTCGGTGGGGCCGGCTAGCCTCCGCTTGTGCAGCCGTTCCCCTCGTCCTCAGATCCGGCCGCGGACCAGGAAGGGCGGCACCTCGCGACGGTACTGGACCTCTTCAGTGGTGCCGGCGGGATGACGCAGGGCTTCCATGCGTCCGGCGCCTTCCGCACCGTGGAAGCCGTGGAGATGGATCCCCAGGCGGCGGCCAGCTACAAGGCGACGTTCGGCGACGCCGTCGTCCACGTACGAGCCATCAGCGACTGGCTAGCGAACTGCGATGTGCCGTCCGTCGACGTGGTCGTCGGAGGCCCCCCCTGTCAGGGCTTCTCGACCCTGGGGAAGCGGGACGCGGAGGACGAGCGCAATGCGCTCTGGCACGACTACGCGCTCACCATCGTGCAGGCGGAGCCCCGGTACTTCGTGCTCGAGAACGTCGGCGCGTTCCTCAAGTCGCGGCAGTTCGCGGACCTTCGGGCGGCCACCGAGCCAGGTGGGCTGCTCGCCGACTACGACTTCGAGGCGGGCGTCCTCAACGCAGCGGATTTCGGGGCGGCTCAGGCGCGCCGCCGGACCATCCTCATCGGTCATCACCGCGAGCTTCCTGCGCCGGGTCTGCCTGCGCCGACCCATCTCGGACGGCACGTGACCCTGCGGTCCGTCCTCGACGGCGTGGCAAATCAGGTGGAGACGACCGAGCTGCCGTCGGGTCAGTGGACCGTCGTGGGTACGCGGAAGGTGCCGGGCCCTTTCAGCACGTCGGAGCTCCATGTCGGACGCACCTACTCGGAGACCTCCGAGAAGCGCATCCGCTCGATCGGTCCTGGCGGCAACCGCTTCAACATTCCCGAAGAGCTGCTTTCGAACTGTTGGACCAAGCACAAGACCGGGTCAGCGGACGTCATGGGTCGGCTGTCCTGGCACAAGCCTTCGGTGACAATCCGGACTGAGTTCTTCAAGCCCGAGAAGGGGCGCTACCTCCACCCGGAGGAGCACCGTGCCATCACGCATTACGAGGCGGCGCTGATCCAGGGCTTTCCGGAGAATCACCAATGGGTTGGGTCTAAAACCGCGATCGCGCGCCAGATCGGCAACGCGGTTCCCATCCCGCTCGGACGGGCCATCGCCGCTCATCTCTCTCAGGCGATGACGAGGACCACGGCGGACGACTTGATCGACCTCGCCGTCCCTCTCGCCGTCTGACGCCCGTGGAACCAGCGGACGACAAAATGTGGGGCGTGGGCACTTCCGTTGCGCCGACCGCCCGCTTCACCGCGCTCGACCTGTTCGCCGGTTGTGGCGGTCTGACCCGGGGTTTCCTCGACGAGGGCAGCTTCTCGTCCACCGGCGCGGTGGAGGCCGACACGGCCGCAGCGGCAACGTTCGCTGCCAATTTCGATCCAAGAGGCGAACACACCTTCGCTGGCGACATCGCCGACTTCCGGAGCGTTCCGAACGTCGACGTGGTCATCGGCGGACCACCGTGCCAAGGCTTCTCCGCGTTGGGCAAGCGAGATCCGGCGGACGCGCGGAACCAGCTGTGGCGCCACTTCGTCCGCGTCGTGCGCGAGTCGGACGCGTCCATGTTCGTGTTCGAGAACGTCGACCGTTTCGCGAAGACCCCCGAGTTCGAGCTTCTCCGACGTGCGGCGAGCGAGGACGGCGAGCTGGCCGATTTCCGCACCCAGGTCCTCCGGCTCAATGCTGCCGATTTCGGGGTGCCCCAGAAGCGCGTCCGGACCATCATCGTCGGCTCGAGAATCGGTCCAGTGGCCGAGCCCGCACCTACGCACGCAAAGGTCCCGACGAACGGGCGGGCCACCTGGACGAGTCTGCGGCAGGCCTTCATGCAGGGCCCGGTCGTTCTCGAGCCGGACGTACGCGAGGAGTGGCTGCCCGAGAGCAGCATCGTCTTCGGCGGCCAGGAGGTGCCTGGAGTGTTCAAACTGCGAGACCTGCACATCACGCGGCACTACGACCTCACGTCGCAGATCCGGTACGCCCACATCGCGCCGGGGCAAGGACGGTTCAGTCTGCCCGAGGAGCTGCAGTACCCGTGCTGGCGCCGGCACACGAAGGGCGCCGGTGACGTCCTGGGGCGGCTGCGCTGGGACGAGCCGGCCGTCACGATCCGCACGGAGTTCTTCAGGCCTGAGAAGGGGCGCTTCCTGCACCCTCAGTGGCAGAACGGCGGCATCCAGGTCAACCGAGCGCTGACACACGCCGAGGCCGCGGTCGTCCAGGGCTTCGACGAGCGTCACGTGTGGTGCGGTAGCAAGGCAGAGATCGCTCGTCAGATCGGCAACGCCGTGCCGCCCCCCTTGGCCCGTGCAGTGGCGCAGGTCGTCGCACAGCGACTCCTCGCCGTCTGAGCTGCGGAGGCGGGTCCGGCGCCGTCGGCGACACCGGACCCGCCTCGCGATGTGCTTCCTACAGGCCGTTCGAAGCGAAGGAGCTGAAGAAGCCTTCGCCCGGCTCGTCAGGCGTCCCGAAAAGAAGAGCCCTGTCGAGCAGGACGTTCTGCTCCTCGCACGACGTCTCCGGGGCGAGGACGCAGGCGTGACAGGCCGCGAGATTCAGCCCGTCGGTCCCGGTGCCGACCGACTCGATGCACACGGGGTCGGAGGAGCACCACGACAGCCGCTCGAGGCCGTCGACGACCAGTCGACCGACGCGGTCCTCCTCCGCCTGAGCCGCCAGGCCGCCCAGACTTCCGGCGGAGTCCGACGTGGCGGTGTACAGCAAAACCCCGGACATCGAATCGTCGACGTACAGCCGCTCGCGGATGGAGGCTGCCGGGTAACCCGCCTCGAGCGCCAGCTGGTCGATCAGTACGTGGGCGAACGTGTGGAGCAGGACGTGAGCGATGTCGACCTCCCGTGAGGGTGGTCGACGGGCTGCCTGATCGGCCTTGTCGGACGCGTCCTGCAGGAGCTTCCTTCTCCGCTCTGCGAAGCGGTCGTGCGCCCAGCGCTGAACGGCCGCGGTGTCGATCTGGAGGAAGACGCCTTCCCCGAGTACCTCGATCGCGGGCAGCCAGGTCTGTCGGTGCTGGCTGAGTTGGCACAATCGGGGATCCGAGGGGTCGGACACCGCGGACAACCGCGAGAAGCCGAACAAGGCGCGGACCTCACGGAGTCGGGTCACTTTCCGGACGGCCGAGACATGATCGGCGAGCTCGGCCGGTACAGGCCTTTCCAGGCAGACGAAGTCGGAGCCGTCCCGCTCTTCCGGACGTCCCTCCAGGAGGGCCCGGTACTCGTCCCGGCGTAGGGACGCCTCGGTCAGGTCGTCCTCTGCCGCCTCGGCCTCGTGACGGCGACGCGTCTCGCCGATGATCTGCTCCGCAGTGAACCGCCCACGGCTCTTCTTCACCAGGCCGTCGATGAGCCACGGCGCATCGACCGACTCGGGGGATCTGAGTGAGTCCCATTCCCGGTCCACGAACCGAGCGAGTGCCTCCGAGAACGGAGGGATGGAGATCGCCGACCGGACGGCGGGGAACCACACGTTCGACGCGCCTCGCTGCAGCGTGCAGGGTGTCTCGTCGCACTCCTGGGACGCATTCGGGCCCAACCAGGGACGTTCTCCCCGGCAGCGGGTGATGCCCTTCAGCGCCGCAGCATCGAAGGAGCCGTCCAGCCCCACGGGCGGGATCCCGCAGGAGCATTCGACGATCAGGTCCGCCAGGGACGAGGTCCGGCCGCGGCTGACCAGACGCAGTTCGTGCTTGCCCTCGGACCGTTCCCCTCGGCCGGCGTGCGCCCAGCTGAAGTAGGGGAACTCCCCGACATGGCCCATGCGGCAGGCGACGATGAGACGGGACGGAGTCAGCGGAGCGGACGGGCGGCAGAGGTTGCACACCGCCTGGTTCCACGGTGATCGGAAATCGGACGGGAGACCGATCCGTCGGCAGCTCGGGCAGATCTGCATCTGCGGGAACCTGACGACGGGCACGTCCCGACGGCCGCCCGCGGGCGGCATGAGGAGGGACGTGACTCCGAGCGACCGGGCCAGACGGGGCTCGCTCGCCACGTCGGCTCGCTTCTCGTCCCAGTGCTCGAGGCCGGCGATCATGAAGCTGGTGTTCTCGGACGGGAAGAGGCCGCCGACGCCGAACGTCGAGATGAGCTGACTGCGGCGCGCCTTCGGGGTCTGGTTCATCGTTCCTTCCTCAGTGCCACCTGGTACAGGCCGCTCTCGGCGTCGACGTCCCGGAGGCTCTGCAACGTCGGCCAGGGCACCTGGCCCTGATCGAAGTCAGGGATGTCGTCGTTGACGAGCATGGTGGCGGGATCGACGAGCAACGACGCGTCCCAGTTGTTGCGCAGCCAATAGGCGAGCCCCGGCTTCGACTCCGCGGCTCCGAGCCACTCCTCCACCAGGTCGTCGAGTTGCGCAGCCGTCTCGTCGCCGTCGTCGGAGCAGTCCTGAGCCCGTCGGGCGATGATCGCGGCCGCCAGCTCGAGCTTGTCGCGCTGACCGGCCGCCATGCCGGCTCCGGTGTTGGTGCTCAGGTCGTTGAAGAGCAGGCGGACGATCGACGTCAGCACGCCGTGCAGACCCCGGTCACGAGCGCGGGCGGCGAACGGCGTCGCGCTCGTCGCCTCCACGGACCTGTACACGGACTGGTGGAAGGGGATGAAGTTCTCGAAGTGCGAACGGTCCCTGGAGCGAGCGGAGTTGAACATCGTGACGACCAAGCCAGGATGCTTGCGCCCGACGCGGCTCGTCGCCTGGATGTACTCCGCGCTCGACTGAGGCTGGCCCATCACGGCCATCACTCCGAGCCGGTCCACATCGAGGCCCACTGAGATCATGTTGGTCGCGAGCACGACGTCGTCGGCCCCACGGTCGTCGACCCTCACCTCGAGGTGCTTCAGCCTCTCCGGGATCTCGCGGGCCCCGACGCGGCTCGTGAGTTCCGACAGTTGCCGAATGGGTCGCTCCTGCGTTCCGGCCAGACGGGCGAGCAGGCCGAGGCGGATCTTGACGTCGTCGCGGACCTGGAGCTCGGCGGAACCCAGGACGCGCAGACTGCTGAAGTAGCCGAGAAGCGTCCAGTACGGATCACGTGTGTCCACATCGCCGGGGATGTCCTGGGCGCTCTGCAGCAGCGACGCGTACACGCGGATCATGAGGGACTGGTGACTGGTGCCGGGCGCCATGACTCCGACATAGGCACGGTCTCCCAGCTCCGTCGACGGCGCCGGCTCGGCGAAGAACGAGAGATCGGGATCGATCCCCGGTGGCGGAAACTGGGCAGCCTCTCGATTGAAGACCGAGTGCACCTGCTCGGTGGCCCGCCGGATCGTCGCCGTCGAGGCGATGACCTTGGCGCGACCCCGGGGTGGTGCGAACGGATCCGCACTGTCGACGGCGCACGCCGCGTCCACGGCCGTCTCGTAGAGCCCGACCATCGAACCGAGAGGCCCGGAGATGAGGTGCAACTCGTCCTGGATGACCAGCTCGGGTCGGTGTCCCTGACCGTCTCGCGCGAACAGGGACCCCGCCCTCTCGGTCCAGGCCATCCGCGCGAATTTGTCCACGGTGCCGATCACGAGCTCAGGCCGTTCGCGGTAGACGTCCTCGTCCACCAGGTGCACCGGAAGGCCGGAGGAGAAATCGCATCCCGACCGACCGCAGGCGACCCTCAGGTGTCGATCCGGGTGGTTAACGATGGCGTATTGGTCCGGGCCGAGAGTGCCGCCGCACCACGGGCACTTGAGCAGCTGGATCGGGTTGCCTTCTTCGACGTCGTGCCCCTTGCCGAGCTTGTTGAGGGCCTTCCGCGCGTCGTCCAAGGTGTTGGGAGTTGCGGCCCCGCCGACCCACAGGCCGATCGAGAAGCGGTCGGTCCCGAGTTCCGGTCGCTCACGGCGCAGGCACTCGAGTGCGCAGATGAGCGCGGTGGCACGCTCGAACTGCTGGATGGTCAGTAGTCGGAGCGTGTATCGCATGATCACCGCCACGCCGGTGGCCGACGAGTCGCGGAGCCGTCGTCGCGCGATGGTGAAGGCGATCAGGCCGAGGTATGCCTCGGTCTTTCCACCACCTGTGGGGAACCACAGCAGGTCCAGGGTGTCCCGATCCGGGTGCTCAGGATCGTTGAGGCCGGCGAGGTTGAGCAGGATGAACGCGAGCTGGAACGGGTACCACCGCTGCTCGTCACCGTCGTCCACGGTGCCCTCGGCACCGTTGCGGATCCAGTCCTGCCGGGCCCGCTGGAGCTGCATCGCCTCGTTCATGATCCGGAAGGCCCGCATCGCGTCCGGATCCGTCGTCAGGACATCGATCCCTGCCTCGATGCGGGCGGCGGCTTCCTCGGCCTGCTGCATGTGCCGCCGTGCGACCGGTCGAAGTGCGTCCTCGACGCAGTCGTCCCGCTCGGCACGCGACTTCTCCTCACCGATCCAACGCCGGTACGCGTGCACGACCTCAATGAGGTTCGACAGCACCGCCTCGTCCTCGGCCCGGGCCAGGAAGGACATGCGAAGGTCGGCTCCCGGCACAGGACTGGGCTTCGCCCGTTGCAGCGAGTGCTGAGGGATGAACGTCGTGCGGACCGAGGCAACGCGCGAAGCGCCCGTCCGGTCCCATGTGGCGGCGCAACCGTGACCGGACGCGAACGTGTGCGCGTTCCTGTACAGCAGGGCTCCGGTGTCGAGGTCGTCGTCCTTGCCGATGGTCGGCGACGTGGCGCGGTCGACGATCGCGGGCTCGGCCGTGGTCGCTTCGATCTCGACCTGGAACCAGCTCTTCTCGTCCCGGTGACCTGCGGTCGACGGCTGCTTGTTGATCAGGGCGGCAGTCACCGTCACCAGCCCGTCGGAGGGCTTGCGGACGAGGGCGTACAGGTCGAGTCCAGGCACGATCTCCTGGCGACGACTCGTCGAACCGTCGAGCCGGATCGGGACAGGCGCGAGGTGGACAGGCGAACGCTTCCAGGTGACCCGGTGCTGATCACGCGCACGCGACCGCTGGTCCGCTTCGGATTGCACCTCGTCCCCAGGGAGGTACCGGGCTGCCGAGACCCGGATGGAGACCTCATCGACGACGTTCGCGTCGACCGTGAAGGTGATGCCCGCGGACGAGGGGTAGCGCATGCGCGACTGCGAGACGGGGAGGTCGGTCGGGCCCGTCTCTTCACCGGCTCCGTCGACCGGCTCCTCCGCCACCGCGTCCTGGGTGCCGCTGTCGGCCGGCCACAGCACCCCGGCGATGTAGCGGTCGAGAGGGGACTCGTCGATCGTCTCGTGCTCGTCGCCCCCACGCGGGCCGATGAGGTCGTCGTGCAGCCGCCGGACCATCTCGGTGCGGAAGGCGTACTTCTCGGTCAGACCCATGCGTTCAGCTCTCCCACTCGCTCTTCCAGTCGGGCCAGGCCAGTCCCGTCAGACGGGGCACCAGCCAGAGGCCGCTGCCGGCGAGGCCGGCACGTCGTGTGTATTCCGGGTCGCCGGCGACCGTCTCGACGGATGCGACCGCCAGGCCGTTGATCCGCCGAGGCCAAGACTGGCCGGGGCGTCGGCGGCCGAAGGTGGATACGAGGGCCCTGCCGAAGTGCTCGGATGTGCGACCGATAAGTGCGTCGCCGTCGGTGAGCCGCAATGCGTACCGCGGGGCTTCGACCGGCGTGTCGTCCTCGCGGACGGCGGTGACGGCTGCACCCACGAGCTCCGCCCCGAGCAGGCACTTCTGCACCGCCTGACCATTGCCGCCGTCCTCGGTGACCGGCTGCAACACGTCGACGTCGGCCGACGTGGCCTCCATGCCGCACGGATAGCGCTTCTGGCCACGGAAGACATGTACCGCCCACCGGCCCGACCGCAGCTCCGACGTTCGGACCGCCTCCCTGGGTGGCCCGCACACGTAGAGCTCGTCGCGTGCGCGGGAGAGAGCCACGTACGTGACCCTCATCTCGGCCTCGGGATCGTCAGCGGGAAGACGTCTTGTGTCCGCGGGCATGTACAGCACCCGGTCGAACTCCAGGCCCTTGGCGCGATGGATCGTCGACACGACGACGGTCGCGTCATCGGAGGCCGCAAGCCCCAGGGGGACGGAGCGGCTGCGGAGCGCCGTGCGCAGCGTCCCGAGGTCCAGGAGATCCCGCTCGTGGGTACGCCCCTCAGTTTCCTTGAGGGAGACCCACGCCTCCTCCGGATCCACTCCGGGAGCTGCTGCAGCGATCAGATCGATTACCTCGTGGCGGTCGACCGCCGGCGTGTCCATAGATCCGAGCGCGGAGGCCACCCACGGTGCGACGCCCACGTCCCGGAGGGGACGGCGGAGGACGTGGCGGACGCCTGCCTCACGAAGCAGCTTCGAGGCCGTGAGGGCTTGGCCGTTCGTCCGACACAGCACGGCGGTCGTCGCCGGAGAACGGTCCACGAGGTTGGTGGCGTCGGCCAAGGGCCCCAGATCCAGGAGGATGTCGACGAAGTCGGAGACGGCGGCCACGGCCGCCGCGGGTTCGTCCGAGGAGCGGATGGATTCGCCCAGCTCGACGACCCAGCGAGGTTCCTTGCCGCGGGCGCGGTAGTCCACCTCCAAGGCCGTGCGACGCGCGCCGAGGTCGTCGACGAGGCGGCTCATGAACTGCTGCGACGTGGTCCTGCTCTGGGCATCCTCGAGCTGCCAGTCGTAGATCGCCTGGAGGGGGTCGCCGAGGGCGGTGAAGCCGCAGTCCGCGTCGACCTGCTCGAGCAGCGCCAGGGCGAGCTCCGCCCGATCTCCGACGAGGTCTTGGACCTCGTCCAGAAGGACGTGTCGAAGGAGACCTACGCGCGTCAGGTCCTCGCGGCGTAGGACATCGGTCGCGGCCCTGATCCGCCTGTCGAATCCGCCGATCGAGGACGGATCCTCCCCGGCCTCCAGCAGGAGCTGGCTCGCGAACGAGTCGAAGGTACTGATGCCGACCGCGCCGGTACCGCGCTGCTCCAGCCGGCGACGGGCCGCGGCGACGGCGGCGCGCGAGAAAGTCAGGACGAGGAGCTCCTCGGCCGGGTTGAACCCGTGGTACTGGACCAGCTCGTCGACCCGGCCGGCGATGACCTCCGTCTTACCACGGCCCGCTCCGGCGATCACCAACAGGCGCTCGGTGGCGTCGGCCTCGACGACGGCGCGCTGACTGTTGTCGAGCTCGACACTCATGCGCGCTCCCGCCACAGAGCGTCGAAGTGGTGGAAGGCGAGCCGCTCGCCGAAGGCGTCGATGTTGTCCTTGACGTTGACGATGAGGACCTCCTCGGAGCCACCGTTCAGCGGACCCCGGAGACCCCGACCGATCATCTGCTGGTAGCGGTTGAGGCTGAAGGTGGGCCGGACGACGTAGACGGCACCGACCTTCGGCGCGTCGAAGCCTTGGGAGAGAACGTTGTAGTTCGTCAGCACCCTGATGTCACCCGACTGGAACTGGCGAACCCGTTCCCGGCGCTCGGCCGGGGTGGTGTAGCTGGAGATGGACGCTGCAGGCAGACCTTCGGCATCCAGAACAGAGGCCAGGATCTCCGCATGCTGGACCGATGCGGCGAAGACGAGCGCCGTCGAATCCTGCCCGACCTTGAGGAGCGAGTCGATGATGCGGTGGTTCCTGTCCTCGTCCCGGGCCACCTGCGCCAGGTCGATGCGGTTCTCGAGCAGATGGGAGCCGTCGCCGTCGTCCGTACTGCTCGAGAAGCGCAACGGCGTCAGGCGCATGCCCTCGAGCTCCTCGTGCCGGACGCGGGCGAGGATGCCAAGCCCTTGGAGGTACAGGTGCGGGTCTTCCTCATCGAAGAGCCCGTCGGTCAGGAGGTTCCCGTCGTAGCGATTGACGAGCTGCTTCGTCTGGTCCTCGTTCGTGCCTCGGTAAGGGGTGGCCGAAAGACCGAGCAACGGGCGTTCGCGCTGACGAGTGCCGCGCTCAAGCCAGTTGAACAGCGCCGTGTACGTCTTCGACACGGAGGTGTGGGCCTCGTCGACGACGACGATCGACGCCTGCTTCAGCCAGTCGTACCGGTCCTGGATGGAGACGGAGCTCAACTTGTCGTCGGTCGCCACGACGACCTGCGCCCCGCTCTTGACCCGCGCGGCGTCGTTGGAGGCCCAGAGGCGATTGACGGTGAGACTCGTCCGGTGCGCCCCGACGGCTCGCCACACGTACGACCACGTCTCGACGGCCTGCTCGCAGAGCTCGTCGCTCTGGGCGATCCAGACGACGAGGGCCTCGGGGTCCTCCTCGCGGATGTGGTCGATGACCGCCTCGACCGCGACGCGTGTCTTGCCTGATCCGGTCGGCAGCGCGACAAGCCCTCGGCTCAGCCCCTCCGCCCGGAGCACCTTCCGGACTCGCTCGACGGTCTCGGCCTGGTAGTCGTGGAGCCGGGGCAGCCGAACCGGGCCGTCCACGAGTTGTACGGCCGCTCGCTGTGGCGTACGTGAGCCCGCGTACTCGTCGGGCAGCCCGAGCTTCTCGGTGAAGGCAGCAGCTGTGCTGCCCCCGTTGAGCACGGTGGGCACCGTGATGCCCCTAGCTTCGATGGCCGGGGTGAGTTTCCGGATGATCTGGGTCCCGGCTGCGGTTCTGGCCATCCGCGCGATCTCGACCGGTTCGAGCTTGCGCCGCTGGCGTGCTTGCGCGACCTCGATCGCCTCCGCCGGCACGAGCTTGCGAAGCTCTTCCTCGCCGGCCAGTGCAAGGAGCTTGTCGTCGACCGACGAGGCGGCCCGGACCTTCTTGGCGACGTCGCTCTGCTCCCGGCGAAGACCGATCTCGATCGTCTGCTGCAGCTGTCGCTGATCGAGCCCCAGACGAAATCCGCCGTTCACCGCTTCGAGGAGCTCGGTCGGTGACATGTCGTCCCGGAAGTAGAGGACGTCGCCTTCCGTGACGGATCGACGGTCGGCCACCGATTGCGTCGATCCCTCTTCTGCGACGACCTCGATGGCCAGCTCGGTGCACGGCACCAACGTGTAGGACGGTGACACGGTCGGTGCGGTGACCCGGAGACCGGGGAACCGGTCGATGACAGGAATCGGCTCGCCCGACGGCGCGGACAGCACTGTGCGCCGGAGCATCGACCGCGCGTCACCGAGTTTCCACAGGTTTCGGAGAGTTTCGGCGTCGCGGTCGGAGTCGACCAGGACGACGTCGGCCGAGTCCTTGAGGAGCGAGAACGCGACCGGGTCGTCGGTGACGACGACCTCTGCGGACGGTGCGTCGCCGATGCCACCCGCGTGCTCGATGCGCAAAGTCGGTGGCCGAGTTGCGCCGGCCCGTGCGGCGGCCGGGTACAGACGGTGAACCTTCGTGATGTCGAAGGTCTCCTGGGCAAGGACGAGAAAACGCGACCACCAATCGGCGTCCACCGTGGTGCGGATCCCGAGGGCGGTGATTGCCTTGTCGTCCAGGCCGACCGGCACCGGAAGCAGGTCCGCGGCGACGCCCTCCACCGGACCGACGGCGCTCGCTACCGGGCACGGGCCCAGCGGGGTGTCCACCAGGCCGTGCTTGCGGATCCACCAGACACCCGGGTTGGTGAACAGGACCGGCTCGATCGAACCACGGGTCTCCGAGTACACCGCCCAGCTCTGCGTCGCGAGGGCCAGTGCCTCGCGCGTCATGGCTACACGCGCCAGAGTGGACAGCTTCGGCAGCAGCGTCAGATGGGCAGCGGTCGGTCCCGGCCGCACAACGATGGACGTCGGGGACACGCGAGTGCCCCAGGAGCCGGCCGCCTTCACGAATGTCGATCGAGCCTCGTCCAGCCACGTCTCGTACCAGCTCTCGTCAGGCGGCCGAGTCGTCAGGCGGGGGCCCGGAACCGCACCGAGCCGAGCGAGCAACTGGTGATCAGAGGCGTGGAACCGCATGTCCACCGCGAATTCGGCGTCACGCGATCCGTCGGACGGAACGATGGTGCCGGGAAGCAAGCACGCGTCGATCGGTGCAGGTTTCGCTGCGAGGCTGCGAACCGGCGTCCGACCCCGTCCGAAGCCGGATTCCATCGCCTGCGCGGCTTCCTCGGCCCCGACCTGCCGCGCCAGTTCCCACAGGCGAGCCACGTCCGGACCTTTGGTCTCCCCTGTTGCCATCCTGGCGACGTGGGCCGAGAGACGACCCACGGCGTCCAGCGGGCGAATGCCCAGTCGACCGAGCGCAGCAGCGGTCTCCGGATCCCGGGCGAGTTCGGGATGGACGAACCCTTGGCCGGCGGGCTCGGACGGATCAGGAAGGAAAATTCTCCCGGGCAACGGCGGGGACAGGCGTCCGTCCGCGCACATGACGGTGGTTGCGCGGCGAACAGCCTGAAGCTGTGCTGCGTCGCCCATGTTGATCAGATCCGCCAATTGGACGGCCACCATGGAGCCGCGAACACTGCTGGCTGCGAGCGCCTGCAGCCACTCCTCGGTGGTCGACTCGGCGACGCGCGCGATCTCGTAGAGCCGCGTCGCCTTGGCTCGTCGTTCCGTCCGGTCGTCGACCGATGGATGGATCCAGTCCGTGGGACCTTCGGAAACCCCTGCCCACATCGAGGCCCAGCGACTGTGGTCCGTGAGGAAGCGCGGGCTCAGTTTCACTTCCGGGATACGGCGAGGTGTTCCGGTCATGTCCGGAATGCACGGCGCCTTCGCCACCTCGCGCATGACCGGCACGTTCAGTGAGTCGTCCGCCCAGGATCTGATCTCTCGACCGCGGGCGGGAAGGATTTCGATGATGCTCGAGGGATCGTCGGGCTCGACGAGCTCGTGGAGGTGCTCCGCCACCATGCCGGGAAGCACCTGTTCGAGGATCTCCCGGTTGTAGGGGCCGTCAAGGATGTCGTGGCGGTCCTCGGTCGTCTTGAACGGTGCATTGATGATGCCGCTCAGCGTCGTGCGCGAGTTTGTGGGGAAGAAGGCCCAGAACTGACCGGCTGCCGCGCGGCCGCGGTCCGGTACCGCCCACACCACGTCGATGCGGTCACGCCCGGCGATCTCACCCGCGTCGGCCCGAGCGGCGGGGGAGGGGCGGTGATCCGCTCGGAAGACGTGCCACGAGGTGGAACCGCCCGGGCCCACCAGCTCGACGCGAGAGCCCTCGCGCTGCGCCGTCCAACTGCGTCGCCTATTCGTGCTCCGATCGTCGAGGTCGAGCCGGCGCACGTGGGGGCTGAAGAGCATGAACTCCGCAGGGAAGCGCTGGAGCTCGTCCGACAACCAGTCCACATCGGGCCGAAGTGGAAGACGGACGACCGTTGTGGACCACTGCATGAGTTCAGCGAGCACGGGGTCGTCGGCTGCAGCCTGCCCGGCGTCGACCGGCTCGGCCAGCCGAAGGACCGGAGTGCGCTTCGCCGTCGGAACGACCTCGAGGATGCGGCGCCGCGACTGAACCCTGTCCCAGCGGAGTGAGCCCGAGGTGCTGATGATCTCCGGGGTGTCGCTGAGTCCCAGCACCGACTTGAATCCCAGGCCGAAGCGACCGATCTGATCGCTGCGCTTGGTCGACAGGTGAGACGCCATGAGAGCTGCGACGCCCGAAGGTCGGAGCGGTTGCCCTTCGTTCGCGCAGTAGAGCGCGTCTCCGGTCAGCACGATCGCGACCCGGCCCGGGCTCGAGATCATCGCGTCGGCGCTGTTCTGGAGGAGCTCATGGAGCTGCTTGCGGCCGTACCCGCCCTCGACGTTCGAGATCTCGATGCCGGCGTCTTGTTCGACGAGGTTGGGCTTGGCGCGGTAGGCGTCCAGGCACTGGCGCGCTTCCGTGATGACTGCCTGACCGACGTCGCCGTCAGACCCCGCCCATCGCCTGCTGTTCACGCTCGCTTCACCCGTCCCCGTTGATTACGCCGGCGGACGGTAGGGGGAGTCCGACAACTTCCGAAGACTCGGCCACCCACCGTTTGCGGCTCGACCCGGACCGTAAGCCGATGTCCCTCCAGACTCCAGCCTTTCCAGACCTGAGTTCTCCGTTGTGGGGACGGTGCGCCAGGTGGTGCACCTGCGAGTCTCAGGCATCACTGAAGAAGGCCGCCCGCGGCGTGTAAGTGGTCACCCGAAGCAGCTCCACCGCATTCGGAAGGGGGCGCCGAACAAGATCGGTCGCATGAGGTCGTCGCACGCGCTGGACGGACGCTTCTGGCGGACCCAGTAGAGCTCCTCGGCCCGGGGAAGGCGCACGAGGTGGTGTCGTTCAACGTCAGGAGGGACTGCCCCGGGTTCGGTTGACTCCTTGCCTGTGAGGCTTCGGCCTCGCTGGAGGGATCAGCACCGTGCCCAAGCCGTTCCCGCCGGAGTTCCGGCGTGACGTGATCGCCGTGGCCCGCAAGGGCGAGGCGTCGATCTCCCAAGTCGCGCGAGACTTCGGGATTTCAGAGTCCTGTCTGCAGCGCTGGCTGAAAATTGCCGACCGGGAGGACGGCCTCGCGCCACCGGCCAGCGGTGACCGAGGCGGTGGTGGCCAGGACGAGTCTGCCGAGCTGCGGGAGCTGCGCCGGCGGAACAAGCTGCTGGAGCAGGAGAACGAGATTCTGCGCCGAGCGACGGCCTACTTCGCCCGCGACGTCCTCCCAGAATGACCTACCCGCTGGTCCGTGGACTCGCCGCCGAGCACATCCCCTTGGCGGTGACCTGCGGGGTGCTGGGCTTCTCCAAGCAGGCCTACTACGCCTGGCGCAAGAACCCGGTGAGCCAGCGCGACTGGGACGACGCGCAGCTGATCAACGCCGCCTACGACATCCACCGCGACGACCCCGCCGGCGGCTACCGATTCATCGCCGACGATCTCAGCGAGCAAGGCATCGCCGCAGGTGAGAACCGCGTCGCCCGGTTGTGCTCGCAGCAGCGAATCTGGTCGATTTTCGCGAAGAAGCGGGGGTTGAACCGGAAGGCCGGCCCGCCGGTGCACGACGACCTGGTCGACCGCGTCTTCATCGCCACCGCGCCCAACAAGCTGTGGCTGACCGACATCCCGAACACACCGCCGAGGGCAAGCTCTACCTCTGCGCAATCAAGGACGTCTACTCAGGCCTGATCGTCGGCTACTCCATCGACTCGCGGATGAGGGCCTCCCTGGGCGGTGGCGGCGCTGCGCAACACCATCGTCCGCCGCAGCCCGGTAGGCACGACGGTGCACTCCGACCGCGGCAGCCAGTTCCGGTCGAATGCCTTCGTTCGCACGATCAAGAACAACGGCCTGGTCGGCTCGATGGGCCGGGTCGGTGCCTGCGGTGACAACGCGGCGATGGAGTCGTTCTTCGCACTGCTGCAGAAGAACCTGCTCGACCGGCAGCGGTGGGCGACTCGAGAAGAACTACGGCTGGCGATCATCACCTGGATCGAGCGGACCTACCACCGCCGGCGCCGGCAACGCCGTCTCGGACGACTCACCCCAGTCGAGTACGAGACACTCAGCCTCGCCGCTACCGCGGCCTGATCACCACACCCGACGAGTCTGCTGAACTCGAGACAGTCCCGTCGCCGTGGACGTCGAGCTGTGCTGCTACCACGACCACGAGGCCGAACATCTTGTGTGCGTGGTCGCGGCCGTCGGCGCCGAGGCCCTGCTCAACAAGTCGTACCATGCGCTCTTCATGTGCCCCTGGGCGGACGGGAGTGGCCGGTGTTGGCGCTCCAGCGCGCTGGCGAGCCGGCGCTGGCATGCAGATCCGCATGTCGGGGGACAGACACCTGGCGATCGCGGGCTGTCCACAGCGCGGGTCGGTCGGCACGGCTTGCTGCGGTCTCCGCCAGGACGATGCGTAGATCAGCTACCGACTCCGCCGAGCCGAGGCTCGCCAGCAGCCACCGCCCCCGAGCCGACCCACTGCGCAGGCCCTTCCACCAAGATGAGCGTTGACGGGAAACCGCTCGCCCGACGGTCTACCCCAACGTGGGCGATGGCGAGCGCCGGTGGCAGAAGCGCTTCCTCAGCGGTCGGATAAGTTGTTCTGAGGAGGGTGACGTGACGAACCCGGGCACGTGGCACGATTCCGCCCCGACCAGGAAGGTCGACTGGCCGGTCGCAGTGGCCGCCTGGACACAGGCCACCGAGGTCATCCTCGAGCACGTCGCGGCCGAATACGGCGCGACGATCACCTACGAGCAGCTCCGCGAACGGGTCTTCGACGCCACCGGGTACCGCACCAGGATGCTGCCGCACCAGTGGGCGAGGCAGGTGCTGGGACCGCTGCAGGCCGCCACGCTCACCGGCGGCAAGCCCCCTCTGTCCGCCCTGGTGGTACGGGTGGGGGCGAAGGGCGTCGGCGACGGCTACGTCAATCACGAGCACCCTGCGGGTTTCGACTCCTCCGTCGAACGGCAGCGTGCCGCGGCCGCTGACCGCCTGACGTGCTACCGGGCGTACTGCGATGACGTCCCCGACGACGCGGCGACGCAGATGACAGAGCTCTACACGACGAAGGAGGCCGGCCGGCCGCAGCTGGAGCCGCGGGCTCGCCGTCCTGCCGCCCCCACCCCGCCGTCCCCTCCGCGGACCTGCACCACGTGTTGGACGGCGCTCCCGGCTTCGGGACGCTGCGACTTCTGCGACTGACACCTCCGGCCGCCGCGCCTCACGAATCCGCAGCGGCCGACAGCCCCGCCCCCCGGCGATTCGGGTCCTCAGGCCTCGAGCGCGCGAGCCGCCCCGCCCACGAGGGCGGTCAGACTTTCCACGAAATCATCTCCGCGGTGGGTCAGCGACGAGTCGCGCAGCGCGAATGTGCGGACATCCGGCTTCTCGGCTGCCCCGTGCTCGATCCGGAGGTCGAACCCGTCGTCCCGATCGCTGTCGGGAACCTTGGCGATGCTCCGCACCGAGGTCCACGGGACGTCCTGGTCGACGTCCCCGTCACTGAGGAAGTTGCCCTGGCGGACGATGAGGATGCGGCTGCTCGTGAACACGAGGTAGCGCTCCAGCTCCAGCCAACCGCCGGACTTCGTCACCGCGACCAACGCCTCGCTCTCCCGGAGGATCCAGCGGAGCCGCGAGGTGATCGCTTTCAACGGGGTGTGAGGCAGGAGGGCGAAATCGACCGGGGCCGGTGGCGGATCGGCCTCATAGGCGCCGTGATGGCTGGCAAGTGCGCCGAGCTGAGTTGCGACGCGGCCGGCCGCATCGCGTACTGCTTCTCGGTCCCGCGCGCCCGGGAATAGCTTCTTCCAGGCGGACCCCGTGCCTTCGTCCAGCATGCGCAGCAGCCGGTAGACGTCCTCGAGAAGAGGGAAGGCCACCGCGCGCACCTCTGCATCCCTCCGCTGGGCCCCCGCGAGAACCCGTTCGAGGAGAGCGGCATCCTGGGGATCGTCCGCGGCGGTGCGGTAGAGGTACCCCGCGCGCAGCGCTTGGTAGCGGAGCCACGCGCTGTGCGCCATCAGCAGCGTCTGCGCCTCCTGAGTGACGTTCCGGGCGTTCGTGTCCAGCCAGGCACGGCGGGCTGTCGAGTTCTCCAGTGCAGTGAGCTCCTCGTGGTGCCGCCGCGCGGCCCGCAGTGACAGCTCCAGCAGCTCGCGCAGCTTGGTTTCGCTCGCCTGGGCCTGCGTTTGTGCCCAGATGCTGGGTGTCACTTCCCCCAGCGCGTTCGCATGGCCGAACTCCTCGGCGATCGCGTCGAAGTGCGACTTGGCGGTCGCCCACCGCTCGTCCTCGACCGCCTGAAGCAGCGACCGGGTGAGAGCGATGTTCTCCTCCACCAGTTCGGAGATCTCGGCGAGCTGCGCCTGGATGGCCATGATCGCCGCCGCAGGGCCGGCGGATGCGGCGACCGAGGCGGCACCCTGGGCGCCAGCCGGAGCCCAGCGCACCGAGTGCGCGAACTGGTTGCCGTTCTTCAGCGTTCCGAGGTTCCAGCCATCCTTGGTGAGCGGCGTCGCCCCTGCCTTCATGGCAGCGATGGTGTCCGGGGAGAGGCGAACCAGGCCCCGTGCCGAGTTGATGCCGTGGGCCACCTGAGCGGCCAGGTTCGCGCCGCCCACCGTTTTAGCCGCCACGTTGGTCGCCTTCGACCTTGCCGCTCCGGCGTCGAACGTCAGCGGCACGACGTGGGTGCCGAGAACGGACAGGTCCCCACTGGCCAGGTATAGGCCGGGCACCGACGTCTCGACGAGTGCGACGGCGGCTTGGTCCTCGGCCCGGTGGACAGCGTCCGTGCCCGGCTTTTCGTCCCACATGTCGACGTGTGCGTCCATGCTTCCCCCGTTATCGTTCCGGCCTTCAGCAGGACTGTATGCATGGGTCCTCGCCGGAACGTGACGCCCGCGCCCACGGCGACGGTTGAGACTCCTGCGTTCGTTATTTCGGCTTGGTCCCCTGTTCCGTCACGTCTCGAGACGGTGCAGCGCTGCGGCAAAACTGTCGTTCCACAGGCCTAGGTGGGGCCAGCGCTCGGCGACGTGCGCCGTCGCCTCCTCGACCGACATGCCCTGCTCGCGCACCAGCCAGCCGCGCAGCACCAGCCCGGTGCGGGAGGCGCCGCCGTGGCAGTGCACCAGCAGCCGGTGCCCCTCCTCCTGCAGCGCCGCCATGTCGTCCAGGACGTCGGCGAGCATGACGTCGAGGTCGGCGTTGTGGTCGTTGTCGGCGATGTAGGCCATCCGGTGCACCGGGTGCGGGAACGGCTCGCCCAGCCGGCACAGCGAGATGACGGCGAAGTCCTTGTCGCTGAACCGGGCGCCGTCGAGGTTCCCGGCCCAGATGCCGGGCAGGACCTCGGTCGGGCCGATCCGTGGGATCACGCCCGGGTCGTAGTTCTGCTGCACACCGCCGTCCAGCGTGGCGGCGAGCTGCTGCAGGTCGGCCAGCCGCCAGACCTTGTTGCCATGGCCGGGCACCTTGCCGTGCACCGCCGACGCCCATCGGCTCGGGATGCCGCCCATGCCGAACACCGCACCGGCCAGCCCGCCGGCGACGCAGGCCACAGTGTCGGTGTCACCGCCTAGATCGATCACCAGCCGTAGCACCTCGGCGAAGTCCCGGCCGTGCCGCAGCGCCCACACCGCCTGGCCGAGCGTCGGCCACACCGCGCCGTTCGGCTCCGTCGCGTCCGCCGGATTCCACGACGGCGCCAGTACCGCCGCCCACCGCTCACGGTGCTCGGGCAGCATCGCCTCCAGCGCCGTCGTGATCGCCGCCAGCGGGTCGCCCCCGTCCAGGGCCACCCGCATCAGCTCGTGGAAGATCGCGCAGCCCTCGCCCGCCGACGGGTCGCCGTGGGTCAGCGCCGAGATGCGCCGGGCGGCGTCCATCGTCGCCTCGCGGCCCTCACGGGAGAACCGGATGGCGGCCGGCGTCGTCCGCATCAGCGAGCCGTTGCCGGCCGCGTGCCCGGACCGGGTGAAGTGCTCGGCCGCGGCGACGTCCCACGGCCGGCCGGAGCCGAGGACGGTGCGGGTCTGGTTGCCGATGTCCGGCGGCCCGGCCTCCGCCCACGCGCGGAACCGGTGGAAGACATCGGCCTCGTCGAGCCCGCGCCGCTCCACCAGCGACGTCGCCACGAGCAGCGCCATTTGTGTGTCGTCGGTGAACTCACCCGGCTCCCAGCCCAGCGACCCACCGCCGCACATCTCCGTCTTCGAGCCGCGCGCGGGGGAGGGAAAGCGGGTGGAGAACTGCCCCGGCGGGCCGAATTCGAACGGTGCACCGAGCGCGTCACCGACGGCCGAGCCGACGAGGGCGCCCGCCACGCGGTGGGAGCGGTGCATGCGCTGGGTCACTCAAGCCTCCTGGGCGACGGCGGAGAGGTGGACGGGTGCGGTCGTGCCGGCGGACCCGTGCCGCATGGCCAGGTGAAGAGATGGTGCCTTGTCAGCGGGCCTGGACGAGCAGCGGCTGGGCGACCTCGCCGATCGAACCGCGCTCGTCCGACAGCTCGCCGTGGCACAGCCCGATGCCGTCGGCGGCGATCTGCGTGCGGCAGGCGAGGTGCACCCACTCGCCGTCCGGCTCGCGGGTCAGGTGGGTGGTCATGCCCGGCGGGATGGACCACCAGCTGTCGATGGGCAGCTCCACGGAGATGCCGTTGGCGGCGTCGGCGGCGATGAGCGCGCGGTCGAGACCGGTGAGGGGCAGCCCTGCAACCAGGGGGACGCACACCCGGGTCCAGACGTCCGCGGGCCCGGGTTCCTGCGGTGACCCGGCGGTGTAGCGCCACTCCAGGGCCTGTCCGAAGCCCCAGTCGGGCAGGCCGAACAGCACCTCCGGCGAGGTATCGGGGACAGCCGGTGGCGGGTTGAGCTCGGTGACCACCGGCGGTGTGGGTCCGACGGCGAGCGACCACACGCGGGCGACGGCGACGGTGCGGCCGTCCACGGTCATCACCGCCTCGGTCAGGTCGATCCGCCGTCCCGGGCGGACGGGGGACACCTCGACGGCCAGCTCGCGGCGGGGGATGGCGCCGAAGAAGTCGACGCTGATCCGCGCCGGGCGGGAGCCTCCCCCCGTAGCGCGGGCGGCGGCGGCGGCGAGGTGGGCGAGCAGCGCGGACGGCGGTCCGCCGTGCTGGGCGCTGTGGTCCCACGGGCTCTCGGTGGCCCGGGTGGGCGCGAACCGGTTGTCGCCCAGCGGCAGGTAGAAGGCCTCGAACTCCATGCGTTGCAGTCTGGCCGAGGCGGTCACCCGGTAGTCGGGCGGACGTGCCGTCGCCCGATCGGGTGGCGCTGCGGCGGTCGGCTCTGCGGACGGCCGGTTGCTGTCGGTGGTGCCTGTCATGGTCCGCCCTGCCGCCACGGGGACGGCGCGGACCAGGGGGTGGCATGGGCGGATCGGTCGGTGTGCAGGCGGGGCGGGTGTGCCCCGGATGCGGGCGGGAGGACTCCATCCCGGTCGTCTACGGATTGCCGGGCGGCGACCTCTTCGAGCAGGCGGAACACGGGCGGGTCGCACTCGGCGGCTGCCTGGTGATGGACGAGCAGCCGGCCTTCGTCTGCCGGAGCTGCGACCTGGAGTGGGGGAGCGAGTCCGACCCCACCGCCGACGAGGCCGAGCTGGCCGGGCTGCTCGACGTCGGGCACGCCGACCTCGTCCGGGCACTGGGTACCGGGTGGCGGCGCGAGAGCGCGGCCGACGGCCAGGACGGCGTGCGGTGGTTCGTCGGCGGGGAGCCGGCGCAGCTCGCGCTGGGCGTGCAGGGCCCGTGGTTCGTCCTGGCCCGGCCACTGACATCCTGGGGACAGCGCCGTCCCGGCCCGCTGATGGGTGACGAGCCGCGGCTGACCCGGGACGACGTCCTGCACCAGCCGGACCTCGTGGCCGAGATGGCGGAGGCCATCGCGTCGCACCGGCGCCGGTCCTTCCGCTGGTGCCGCACCTGCCGCCGGTCCACCGCGCCCGAAGCGTTCGTCGCCGCAGAGGGGGCCTGCGCGACCTGCGTCGAGCACTTCATCGATCCCTGATCCCCGCCCGTCGCCAAGGCCTCGCCCGTCGGGAGTAGGCAGCCCGCCGTCGGCCTCCTCCGGGCCGGCGGAGGTTCCGATGGGAGGACGTCAGGCCAGCGGCGAGTGCGGGGGATCGACAGTGCGGAATGGTGCAGGACCGGGCCGGGTGCCTTCCGGCCTCCGGACGTCGCGCACCGGCCGGGTGCCGCAGTGGGTGCTCGACGAGGCGAGCGGTCGGGCGCCCACCCCGGAGCCCTGGCGCACCTGGTCACCCCGTCCGTCGTTCATGCGCCCGGCCCGGCCCGGCGCCGCGGCCGTCGTCTGGCATACCTGGTCGCCGTCCTGGCGGGCGTGGGTCTCCTCTGCGCCGTGGTGCTCGACCCCCGAGGTGTCGGAGGGGTGATCGGCGACGCCAGACCGGCGAACTGGCCGACGCCCGGCTTCGACGCCGCTGATGCCCCGCTCGGCACCCCCCGTGCCGGCACCGAGTCCCGGTGGCACCCACCTCTTCATCGAAGTGCAGGACGACGGCGAGCGACCCGTGGCCTACGACCCCTGCCGACCGATCCACTACGTCATCCGTCCCGACCATGCGCCGCCCGGGGGAGACGCGCTGGTCCACGAAGCCTTCGCCAGGGTTACCGACGTCACCGGCCTGCGATTCGTCTTCGACGGCGCCACCGACGAGTCAGCGTGGGAGGAGCGCTCGAGCTTCCAGCCGGACCGCTACGGGGACCGTTGGGCGCCCGTGCTCGTGTCATGGCAGACGGAGGCCGAGAATCCGGAGCTGGCCGGCTATGTCGCCGGGCTCGCCGGCAGCGCCATCGTGGAACCGCCCGGCGGCCCGCGGGTATTCGTCACCGGCGTCGTAGGACTGGACGCGGACGCTTTCCAGGACATGCTCGCCCATCCGGCTGGGGTCGCGGGTGCGCGCGCCGTCGTCCTCCACGAGCTCGCCCACTTGGTCGGACTCGCACACGTCGCGGACCCCGGTCAGCTGATGCACCCGATGACGGACACCGTGCTGGACTTCGCCACTGGTGACCTGACCGGTCTGTCCCAGCTCGGGGGAGGGGAGTGCGTCCCGACCGTGTGAGCGGACTGCCGGGGAACGTCGGGCGGAGGCAGATGTGCCCTGCGTGGAGAACTCGGCTCCCGGTTCGGCGGAGATGTCGGTGTGGCATGTCACGCTGCCGGGACGATCCATCCGAGCCGGCCACGGGGGCAGAGGCATGACCACGTCCGCGGTGCGCGCATGACGGCGCGCGTCTTCCCGAGCAGTCCCGTCTTCGAGTCGCACGCCGAGCGGCTCTTCGCCGAGGCGCTGCGCGACCAGCTTCCCGACGACGCGGTCATGGTCTGCGGCCAGCGGTTCAGCGACCGCCGGGAGGACCGCGAGGCCGACGTCATCGTCGCCTGGCCGGGTTTCGGGATCGCCGTCATCGAGGTCAAGGGCGGCAGCGTCCACCTCCGCGGCGGGGAGTGGCGGCAGGTCGGCGGCGGGATCGACAAGCAGATCCGGCCGGTCGAGCAGGCGCTGCGCTGCAAGTACCTGCTGCGCGACTACCTGCGCCGGGACCGTCGCTGGACGGCCGGCGACCCGCGCATGGTCCACCTGGTCGCCCTGCCGGCGACGACGCTGCCGGACGACTTCGCCGCCCCCGACGCGCCCCGCTGGATGGTCCTGGACAAGGCGGACCTGTCGCAGGCAGCGGCCCGGGTGGCGAGCGCGCTGCGGCAGTGGGAGAGCGACGTCGAGCCGCCGACGGCCGAGGACGTCGAGGCGTTCGTCGACTGCCTCGCCGGGGTCGGCATCCCGCAGCAGGACCTGCTCGCGACGCTGCACGAGCGCGAGGCCGAGTGCGACCTGCTCACCCGCGACCAGGCGCGCGTCCTCGACTGGCTGCGCTCCAACCGGCGGGTCGAGGTGCGCGGCGGGGCCGGCTCGGGGAAGACCTGGCTCGCGCTGGAGAAGGCCCGCCGGCTGACGCTCGAGGGGGAGCGGGTCGCGGTGATGTGCTACTCCCGCGGCCTGGCCGAGTACCTCCGCCGCCGGGTCGAGACGTGGAAGCCGAAGGAGCGCCCGGCCTACGTCGGAACGTTCCACGGGCTGGGCATCGACTGGGGCGTCACCCCGGGATCGGACGACGACAGCGGCTACTGGGAGGAGTACCTTCCCGAGCGCATGGTGGAGCTCGCCGGCGCGCTGCCCGTGGCCGACCGCTTCGACGCGATCGTCATCGACGAGGCGCAGGACTTCGCCGAGAGCTGGTGGCCGGCCGTCCTGGCCGCGCTGCGCTCACCGGACGAAGGCTGCCTCTACGTGTTCGCCGACGAGGGGCAGCGGGTCTTCGCGCGCCAGGGCCGCCCACCGGTCGCGCTGACGCCCTTCGACCTCGACGAGAACCTGCGCAACACCAAGCAGATCGCGGGCACGTTCGGCAGCCTGACCACCAGCCAGATGCGCTACCGCGGTGGCGACGGCGTCCCGGTGCGCTTCGTCCAGTGCGACACCGACGACGCCATCGGCGCGGCGGACGACGAGGCGGCCGCGCTCCTGGACGCCGGATGGCCGGCCGAGTCGGTGGCGCTGCTGACCACCTATCGGCGGCACCCCGTCCAGGCGGAGCGCCAGACCGCCGGCCAGGACGCCTACTGGGACTCCTTCTGGGGCGACGACGACCTGTTCTACGGGCACGTGCTCGGCTTCAAGGGCCTGGAGCGGCCGGCGGTCGTCCTCGCGGTCAACGGCTTCCGGGACGAGGAGCGCGCCCGCGAGATGCTGTACGTCGGGCTGTCCCGCGCCCGCGACCTGCTCGTGGTCTGCGGCGACCTGGAGCTGATCCGGCGGGTGGGCGGCCCGGCCGTGGCTCAACGGCTCGCGCAGTCCGCCGACTCGACGCCCACCGGCTGAGGGAGAGCCGTGGGGTTCGTGCTCGAGGGTGTCCCGTACTCACTGGACGCAGAGGCCGTCCGAGCGGCGCTGCGCGACGCCGCTCCCGACGAACTCCGCACGCACTGGGTCGACGTCGACGGAACGCGCTGGCCGCCGAAGCAGGTCCTCGCTCTGGCAACCGGGTCGGAACGGTCGGCGTTCACGTCCCACCGGGCGCTGGACGTCCTCGGCCGGCTCGGCTTCCCGACCAGTTCGTGGAAGGGCGGCTCGTCGCCTTCCGAGGCGGATCCGACGACGCCGACACCGGCCCCGCCGCTCGCGCAGCCGGGACAGCGCACCGGGGGCTCCGCGACCGCCGATCCTGTTGCCGAGGTCGTCCTCGTCGGCTGCTCCGGCTCCAAGGCGACCGGCTCGGCGCCCGCGGCAGAGCTCTTCACAGGGGCCGCCTTCCGGAAAGCACGGGATCTCGCCGTCCGGTGCGGCCGACCCTGGTACGTCCTCAGCGCCAAGTTCGGCCTCCTCCACCCCGAGGAGGTCGTCGCGCCCTACGACGTCTACCTGCCGAAGCAGTCCGCCCGGTACCGCAGCGCCTGGGCGGAGTGGGTGGTGGCACAGCTCGGTGAACGGCACGACCTCCGCGGCCTGACCGTGGAGGCGCACGCGGGCAGCGCCTACTGCGAGCCGCTCGTCGGTCCGCTCGCCCGGGCGGGTGCAACGCTGGTCCAGCCGCTCGCCGGGCTGCGGCAGGGCGAGCGACTGGCCTGGTACGGCGGCCCGGCACAGCACCTCGACGAACCCTTGCCTGCGGCTCCCGGCATCCCGGACGTGGCCTGGCTGTTGGACGAGGGCAACGCCGTGCCCCCGGGCGAGTTCCTCGCCGCCGGCCGGGCGGCGTCCGACCAGCCGGGGCTCTACAGCTGGTGGGCCGACGCGCAGGGCGCCGAGGAGATCTCCGCCGGACTCGGGCACCACGTCTCACCCGGGCTGATCTACGCCGGCCGGGCGGGCGGCATCCGCCCGAACGGCGTCAGCTCGACCAACACGCTCTGGGGCCGGGTGGCCACCATGCATCTGGGCGGCAACCGCAACTTCTCGACGTTCCGCCTGACGTTGGCCGCCTGCCTGTCCCGGCCCGGTGATCAGCCGTTCCCCGAGGACGACCTCACGGCCTGGATGCACGCACATCTTCGGGTGGCGACGCTGCCGCTGCCCGCGGACCAGGTGACGGCGGGCGAGGCGCGCCTCCTGGAGCTCACCGACGCCCCGCTCAACCTGCGTGACGTCCCACGGACGCCGTTGCGGAAGGCGTTGAGCGCCCTTCGCTCGGCGATCAGGGAGCGTTAGGCACGAGCCCCGGGCAACGCGCGGTCACGGCTGTGCGCACTGCGCCGCCCCGCTCCGGATGTACGCCGGGCACGGCCAGTGCAACACTCAGGCCGCGCTGCCGTCCTGCCACCGGGCCCACTCGGCAGTGTCCTTGCCGGCGGTGACGGCGTGCCCCCACTTCCTGCTCGCCTGGAGCCACAGCAGGATGTCGTGCAGTCGCAGCCGGGTCAGGGCGACGTCCTCCGCGCCGTCCACCAGCCGGGCGAAAGCTCTCTCGAGGGCGTCGAACTGCTCCCTGTTCGCAGTGAGCTCCCGGTGTACGACGCCCCACAGGCTGACGTCGTCGTCGGTGTGCTTCCGCAGGCGCGGGGCGGTCACGTTGTCGATGAGCGGGAACAGCTCCGGCCGCTTGTGGTGCAGCAACTTGTGCGTGAGAGCGGTCTTGATCCCCGTGGTCGCCGCGCACTCGCGCCAGGCGTCGGCCAGCGCCGCTCCCGTGGTCCCCGGCGGGGGAGTGCGCCCGGCCTCGACCTCGTCGAGGTCACAGAGCGACCGGCCTTCCGCACGTTTGATCGCCGTCCGGACGTGCGGCCATGCCCGGTCGGCCGCGTGCTTCAACGCCGTGATCGCGTTCTGGTCCATCTTCCCGTTGATGCCGTCCACCACGAGGACGTCCAGCCACGCGAGCTCGTCGTCGTCCGTCGGCGGCACGCAGTCGTAGACCCGGTAGGCGTAGGCCCGCACGCTGACGGTGATCCCCTCCGGTGGCTGGGCGTCCAGGCGATCTGCAGGTTGCGCTGCGCTCGCGCGTACCCCAGGACGGCGGCGGCCAGCGCCTCGGGCCACTCGATCGGCTCGGCGGCCACGCTCGGCAGCCGGAACGACGTCTCCATGTGCCTTCCCCCCGTTCGCGGGTCGTCTGCGACGCCCCACGGGGCACGGTAGCGGCGAGCAGCGACATCACCGCGAGCCGCGCGCTGGCCAGTTCACCAGCGAACGCCATGCGGACGATCACCGTCCAGCCAGCCGGAGGTCGCTGTCGTGACCACCGAGCCGACCACCCGAACTGTGCGATGACGCGGGGAGCGGAGGCGACCGTGACCGGACGCCGGGCGACTCGCTCTTGTGTGCACGTGGTTGTCGCGGTTGATCGATGGGTCCGTGCGTTGATCGAGGAACGGCCGTGCGTCAGGCCCAGGGTTCGGTGCCTGCGGCCAGCCTCTCGGCGATCGGCTGCGTCTCGTCGAGCTCCCCGCAGACACCGCGATCACCGGGTCGTAGGCATCGTCGTTCGACGAGATCCCGCATCGCGGACCTGGACCTCGCCGAGCGTCCGCGCAACCACGTGCGGCAGGTCGTCGAGATCGAGATGGATCACTGGCCGAGGCGGTCGAGGGCTTCGGCGTAGCGGGGCAGCTCGTCATCGAGCACCCGGTCCAGCGAGTCTCGCTTGCTGGTGCGCTCGATGTAGTCACGCACCGCCTGGCGCGCGACCTCCTGCACCGAACGCCCCTCCAACTCTGCCCGCCGGCGAAGGGCGTCGGCCTCCTGGTCGTCGAGGCGGAGAGTCATGGCCACGCGGCGGAAGATACCGCCGGGCGATACCAGCGTGTCGATCTGAGCGGCGTCGGGCTGACGAGCGCTGGCGAGCGGCTACGCCCCTGGCGGCTGCGCGGTCGAGCCGGCCATCCCCGACCAGCCGGTTCGGTTCGGGCCGGGGAGCGGCTCGGTCGTGGGTCCGGCCGACCGTGCCGATAGACATGAGGCAGGACGTCCCCGAGTCAGGAAGCCCCCGTGCCAAGGACCACCGCGCCACGGCCCCGCACCCGGTCGACGACCGGCCGCGGGTCGGCGACCCGCTCCCGGCCCACGAAGGGCACCGGTAAGCGACCGGGGCCGGCCAAGCGGAAGGCGGTGAAGAAGCGTCCGCGCGCCGGCCGGCTGGTCCTGCTCGCGGTGCTGGTGGTCGCCGGCGTCGTCGTGTGGCCGGCCCTCAGGCCGCACGTGGCGGCCCTGCCGTTCCTCGACTCGGTGCTCGCCGGCACGTCGCCGTCCGGGCCCACCTGGCCCCTGACCGGGGTGCCGGCCGACGCGGTCCCCGACCGCCCGGCGCTCGCCGTGAAGATGGAGAACTCCGCCGCCGCCCGCCCGCAGACCGGGCTGAACGCCGCCGACATGGTGTGGGAGCAGGTCGTCGAGGGCGGCATCACCCGGTTCGTCGCCGTCTACCACTCCACCCTTCCGCCCGAGATCGGCCCCGTTCGGTCGATCCGGCCGATGGACGCCGCGATCGCCGCCCCGCTCGGCGGCCTGCTCGCGTTCTCCGGCGGCGTGCCGCCCTACATCACCGCCGCCGAGGACGCCGGGCTGCAGGTGCTCCGGCAGGACTCCGGCGCCGACGGCTTCTTCCGGACGACGGCCCGCTCGGCCCCGCACAACGTCGACGCGGTGCCGCAGACCCTCCTCGACCAGGCCGACGCCGACCACCGCACCTCGCCCGGAGCACAGTTCGAGCACGCGGAAACGGGGGAGCAGTCCACCGCCGTCGCCGCGGGGCAGTCGACGACCACGGTGGACCTCACGCTGTCGGGGGTCAGCAACCCACGCTGGACCTGGAGCGCCGCGGACGGCCGCTGGCTCCGGGCTGAGGGGAGCACCCCGGCGGTCGAGGCGGGCGGCGCGCGGATCGGTGCCGTCAACGTCGTCGTCCTGCGCGTCGACGTCGTCCAAACCGAAGCCCGCGATCCCGCCGGCAACCCCGTGCCGGAGACGATCCTGACCGGCAGCGGGCAGGCCCTCGTTGCCTCGGGCGGGCACACGGTCGTAGCGACCTGGTCCAAGCCGGCAGTCGGTGACCGGATGGAGCTGGCCGACGCGGACGGCGACCCCGTGACCCTGGCGCCCGGGACCACCTGGGTCGAGCTGGTACCCAACTCCGGAGCGGTTGCCACGGGCTGAGCGGGCAGCCGGCGATCCGGGGGAGGAGAGCGGTTACTTCCCGGGGAGGACGACGGCGCGGTCGCGGTGTGACTTCTCGTGCAGCCTCCGGTAGGCCTCCGGCGCCACGGAGACCCTCCAGGTCCCCGCGCGGACGACTCCGTAGGCGCCCGTCGGCCGCCGCGATGTAGTAGACCGACCCCGTGCCTCCCACAGCTGCCGACGACGTGACCGACGCACTCGACGCGGAGGTCCCCACGGGCACCCGCCGGGTCCAGCCCTTCCGCGGCGGCCGGTGATGGGGCACGTCTATCTCAGCCGCCGCTTGACGCCTGCCGCCATGGTCGCGGCCGGCGATCTCGGTGTGCCGCTGGTGGTGCACGACGATCCCGACCGGCCTCCCTCGCGCGAGCAGTTGCTGTCCGCGGTGCGGGGCGCCTCCGCGCTCATCACCCTGCTCACCGACCGGGTGGACGGCGAGGTCCTCGACGCCGCGGGACCCGGCCTGCGGATCGTCGCGAACGTCGCGGTCGGCTATGACAACGTCGAGGTCGCCGCGGCCCACGCCCGCGGCGTGGTGGTCACCAACACCCCGGGGGTCCTCGACGAGGCGAGCGCGGACTGCGCGTTCGCGCTCCTCCTCGCCACGTCGCGGCGGATCGTCGAGGCCGACCGGTTCATGCGCACGGGCGCCGACTGGATCTGGGGTCCGCAGTCCTTCGTCGGGCTCGATGTCAGTGGTGGAGCCACCCTGGGCATCGTCGGCCTCGGCCGGATCGGCATGGCCGTGGCCCGACGCGCCGCGGCCTTCGGCATGCGGATCCTGGCAACGGGCAGCCGCGCGTCGAGCGATGAGGCGGCGGCGTACGGCGTCGAGCCCGCCGACCTGCGGCGCGTGCTCTCCGAGAGCGACGTCGTGTCGCTGCACTGCCCGCTCACGTCGGCCACCCGCCGCCTCATCGATGCGGAGAAGCTGGCGATCATGAAGCCGACCGCCATCCTCGTCAACACCGCCCGCGGGCCCGTCGTGGACGAGACTGCACTCGTCCACGCACTGAAGAACGGCGTCATCGCCGCGGCCGGTCTCGACGTCTACGAGAACGAGCCGCAGGTGCACCCGGAGCTGCGCTCGCTGGACAACGTGGTGCTCCTGCCGCACATCGCCAGCGCCGGGCTGGCGACCCGCGACGCCATGGGCAGGCTCGCCGTCGACAACGTCCGCGCTGTGCTGGCCGGGGAGGAGCCGCGCACGCCCGTCGCCGGGGCGGTAGGTGAAGTGCGGCCCGGGACGACGTCGCCGTAGGGGCCGGCCGGCGGCGGGCATGGACGTTCCTGTGCTCGTGCGAGAGCGCCCCCGGGGCGCAGGCGGCCGCAGTGGGCGTCGTCGCCCTCGGCCGGCGGTCAGTCCCCGGGGACGACGACGGCGCGGCCGCGGATCGTGCCCTCGTGCAGCCTCCGGTAGGCCTCCGGCGCCTGGTCGAGCGTGAACCGCTCCACCTCGACGTGGACCGCACCCGCCCGCGCCAGGTCGAGCACCTCCATCAGCTCCGACCGCCGGCCCCAGTACGGCGCCCGCACCGACGCACCCATCGGCGTCGAGAAGAAGCCGGTCGGCAGCAGCCCGCCCCCGATCCCGACGATCTGGATGACGCCGTCCAGCGCCACCGACTGCCGGGCGATCTCCAGCGTCGACGGGGCCCCGACCATGTCGAACACCACCTGCGCACCCACCCCGCGGGTCAGCGCCCGGATCTCCGCGACCGCCGACTCGTCGGACCGCAGCACGTGGTGCGCGCCCACCTCGCGGGCCAACTCCAGCTTCTGCTCGCTGATGTCCAGCGCGATCACGGTGGCGCCGGTGACCGCCCGCAGGATCTGGATGCCCACGTGGCCGAGCCCGCCGGCGCCGATCACCACGGCGGTGCTCCCGGCGGGCAGCGCGCCCAGCGACGAGACGATCGCGTGGTACGGCGTCAAGCCGGCGTCGGTCAGCGACACCGTGGCCACCGGGTCGAGATCGCCGAGCGGCACCAGGTGCCGGACGTCGTCGACGATCATGTACTCGGCCAGCGCGCCGGGGGAGCCCAGCCCCGGCGGTGCGATGCTCAGCTCGGCCGCCCGCGGGCAGTAGTTCTCCGCGCCGAGCGCGCAGGCGTGGCACAGCCCGCAGCCCCACGGCCCGTACACCGCCACCGGCTCGCCCACCTCGACGCCGGTGGCGCCCTCGCCCAGCGCGTCGACGACGCCTGCGCCCTCGTGTCCCAGTGTGAGCGGCAGCCCGTAGATGTACTGCTCGGCCGGCAAGCTCATGACGAAGGCGTCGGAGTGGCACAGCCCCGCGGCGGTGACCCGCAGCCGTACCTGGCCCGGGCCGGGCTCCGGAGTGGGGACGTCGACCACCTCGGGCTCGCCGCCGATGGTCCGGTACTGCACCGCGCGCATGCTGCTCCTCCGTTGCCGGGACGACGTCCACCCGGACGCTAGGACCTCCACAGGGCATGCGGCAGGCCGTGAGGGCCCGTCCGGTCAGGGGCGGAGGTCCCTGCCGGGCACCGGCGGCGCCACGATGTCGTCGGGCTCAGGAGCACAGGAGATCGAGCGCCACCTGCGCGTTGCGGCGAGCCTCCTCGGGGAGGAGCAGCCATGGTGCCGCCGTCGGATCCGCCAGGTGCCGCTGCAGGTGGAGCAACCGCTTCCGGTCACTACCCGAGGAGGCGCGCTCCTGGAAGGGGTCGACGCACGCGAGCAGGACGGCCGCGTCGGCAAGGTGCCGTTCGCGGTCGCGTGTGTCCGTGAGATGCGCCGCGGCCTTGAGGATCAGTGCGCCGAAGGCGTCGGGCACGCTGATCGTCGTGTCCGCCATGCCGGCGATCTGCAGCTCGGCGAGCACGGTGCGCCGTAGTGCCTGCGTGCCTCCCGCCACCCGCACCAGGTCGTAACCGCGGAACCGTTCCAGTGACCGGGGCGGGACGTGGTCGGCGGCGACCATGTCGACGACGGAGCGCCGGTTCCCCGACGTGACCAGATCGACGACGGCGCCGTCCCGGACGAAGCGGTGTGCGGTGCCCACGCGGGGATCGATGCTCGGGGCCAACCGGTATCCGAGCTCCTCGAGGGAGCGGGCAACCTGTGCGGGGCGGCCGTGTCCGGTCTCCACGTGCAGCAGGACATCGACGTCGTTGGTCGGCCGGACGACCGGCAGGCCTGCGACGGCGCCGTGCAGCTGCACCATCAGCCCGCCGATGAGCGTCCACGCGTCGGCCGGCACCACTGCCGCCAGTTCCGCCACATCGGGCCACGGCGGGGCCCACCCACCGGCCGGCGCCGGTGGCCGCAGCACTTCAGTCACGCAACACCTCAGCCACGCAGCTGCCCGAGCGCACGGTCGAGGATGCGGTGGCCGGTCGAGCGCTCCCGCGGGTCGGTCGAACCGGCCAGGTCCAGCGCGGCCAGCACCTGTCGCCGCCCGTTCGCCAACGCCTGGACGACGTCGATCGGCATGCGGGTCGCGCGCAGCGTGACGCTGCCCGACGGGTCGGCGACCAGTCGGAAGCGCTGGATGAGGCGCTCTCCGGCGGACTCCTCGACGTACCCGTCGCAGCGGTCCGGGGCCGCACTCAACCCGCCGATGCCCCCTGCGGCGCCGGAGGGAACGACCTCACGGGCCAGGCGGTCCAGTGCCCGGGGGTGCGCCCGGTAGCGGTGCACCCTCGCCCGGTTGCGGGTCCGCGCGGCGAGCTCGTCGACGGCCGCGCCCCCGAGAGCCGACTTGAGCCGCGACCGCTGCGCCTGCCCGATCCACGCCGCCGGACTCCCCTCCAGGAGTGCCACGGCGGCCCACGCCGTCGGCTCCTCCCAGGCACGCAGCCGGCTGCCCTGGCGCTGCGCCATCCACTGGGCCACGGAGTCGGCGTCGACGCGGTCGGTGCCGATCGCGAGCAGCTCACCACCGGAGACCAGGCGCTGCACGTGCCGGACGGAGACGCCCAGCCGGTCGGCGGCCTGCTCGGTGGTCATCAGTGGCATACGGACAATGTCGTCGGAACGACGTTATCGGTCAAGTCTGGGTCGATCCGCGCGCCATCTGAGCCCTTCGCGCGGGAGGCCGGAATGGCGGCGTGGCAGAGGGCGGATCCGCGTGTCCCTCGCCGCAGGGTCAGGACTGGGGCGTCATCGCCACGGATTCGGCTGAACGCATGGGATCCAACTCGCGCTGCGCCGCACGGATGAACTGTCGCCGCGCCTCCAGCAGGTCGTCCTGAGCACGGTCGGCCTTCGTGTTGGAGCGTCGCCCTCGGGCAACTTCGTCGATGGCCACGCTGTAGTCCCGTGCGGCGCGGTACAGGGCGACGCCCTCCTTGTTGAGCTCTTCCGTGACGGCTAGCTGGAAAGAGGCGAAGTCGGAAGCGAGCGTCTGCCAGCTCGTCAGATAGGCGCTTCTCGCCCGCTCGAACTCAGAGCCAGAGGTCTTGTCCTGGAGGCTCTCCCAGTACGCGCGACCGGATTCGGCGAGATCGTCGATCTGCTTGACGAACGCCACGGCTGCCTCCCTGCGCATCTCGCGCCACTTCTCCTGCTGCTCGGTAGCTCGCCGGTCCCGCTCCGTGGTGAGCTCCTGACGCCATTGGCGTTCCTGTTCGGCTATGCGGATCTCCTGCTCAGCGGCGCGATTCTCACGCTCCTGCCGTGCCGCTGTCTTCTGCAACAGGTAGGAGATGAACCCGCCGACGGCTGTGCCGAGGAGCCCGAACAGCCCGGCAGCGATGATGGAGAACACGTAGTCACGTATCGGCAGGCACGACGGTGGACGGAATGCGCTCGTCGACTCGTGGAGCGCCTCAGGCGTCGACGTCCTCATGGGTGTTCACCCCGGGAATCCGGCGCACCGACCCCCAGCCGAACCGTGCCCACACCACCAGCAGCGCGGCCCCGGCGAGCGACCCCAGGGTGTCGCGCACCAGGTCGCCGTTGGTGTCGTCGTTGCCCTCGGACAGGTCCGTGCCCAGCCACGCGTCGGAGCGCCACTCGTACACCTCCCACAGCGCGCCGAGCGAGATGCCCAGCGCGGCGGTGACGACGGCGATGCCCACGTAGTGCGGCAGGTGCGTCTCGTCGCGCGGGTCCGGCACCACCTCGACCCGCGCCAGCGCGATGTAGACGACCGGCGCGGTCAGCATCGGCAGCGTGAAGTGCACCAGGTCGTCGAAGCGCACCCACTCGTCGTACAGGCCGAGCACCTCACCGAACCCCTGCAGCGCCATCGCCACGGTCAGCGAGAGGTCGTAGAGCCGGGGCAGGTAGAGCAGCCGCGCGACGACGGTGATGCCGCCGAACAGGGCGAGCAGCGCAGCCGCACCCCAGTCCCCGGCCACCGCGTACGCCACGGCGCCGCCCAGGATCACCAGCCGCAGGACGTCGATGCCGTCCCGGATCACCGGCGTCCAGTCGCCCAGCAGCAGGGTGCGCGTGTCCACCTGCATGGGCTACCACGGGCGGACCCGCACCGCGTCACTTCCGCCAGAAGAGGTGGTGGGTCACGCCGCTCGGGCTCGGGACGACGTCGAGGTGGAAGCGGTCGAGCAGTTCGTCGGGCGACTCCCACAGCCGCGACCCGGCGCCGAGTTCCACCGGCGCCACGGCCACGTGCAGCGTGTCGACCAGGTCGGCGTCCAGGAACTGCCGGACGACGCCGGCCCCGCCGCCGAGCCGGACGTCCTCGCCGCCGGCCGCTGCGCGCGCCTGCTCCAGCACCTCGGCCGGCTCGCCGCCGACGAAGGAGAACGTGGTGTCCGACAGCGTGAAGGACGGCCGCGGGTGGTGGGTCATCACGAACACGGGCGTGTGGAACGGCGGCTCGGGCCCCCACCACCCCTGCCACTCGTGGTCCTGCCACGGCCCGCGCTGCGGGCCGAACTTGTTGCGGCCCATGATCTCGGCGCCGATGCCGTGCGCGAAGTCGCGGGTGAAGTAGTCGTCGAGGCCGCGGCTGCCGCCGGGCCCGGCGCGGTTCGGGAAGCTCGCCGTTGCGACGGCCCAGGCCATGAGCTCCATGGGATCGGCGTGGCCGAACGGCCGCTCCAGGCTCTGGCCCTCACCCGCCCCGAACCCGTCGCTGGAGACCGTGAAGTTCTGCACTCTCAACAGCTGCGCCACGTCGCTCCTCCTGGGTCGTCGTTGCGATGTAGACCGGAGCGCGCGGTCGAACTCATCTCCGCGCGCCGGCGGGTGCCCTCCGCGGCGACCAGTCCGGTGACCTCCTCGGGTGGGCTCACCGTGTGCGCACGGGTCGGGAGCCGCGGCTAGGGTCGGCGTCCGTGCCCTGGACCGACCGCACGCTCCCGAAGCCGCTCCCGCGCCCGGCCCGAGTCGCCGCCACGGCACTCAGCCGCCGGTGGCAGCTGCCCGCGGCCAGCCACGAGGTCCGGGTGCTGCGCGGCGTCGACGTCCCGATGCGCGACGGCACCACGCTGCGGGCCGACGTCTACCTGCCGGCGTCGGCCGGCCCGCACCCGACCGTGCTGCTGCGCTCGCCCTACGGCCGGGGCCTCGGGTTCGCCTTCGCGATGACGGTGCCGTACGCCGAGCGCGGCTACGCGGTGGTGGTGCAGAGCGTGCGCGGCACCTTCGGCTCCGGCGGCGAGTTCAGCCCGGTCGTGAACGAGGAGCACGACGGGCAGGACACCGTCGCCTGGCTGCGCGAGCAGCCCTGGTTCGACGGCCGGCTCGCCACCCTCGGCCCCAGCTACCTCGGCTACACGCAGTGGGCGCTCGCCCTCGACCCGCCGCCCGAGCTGAAGGCGATGGTGCTGCACATCGGCCCGCACGACCTCGCCCAGGCCGGGATGGTCGACGGCGCCTTCCAGCTCACCAACCTCGCCATCTGGACCGAGCTGGTCGCCCACCAGGAACGGGTCAGCTTCCTGCGCGGGCTCTACCGCCTGATGACGGCGGAGCGGCGGCTGGCCCCGCACCTGGGCGAGCTCCCGCTGCAGGGGCTGGCCGAGCGGTTCGGCGGCGCCCCCGCCCCGTGGTTCGACGAGTGGCTGGCCCACCCCGACCTCGCCGACGCCTACTGGGACCGCTACCGCGCCACCCCGGCCGTGCACTCGAGCACCGTCCCGACCCTGCTCATCGGCGGCTGGCAGGACTGGTTCGTCGAGCAGACGCTGTACCAGTACGCCGTCCTGCGCGACCGCGGCGTCGACGTCGGGCTCACCCTCGGCCCGTGGGCGCACCTCACCATCGACGCCGCCGTCACGACGCCGGAGAGCCTGGCCTGGCTGGACGCCCACCTGCCCGTGGCCGGCGCAGAGCCCGCCCCGCAGCGGCCGGGCCGCGTCCGGGTGCACGTCACCGGCGCCGGCACCTGGCGGACGATGCCCGACTGGCCACCGGCCACCACCGACCGCGCCTGGTACCTGGCCGCGGACGGGCGGCTGGCCGACGACGTCCCGACCGGGCCGGACGAGCCCACCACCTTCACCTACGACCCGATGGACCCGACCCCGTCGGTCGGCGGGCGGGTGCTCGCCGCCAGCGCCGGCCAGCGGGACAACCGCGAGCTGGAGGCGCGCGACGACGTCCGCACCTTCACCACCGGGCCGCTGCGGCAGCCGGTGGAGCTGCTCGGCGGCGCCCGGGTGCGGCTGTTCCACGAGTCCGACAACCCGTACGCCGACGTCTTCGTGCGGCTGTGCGACGTCGGGCCGGACGGCGCGTCGGTCAACGTCACCGACCGGCTCGTCCGGCTCGACCCGGTGCCCGGCGAGGATCCGGTGGCGGGGGAGCGGGTCGTGGAGACGACGCTGCCCGACACCGCGCACCGCTTCCGCGCCGGGCACCGCATCCGGCTGCAGGTCTCCGGCGGCGCCCACCCGCGCTACGCCCGCAACCTCGGCACCGGCGAGCCGCCGGGCGAGGGCACCCGCGGCGTGCCGGTGACCCACCGGATCTGCTCCGGCAGCGCGTCGCCGTCGTCGATCACCCTGCCGGTCGGCTGACTGCCGGGCCGCTCACGGGGGCGATCGCGCGGTCCTGCGACACGCGGCCGTCACAGCCGTCCCGCTGACAACAGCCGACCTGCGATTTCGCCGAAGGTCCCTGCACGGGCCTGCCGGCGTCCTTACGCTGACGGCAATCCACGGAAGGACGGCCTGTGAGTAAGCACCTGCTCGACGAGACAGCTGAGTTCAAGATGCCCCGGGTCGGCCGGCACGCCGCTCCCGACACCGGCGAACTCGAGGTGACGCAGCGGTTTGACGCGGGCTTCCAGCAGCCGCGTCCGATGCCCACCCCCCAGCAGGGCCGGGACGCCGGCGGACGCTGAGCCCCGCGGCACGGGGACCGCTCCGGTAGACGGAGCGGTCCCCGTGCCGTAGCTCCAACGTCCGCCGGTCGGTCGCTCGCACTGCCCGGCCGCACGGTTTCTGTCGGTGCGGTCCGACAACCTGCCCGCCTGGCTGTCAGCCCGACGGCCGCGAGAACGGGGAGCTTCCTGGCGGAAGCGACCGGAGTGCAGGTGGGACGCGTCTGGCCCGGATGCGGGCAGGAGGACTCGGTCCCGCTGGTCTACGCGCGCTCCGCGCACGTCCGGACTGCTGGGATTCCACCTCGTCCAGCAGGCCGAGCGGGGCCGGATCGTGCTCGGTGGCCGCCGGATGCCGGGGAGACGGCGGCGTTGGTCTGCCGCGGCTGCGACCTGGAGCGGAGCGATGAGTCGAACCCGATCGCCGACGAGGCCGAGCTGCTCGACGTCGCATACCTCGACGTGGTCCGCGCCCTCGGCACCGACTGGCGGCGCGAGACGGCCGTCGGGGAGGACGACGTCCACTGGTTCGTCAGCGGCGAGCCGGTGCAGGTCGCGATCGACATGCAGGGCTCGGGGTTCGTCATGGCGCGCCCGTCGACCTCCTGGGGCGAGCGCCGCCCCGGACCGCTGTCCAGCGACGGTCCGCGATTCACCCGCGACGACGCCCTGCGCCACTTCCACGTGGTGACCGGAGCCGCCCGAGGCCATCGCCTCCGGCCGGCGTCGCTCGTTTCGCTGGTGCCGCACCTGCTGCCGGGCCCGCGCGCCCGAATCGTTCGTCGGGTCAGACGGCGCAGACCAGCAGTGCGTGTCGGTTTTCGCCGATCCGGACGAGTGACAGCTGCTCCGGCCGGAGCAGGCGCTCCCGGATGCCGCTGCTGGGCAGGAGCGGCTGGGGGATGTCCTGTCGCTGGGCTCAAGTCGGACCGCACCGTGTCGATACGGGTACAAGGCGTAACTCGTCGTCGCCGACGTCGGGCTCCGCAGATCTGGTGGGAAATCGAGCGTTCGGAGGAGCCGGTCGTGCCTTCAGTGGTCGACGAACTCTGGCGGTCCGCTCAGAAGCTGTCTTGGTCGGAGCGACCCCAGAGGCAGGACGTCGAGGCGGTAGCCGCTGCGGTCCACCGTTCCGACGCCATCGTGGCGGTCCACCGACTGGTCCCGGGCCTGGTCAGCTCGAGCGCGCTGGTCATCACATCCCGAGCCCTGCTGGTGGGGGGTGCCCGGCCGGGGCGCCACCTGCAGTTGGTCCTCTCGTCGGCGCCCTCGACGTACCGCTACAACTCGAAGGTGCTGGTCATCCCGCGCGACGACATATCCCGGGTGCGTCTGACCGCCGAGGCCATCGTCATCCACACCGTCACAGGACCCGTCGAGCTGCTCGCACCCGAGGGCGCCAATCGCCACACGGCAATGGAGCGGGCGCTCCTCGGACTCGACGGGCGAAGCGGGGGGCGGGCGTGGCTAGGACCGCGCGCCCATGACGATGAGGCGGCGATTGTGCACGACGCGCAGTACCCAGGCCTCTGGAGCGGCCGGTACCTCGTCGACGGTGACATCTTGATCGCCCGGGCACCGGCTCGTGACCATTCCTCGGCGGCGTCGGAGTGGCTGATGTCGGCCGGCCGGGCGTGGCGGCGTGTGCCCCGGTGGGCGCAGTGGATCCTGGCCATCGCCCTGTTCTTCGGACTGCAGACGGTCGCGGTGCCCGCCGGGGTGGTCTTCGCGGTGCTGATGGTCGCCTTCATCGCCGGCACGGACCCGGCTGCCAGCGCCGACCGGCGCGCGAAGGCGGCCGCCACGCGGCGGCGCCCACGAGCAGGCTCGCCGGAGGCGGTGCTCGCCGCTTCCCGTTCGATCGAAGCTCGGGTGGCGGCAGCGGCGTGCCGGGCCTGGGACGAGACGGTCCTGGAACCGTCCTGGTCCTCGCCGGCGCTGGCGGGGACCCGAGAGGCGTTCGACGGGCAGGGTGAGGTGGACACCGTCGTGGATCTCGCCATCCGCATCCACAACGCCCGAGAAGCGCTCGGCGCCAAGCCGGAGGGGCCGGCTGCCGACTACTGGCAGCAGCAGCTGGACGCCCTCGATCGGGCCGCTCTCAGACTCGGCGAACGGGCCGACGCCCTCATCCGTCACCGCGACCAGGCGGCCGCGCTCTCCGCTGAGCTGGCGCAGCTGGCCGAGCTCGAACGGCTGGAACGCTCGGCTCTCGTGATCGACGATCTGACCATCGCGACCGCGGCGATGCCCGGAAGTCACGGTCAGCTGCCGGTGTCGGAGCAGATCTCAGCAGCCCGCCAGACCGTCGGCGAACTCGTCGAGCTGATGACGCGAACGCGGGCACCGCTGGCCCAGCCGGCTCAGCCTCCGACGTTCTAGCGGCCATCCGCGCGCCGCTACGTCGCGATGCGCCTTGCCATGGAGACCGACACATGACCCCCGATCCATCGGACCGATCGAGTCCGCGAACCGACGCCCTGCGTGGCATCGCGTTGCTGCTCGTGGTCGTCCTCGGCCTCGCTGCTCTCTTCTGGGACGGCGGTGAGAGTGACGCGGCCGTCGAGGCGGACCCGACGGTCGCCCCGCCGTCGGCGTCCGCGTCGAAGTCGTCGGCCGCCGCGAGGACGACGGCGACGCGCACCCGCAGCCAGGTGCGGGTTCCAGATCTGGCCGGGGTCAGGCTCGACGTCGCTGAGGATCAGCTCTGGGGCCTGGAGAGAGCCACGGGCGTCGACATCGACGTCCCCGCCTCGCATGATCTGTCCCCGCGCGGCCGGTCGCAGTGGCAGGACGAGAACTGGACGGTGGTCACCACGCGCCCGGCCGCCGGGCAGCCGTTGACGGACGGCGCAGACCTGCACTTGTTCGTGCTGCGCAACGCCGAATGGGCGTGGTTCCAGGCGCACCCCGCGATGCCCCCGGTTCCCGTGGACGTGGCACCGGCGGACCTGGCGGCAGCAGGGCAGCTCTTCGACGGGATGCGGGAGCTGCTGGAGTACCGCTACGCGCCGGGTCACGAGCCCGAGTACGCCTCCGCTCCTCCGAGCGGCATCGCGCGGCCGGTCGACGGGCTGGCCGACGATCCGTCGGTGGAGCCGGCGGCGGAACGGGAGGAGCGCGATGCCCTCGCGACCGCCTCGTCCTACAGCACGCTGACCGTCGGGTCGCTGCCCGCGACAGGGACGGCACTGCGGGTCGGACGGCTGCTCACGGTGACCGTCCGCGAGAAGCCCTCCGAGCCGGCGTCCGGCGGGAACGACGTGTCCGTGAACCCCGGATACTCCGGCGGCGACGACGACGTCAACGTGCCCGGCTGGCTCTGCCCGACCAGGTTCTGCTGATCCGCGAGGCCCTCTTTCATGGCGCTGGCCCTGACGCAGCGTCACTCCTGCGGGTGGAGAGGCTCGGTCGTGACCGGGCGAGACCTGATCAGCTCATAGCCTCTCCCGGCCGCACGTCCGCTGCCAGCAAGGAATCCACGTTGAGAGAACTGCTCGCTCTCGCGAGTGCGCACAAGGTCGCCACCTCCGTCGTCGTGGTGGCCGTGGTCGCTGGCGGCGGGGTTGTTCGCGCGGCTACGGACGACACGACGTGGGCGACGGTCGCCGAAGTGGTGGACGGCGACACGGTCGACGTCCGCTACGACGGGGACATCCACCGCGTGCGGCTGCTCAACGTGAACACCCCGGAGTCTGTCGACCCCGACCAGCCGGTGGAGTGCCTCGGACCCGAGGCGACGGCATGGCTCGAAGAGCGGTTGCCCGCGGGTACCGAGGTGCGGCTCGAGCGGGACGCGGAACTCCAGGACGGCTACGGCCGCGAGCTGGCCGCCGTCTTCGTGGGTGACGAGCTGGTCAATGCGGAGATCGCTCGCGCCGGCCTGGGCGTTGCCATGTCCGTCGGGGGGAACACGAAGTACCTGCCTCCTGTGCAGGCAGCGCAGGCCGAGGCACGGGCCGCCGGGCGGGGCCTGTACGCACCCGAGGTCGAGTGCACCATCCCGGCCCAGGTCGAGCAGTTGCAGGCGTCGGCGACCGAGGTGCTCGACCAGGCGCCGTCTGCGAGCGCCGAGCTGAGCGACTTCGATGCGTACGCGGCCGAGCTCGCCGCGGTGGCCTCGTCCGCCAAGGCCCTCATCCGCCTCCTCGACGGGTACGTCGACGTCTTCCCGCTCGTCGCCCACGGCGGTGATCACCTGGCGGGCTACCAGGCGCGCGTCGATGCGGTCGACAGCCGGGTGGAGGGCGCGACGACCGTGAACAGCCTGAAGCGTGACGCCCGCGAACGGCAGCTCGAGGCCGAAGCCGAGGCTCGTCGTGCGGCTGAGGAGGCGGCGCGCAAGGCGGCCGAGGAGGCCGCCCGCCAGGCCGCTGAAGAAGCAGAGCGGGCCGCCGCCGCGGCAGAGGCCGCCCAGCGATCGAGGTCGAGCGGTGGCAGCAAGTCGTCGGGCTTCTCGGGCACGTCCAGCACCCCGCGGACAGCCGCGCCCCCGCCCTCGTCCAGCAGCTCGGGCTCCGGTTCGAGCACGTACACCGGCTGCCGCAGCTATGCGCCCGGCGGCAAGACCTGGACGCCGATCCCCTGCTGACCGGACCGAGGTCCGATCAGGCAGCGTTCGTCGCGTCCGCTCGCAGCCTCACAGCGCGTCCTGCGGGTCAACGGGCGGGACGGAGGCCGGCCCGTCCGTGACCCCGGCGGCGCGCGGTGCGGCGAGCTCCTCCGGCCCGAGCCTGAGATCCGCAGCCGGCACCGCGTCGGTGTCCGCGCCCACCTCCGCCGCGCCCGGGTGGCCGATCCGGGTGCCGCCGTCCTGCAACGACGGGTAGGCACCGGTCAACGGCAAGGGCCCCAGGTCGGGGTCCTCGACGGTCACGATCGACCTCCGGTGCCGCACCTGCGGGTTGTCCGGCATCGTCGCCACGCTCCCCAGCGGCCCGACCGCGCAGCCCCCGGCGGTGAGCTCGGCCAGCGCGTAGTCCCGGTCGCGGGTCAGGCACCACGCGGCGATCAGGTCGTCCAGCTCCTACTCGTGCCGCACCCGGTCGGCGTTCGTCGCGGACCGCGGGTCCGTGACCAGCGAATCCCCACCGATCGTCCGCAGCACGTGCTGGGCCATCGGCTGGGTGCTGCCCGACAGCGCGATCCACAGCCCGTCACGGCGCTGGTAGCTGCCCTGCGGCACGGCCCGTGCGTGCCCGGTCTGCCGGTACTCCAGCACGTCCATCTCGACCAGCTTCAGCGCCGCCTCATAGAACGCCAGGTGATGGCGTCGCCGGTCGCGTGGCGTGCCGGAGCGTCAGCGCAGTCAGCACGGCGGTCGCCGCAGGTTCCCGGCCAATCGGTCGGGGAGGTCACGCGCATCTCGCCGGACGGGCGAGCGCGCCACCGCCCAGGTCGCGATACCGACCGGGCTGGAGTTCACCCTCGGGCAAGTTGTACGCCTCGGCGTGGAGCATCGCCGGCTTCCTGCTCCCCCCGGCTCGCCGCCGGCGGGTGAGGTGCAGCGGATCAACCACAAAGCGTTCACGCCCTCCGACCCGTACCGACCCACGACGGTGCTCGCGGCCGACCAATTCGGTCGCGGCACCGTCATGTCGGCGTCCCCGTCCGGGGGAACGCCGGCTCCACCGTCCGGGTGGTTGGCCGCGCGCATCTCATCCGTCCGGGGTGGATGCACGCTGAATCCGGTCGCTCTCCGTGATCAGCGACAGGAATCGCCCCTAGCCTCTGGTTGCTCACCGTCACCGGTCCTCGCAGTGCGAGGCGCCGATCAGTCGCACGGCGGTGGGGTTGCACGGGGGGATCCGCGCATGGCAGCCAGGCTCGCCGTCCGCACCCCCACGATCAGCGGCGGGGGTGCGACCCCGCCACGGGGAGCTGTGGCTGTGAAGCGATCGAAGACGGAGCGGAGGGACACCTCCTACCGCTCGTTGCCCGTGTACTGGCCGGTCCGCTGGCGGCTGCTCTGGACGGCTCGCAGCGACCGCCGCGCCGGCCTGCCCATCGGTCTCGGCACGGAGACCACGCCGATCCTGCGCGATCTCGTGGCGCACCGCGATGACGCCTGCGAGCTCGAGCGCACGCGCTACTACGCCGACGTCCGAGGCATCGACGTTCGCCTGGCCGAGATCGACGCCGAACTCGTCGCGCTCGAGCGAGCGCTCGCCGAGACGACCGACGAGGCAGTCCTCGCTGCGGCACCGCGCACGGACCGGGAGCTGTCCGTCCGGAAGGCGGGGGAGCAGGACGTCCCAGTCGAGCTGGTCCGCCAGCGACGCACGAGCGAGCACCGGCGCCGCGCCGACGCGGCCCGGGCGGCCCAGCGCGACGTCCGGGAGCGGCTGGACGCCGTCCGCGCCGAGGAGGCGCAGCTGGAGGCGCGCCGCCAGAACCGGGCCGACGTCGCCCGCTCCCGGGCCCTCCGTCTCGTCGAACGTGCCGAGCGGCTGGCCGCCGTGTACCGGCGCGCGCTGATTCGCCGCCACCCCCAGCGAGAGGCGCTGGTCAGCCGCTGGGACAGCGCCCCCGTGCCGCCGCCGGCCTGGGTGCTGACCGATGACCTCCTCCCCGCCCACCGTGAGAAGGGAGCCGCCGCGTGAGCCGGAAGCGCAAGGATGATGATCTGACCCGGCGAGCGGTCGACGGCGGAACCGGGTGGTCGTTCCGCCACCCGGTCGACCCGCCGCTCTCGCCGCGCATGCCCGCCCAGGAGGCGCGCGACGCCGTCCGCAAGGCCGTCATCGACATGCACCGCAGCGGCTCGCTCGACGCCGGGAACGGCGACGCCCTCGACGGCTGGATCGACTCGCTGCGGCCGCAGTGGATCGCCCACCACGAGATGGTCGGCGCCGAGGCCGAGGCCGTCGCCCAGCTGAGCGCCGGCCGGTACGAGGCCGCCGCCGTCGCCGCCCGTGCCACCGCCGGCGTGACGGCGGCCGAGCGCGACCACACCGAGCGGCTGGTCACGATCTTCGAGCAGCGGCTCCTCGCGCCCGAGGAGGCGCCGGCCGCCGGAGGCCCCGACCGCCGACGCCGGCCGCGGCCGGCCGTCGACGCGCTCGAGGGCCTTACTCCCCAGCGCGGGTGGCAGTTCGTCAGCGTCCTGCTGCTCCTGCTGGCCACCGCCGGTGACCTGGCCGCCTTCTACGTCACCCTCGCCGGGATGACCGGTCAGCAGGCCTACATGGTCTGGACGCTCACCATCGCGCTGGCCGCCGCGGCGGTCGGGGTGATGCACATCGTCGGCCGGACCGCACGCAACCTCCGCGAAGGCCAGGGCGGGCTGGGCCGGACGGCGCTCGCCGTCATGACTTTCGGCTGGCTCGCCCTCGGCGCGGCGACCTTCTACGTCCGGACGCAGGTCGAGGCGCCGACCGTCGGTACCGGGCAGGTGGCCTTCGGTGGTACCGCCGCCGAGGTGCCCGGGGACGACCCGCTGCTGTCGGCGATCCTGTTGGCCGCCCTCTACGTCGGCTCGGGCATCCTCGCCTTCTGGATCGGCTTCTCCGACCACCACCCTCGGATGAAGACCTACCTGCGGCTGCGCCGCGACCTGGCGTCGCGGCGGCGGGCAGCGGCCGACGCCGAGCGGGCGGCGATCGAGGCCGAGCGGCTCGCCGCGAATGCCCGGGCGGAGGTCGCGCGAACGGCGGCCCGCACCGCCGCCGCCGAGGCTAGCGTCGACGCGGAGCTCGCCGAGCTCAAGGAGCTGGCGCGGATCCACGTCGCCGGGCTGCTCGGCGACCCGGCGGCGACCAACAACCTCGTCTCCGGGCGGGCGGAGGCCACCGACCGGCCGGCCGAACCGCGTCCCGTCGGCCCGCTCGCCCTCTGGCCGACCGCGCCGGTCGCCCCCGCGACGTCGCTCAACGGCAACGGCCACCACGCAGACCACTGACGGAAGGAACCTCGTGCTCGGGACAACGGTGCTCCGCTGCACCGCCGCGGTCGTCGCGACGGTCGCTCTCCTCGCCGGGACGGCGGCCTGCACGAGCGGCGACCCGGAGCCCAGCGGGGGGCTGGCCATCGTCGTCGGCGCGCGCAGCAACTCCGCCGGCCCGGTGCTCGGCGGTGCCGCCGCCGACGCCCGCGAGGCGGCGCTGGCCTCGCAGGCCCACCTGTCGATCGTGGTCGCCGACGGGGCCCCGTTCCATCTCGACGGCTCCGGCGCGCTGCTGGCCCGCGACGACAACGCAGTCGTGCAAGGGCAGGACCGCGACCGCAACCGCGCCCTGATCGACCAGATGCTCGCCGAGGCGCAGGCGCAGACGCCGGAGACCGATCTGCTGGCAGCCCTGGACCTCGCCGCCCGCGCGCTCGGGACCGGGGCGGGTCGGCGCACCCTCGTCGTCGTGGACTCCGGTCTCTCCACCACGGGTGCGCTCGACTTCGCCGCCCAGCCGGACCTGCTCGACGCCGACGCCGGGACGCTCGCCGCCCAGCTCGGCGACGCCGGTGCGCTGCCCGACCTCGGCGGCATCGACGTCGTGTTCTCCGGGCTCGGCGACGTTGCGGCGCCGCAGCAGGCACTGCCCCGTTCGCAGCGCGAGAACCTGGTCGCCCTCTGGACGGCGATCGCCGAGGCGGCCGGCTCGGCTGATGTGGGCATCGACGAGACCCCGTTGAGCGGGCAGCCGGCGGGGAACCTGCCGGCCGTGACCCCCGTCGTCCCGGGGAGCGGGCCGGTCTGCGCGGTGGAGACCGTCGTCCTCGACGAGGGTGACGTCGCCTTCGTCGCGGACACGGCCGCGTTCCGAGACGAGGCCGCCGCCGTCGCCACGCTGCGGCCGATCGCCGAGCGGACCCTGGCCGCCGGTCTCTCGGCGGCGCTGGCCGGGACCACGGCGGACGTCGGCGACGCAGCCGGGCAGGTCGACCTCAGCCGCCGAAGGGCCCAGGCCGTGGCCGACGCCCTGGCCGCCCTCGGCGTCCCGGCCGACCGGCTGACAGTGATCGGGCTCGGCAGCGACTTCGCCGGCTACGACCCCGACGACCTGGCAGCCAACCGGGCCGTACGGATCGAGCTCACCGGCGCCGCCGAGGTCGCTTGCGGCTGAGCAGGCGGAGAGCGGTCAGTGACCGTTCTTCTTGGCGGCCCGTCGGCCTGCGCCTCCCCGGTGATCGCCATGTCGGTCGGGGGCACCTCGACGATCCAGGCCCGGACGGCCGGCAGCGCTGCCCCGGTGGCGTCGGCCGTGGACTGGCTGACCGCGGCGAGCAGGTCGCGCTTCTGCTCGACGGTGCGTCCTGGACCGGTGGTGATCTGGATGAAGGGCATACCGCACGCCTATCAGCGGAAGGCGGCCCGGTCAGCAGGCGAGGGGGACACTGCCCGCAGGCACAGGGTGCAGAAGAAGCGGACGCTGCCGGGTCAGCCGGTGCCCTCGGCGGCGATCAGGTCGGTGACCTCCTGCGGAGGTGTCGAGCAGTCGTCGGACGAGGGCTCCTGGTCCGAGGCCAGCCCCTCGACGCCGGCGTCCTCGACGGGCTGGAAGCCGAGCCGCTCGAGGTGGGCGGGCACCCGGTTCTGGGCGTTCACCACGTGCGAGCGGGACAGCCAGCCCAAGCCGTCGTCCACCTGGAAGTCCATGCCGCCGCCGGCCGCCCGCTGCACGTGCCCGGGGGAGGGGAGCAGGCCGACCAGCTGCACGGCCTCCGCGGCCGACAGCTCCGCCGGCGGGGAGTCGAAGTAGTACCAGCCGGCCGCGCAGACGCCGTAGACCGTCGGCCCGAACTGGGCGTAGTTGACGTACAGCTCGAGCATCCGGCGGTCGTCGACGAACGCGGCCAGCTCGACGGCCAGGCCGGCCTCGACCGCCTTGCGCCAGGCGCTGAGCTCCTGGTTGAGGAACAGGTTCTTGGCCATCTGCTGCGGGATCGTGGAGCCCGAGGGGTCCTCGTCGCCGGCGAGGTGGGCCGTCGCCCGGCTCCACAGCGCCTCCCACTCGAAGGCCCCCGAGCGGTAGGGGAGCTGCGCGTCCTCGTGCGCGATGACCGCCGCGAGGAAGTTCCGGGAGACGTGCTCGACCGGCACCGACTGCTGGATCGCGCCGTCGGGGTTGGCCAGCATGAAGGCCGTCGTCGGCGGGTCCACCCAGCGCAGCGAGAGCACGACCAGCGCCTGGACGACGCCGACCACGGCCAGTACCCGGACGACGCGGCGGAACGTCCCCCGGCGACGCCGCGGGGCGCGGTCCCGGAGCCCCCGGCGACCGCGGGGCGGGGGGAGCGGGCGCTCGGGTGCGGCGGGCGGGAACGGGCCCTGGGGTCGGGCCGTCGGGTAGGCCCGCCGCGGCTCGTCCCCGGGCCACGGGCGCGCCGGCTGCCCGTACGGCGGCTGCCCGTACGGAGGCTGCCCGTACTGAGGTTCCCCGTACGGCGGCTGCTCGTACGGTGACGGGCCACCGGTCGGCGGCGGGGCGCCGTACCAGTCGTTGCCCGCCGGCGGCGGGCGGTCGAAGCGGGGACGCCGGGCGGGCTCCTGCTGCGGCAGCGGCTCGGTGGGCCGGCGGCGGAGCCAGCGGGTGGTGCGGGAGTGCGGCGGGACGGGGGCCATGAGGCGGTGCTCCTCAGGTCGGCGTCGAACCGTCATCGTAGGGCGGTTCCCTGTGAACGCCGCCGACGTCCGGACGGGTGAGCCGGCACCCGGTCGGTGCGAGGGGCGTCACCTCGCGGGGGTCTCAAGGTCGGGGGCGGACCGGTCGACGTTCTCCAGGTGAGCCGGTCACGAGCGCCCGAGGTGGCGACGCTGCGCGTCATGGCGCAGACGCTGGCCATCTTCTACGGCTTCGGCGGCGCCGCCGGGTTGCTCATCGCCGCCGGGGCGCAGCCGGGTGCCCGCCGCTCGGTCCTGCTCGCGCTCTCGCTCACCGGGCTGGCCGCGGCCGGCGTCGTCGCCCGGTGGGGCGCCCGGTGGCCGCGCAGGGTCTTCGACGTGGCGGTGGGTGCCGCGAACGTCCTGATCGCCACGGCCGTGGTGGCCAGTCCCGACCCGGTCACCGCGCTGGCCGCCGCCACGCTCATCAGCTTCGTCGTCGTCGATGCGCACCTGTTCTTCACCGGGCGCCAGGCGTGGGCGCACCAGGCTCTCGCGGTAGCCGCCGTCACCGCGTCCCTGCAGGTCTCCTGGGGTGTGCCGCTGGCCACCGCGTTGGGCCTGGACGTCGTGCTCGTCGGCCTCGGCGTGGTCATCCGCCGGCTGGTCATCCGCGCCTCGGGCGCCAGCCGCGACCCGCTGACCGGGCTGCGCAACCGGCGCGGCTTCGACGAGGCGCTCGACGAGCTGCTGTCGGAGGCCGGTCGCACGCGTGAGCCGCTGTCGGCGGCGCTGCTCGACGTCGACCACTTCAAGTCGGTCAACGACACCTTCGGCCACGAGGCCGGGGACCGCGTGCTGTGCCGGGTCGCCGACGTCTGGCGGGCGCAGCTCCCGCCCGGGGCGGTGCTCGCCCGGCACGGGGGCGACGAGTTCTCGCTGCTGCTGCCCGGCGTCCGCGCCACGGCGGCGCTCGCCCTCGTGCGGCGGGTCTGCGCGCTGCACCCCGACATCTCGCTCTCCTGCGGGGTGGCCGGCTACTCGTTCGGCGAGAGCGCGTCCCAGCTCATGCGCAGCGCCGACCGCGCCCTCTACGACGCGAAGGTCCTCGGCCGCGGCCGGGTCGAGCTCTTCGAGGGCACGGGGCCGGCGGTCGACGGCGCGACCAGACGCGGGACACCGTCGGGCTGGTGAGCCGCGGCGCTGGGTCGTCCTGGCTCACCAGCGCCGTCCTCCCTCACCGCAGCGCGTCCTTCCTCACCGTCTGCCGTGAGGGAGGACGCTCGATGATCAGCTCACCTGATCGTGGCGAGGTCACGGCAGGCCGGCGTGCGGGACGGCGACCTGCGTCGACACCAGCACCGCCTCGCGCACCGGTGCCCGCGTGTGCTCGTAGAAGTCCGGCGCGCAGCACAGCAGCAGCGTGCGGCCGTCGTCCCCGCCCAGGGCGCAGGCGTAGACGCCCATGCCGTCCGGCGCGGCGATCTCCTCGACGATCGCGCCACCGGCCGCCACCCGGACGACCCGGCCGTTCAGCCCGTCGGCGACCCAGACGTGGCCCTCGGCGTCGAGCGTGCAGCCGTCGGGGGCGACCACGACCTGCCCGATCAGCTCCTCCACCGAGCCGCCCACCGGCAGCGGACCCAGCTCCGCCCACACCCGCCGGCCGCCCAGCGAGCCGTCGGCGGCGATGTCGAAGGCGGTGAAGCGGTTGCCCCACGTCTCGCCCACGACGAGCGTCCCGTCCGGGGTGATGACCGAGCCGTTCGGGAAGCGCAGGTCCTCGGCGACGACGGTCACCGTGCCGTCCGGGTCGACCCGCTTGAGCGACGCCGGGGCGGGCGCGCCACCACCCATGAGGTCGAAGCCGAAGTCGCCGACGAACGCCCGGCCGGCGGTGTCGACCACCATGTCGTTGAGGTGCCCGCCGCAGACCGCGGAGAGGTCGGCGTGCGTGGACACCTCGCCGTCGGCGACCCGGAGCAGCCGGTGGTCCTTCATGGACACGACGAGCAGCGAGCCGTCGGGCAGCCAGCCCAGCCCCGAGGGCTGGTTCTTCACCTCGAGGACGACGGTCTCCGCGCCACCGGGCGCGACCCGGCTGACGGTGCGCCGGTAGAAGTCCGAGACCCACCACTGCCCGTCGCGCCACCGCGGCCCCTCGAAGTAGGAGCCGCCCTCCAGCACCGTCCGGAACGCTCGCGTCGCCATGGGACCGGACGCTACGACGCCGCGGCCTGGCGCACGAGCCGGTCGGTACCCGGTTTCACCGACCCCCACCTGGGCAGACGCCAGGAATGCGTCGACGGATCGTGCGGGGGATGTTCGAGCGGACCCTGAGGGCGGTCGAGCGCTGGGAGGTCCTCGACGCGCCGAGCTACCCGGTGGAGCACGGCATCTCGCTGACCTTCCTGCTCGCCGGGCGCTACGCCCGACCCCTGCAGGACCTGCTGCACGGTGTCTGGCTCGGCCACCCCCTGCACCCCGCCCTGGTCACCGTGCCGATCGGGTCGTGGACGGCGGCCCTCGTGCTCGACGCCCTCGACGCCACGGGCCGCGGTGGGCCGGGCTCGGGGCCGGCGGCCCGCACCGCGGTGCGGGTCGGCGTCGCCGGCGCGGTCGCCTCGGCGGCCACCGGGTTCACCGACTGGCAGCACGCCCACGACCAGGCCCGCCGCGTCGGGCTGGTGCACGCCGGGCTGAACAGCACGGCCCTCGCGCTCTACACCTGGTCGCTGGCCGACCGGGCCCGCGGCCGGGCCGCCCGCGCCCGCGTCACCGCCGCCGCGGGCTACGCGGTCACCGTCGCCAGCGGCTGGCTCGGCGGCGCGCTCGCCTACCGGCACGGGATGGGCACCGACCACGCCGTCCGCAGCTACGAACCGCGGCGCTTCGTCGACGCCGCGGCCCTGGCCGAACTGCCCGAGGGCGAGCCGGTGCCGGTGGACGTCGACGGCATGCCCGTCGTGCTCGTCGCCACCGACGGTGCCGTGCACGCCGTCGGTGGCCGCTGCCCCCACCAGGCCGGGCCGCTCGGCGAGGGCTGGTTGCACCGCGGCGAGCTGGTCTGCCCATGGCACGGGTCGCGGTTCGACCTGGCCACCGGTGAGCCCGCACAAGGCCCCTCGACCGCACCGCTGCCCTGCTTCGACACGCGCGTCCGCGACGGCCGGGTCGAGGTGCGCCGCCGCGCCGACTGGCGCACGCCCACCGCCGTCACCGCGATCCAGGAGGCATCCCGATGAAGGCCGACGAGGTCCTGACCGCCCACCACGACGTGCTGCGCGGGCTGCTGCGCGACCTGGCGGAGACGACCGACGAGCAGACCGGGCGGCGGGAGGAGCTGCGCGACCGCCTGCTGCGCGAGCTGGAGATCCACACCCAGATCGAGGACGAGCTGTTCTACCCCGCGGTCCGCGACGTCTCGCCGCTGCTCTCCCTCGCCCACGCCGAGCACCGGCAGATCGACGACCAGCTGGCCACCGTCATGCGCACGGCACCCGACGACCCCGAGTTCGTCCCCGAGGTGCGCATGCTGGAGAAGACGCTGCGCCACCACACGATGGAGGAGGAGCAGCGGATGTTCCCCCAGGCGCACGCCCTGGGGGAGGCGCGGCTCGAGCAGCTCGGTGAGCAGCTGCGCGCACGGCAGCAGGAGCTGGCGGAGTCCGGCGGGATGCGGCTGATCGTGCGGCTCAAGCGGGCGACGCTGCGCCTGGTGTGAGCGCCCCGATGCCCCGGCCGACGCGGCCGGGGCACCGGGGAGAGCGCCGGATCAGACGACGCGGCGCGCGGTGTTGTAGCCCCACATCGAGTCCACCGGCACGACCGACACCGGGTTGCCGAAGGTGGAGGAGTGCACCATCAGCCCGTCGCCGATGTACATGCCGACGTGGCCGACCGGGTCGTAGAAGAAGATCAGGTCGCCGGGCTGCAGGTGGGCCCGGTCCACGTAGACCCCCGCGGTCGACTGCGCCCGCGACGTGCGCGGCAGCTCCACGCCGGCCGCCTGGTAGGCCGACCAGGTCAGGCCGGAGCAGTCGTAGCCGCCGGGGCCGGTGCCGCCCCAGACGTAGGGCTTGCCCTGCTGGGCCAGGGCCGTGTCGACGGCGAGCTGTGCGGCGTGCGTGGGCGCGACGACGGAGGTGGTGACGACGGTGCCCGTCCCCGTCGTGCCACCGTCACCGGTGGAGGCGGCGGCGGTGAACGGGGTGAGGGCGATGCCCGCTCCGGTGAAGAGGGCGAGCGCCGCACCGCGGACGGAGCGGCGGGTGGTGGACGTGCGAGTGGTCGTCATGGACGACGGTTCTCCTGTTCTCCATCGACCGCCTACCGGGTTAGCTGACGGGTTCGGGCGGGGAACTCGCCCGGCACGACCGGCTCGCGGCCGCGCTTCACCCCAGTGCTGCGGTGGGTCCCCGGTCCGGGCAGCGGTCGGATCCGATGCCCGGTTCGGCGGTGCCGGGCGGGTGTCACCGGGAGCGGCGACGACGGGGAGCCCGTCCGGACCGCGACGACGCTAGGTCGGTCACGGAGAGGTCACAAAGCGGCCGACACGCGTGGATCCGGCCGCGGAACGGCGTCCGGGCGGACGGCTGCGGTCCGCGACTCGCGAGCCGACCACGGGCTATCCGCCGGCCGCGGGCGGGCCGCCTCGGCACCTCGTGACCCACTGTCATCAACCTCTTACTTCTCCGGCCGACGGCGTTGCTGGACCCTCCGTGCTCGTCCACGCAGCGTTCCGTAGCCGCGGTCAGCTGATGTCGCAGCCGCACGGGCAGTTTGCGGCGTGGACGGGCTGGCCCTCCCCGCCGTCCATCTCGTCGCACTCCGGTGGGCAGGTGCACGCCCAGCCGTCGTCGCACGCCTCGACCTCGCCGGCCGCGACGCGTCGCCGCAGCTCCTCCCGCCGGCGTTGCACTTCCTCCCACCGACGTCGCGCGGCGGCCGCTCGTCGCGCTGCCGCGCGCTCCTCCGGCGCATCGCCGGGCTGAGGGACGAGGTGGTCGTCAGGGCGATCGCGGGTGCGGTCGGCGGCGTCCTCCTCGGGCCGGCGGCGGTCGAAGGTGTACGTCGGCTGCCGGAGCCGAGGCTGGTGCTCCCACCGCCACGCACGCTCCTCGCTCAGCATCGTGTCGAGGTGGGCGGGAAATCGCCGACCGGCCCCGTCGCGGACGGTGCCGGCGGCCATGCCTGCGACCGGTCGGCCTTCGTCGTCGAGCAGACCGAGCCGGAGTCCGCCCAGGCGCGCGGCGGCGGCGACCAGCCGGGCGTCCATGCCGGTGGTTCCCGACTCCACGGCGGCGACGGTGGACTTGGAGACGCCGAGCCGGGCCGCCAGCTCCCGTTGCGACAGCTCGGCGCGGCGGCGGATCCGCCGGAGCAGGCCGCACAGGTCGAACTCCCCTGGAACATGGTCGTCGGGCACCCGCCGAGCGTGTGCGCTGCAGCCGGCCGGGAGCGAGCCCTGGTGCCCATCTGTGGACAGTCACTCTCTGCCCACACCCGCTGGGCAGAGAGGGAGCGTGCGCAGGACATGTCCCGATCCGCCTAGCGCTCTGCCCAGCCCGGCTGGGCAGAGAGTGACTGTCCCCGGGGTACCTGTGGCGGGTTGGCCGCCGAGCCGCGCACGGGGCGGTGTGCCCGACCGTGGTGACCGGGGCCACAGCGCCGTCCGGGACGCGTGCGAGCATCGCCGGGTGGCCCGCCTGCTGATCGCCAACCGTGGCGAGATCGCCGTCCGCATCGCCCGCGCCGCCGCCGCCGAGGGGATGACCTCGGTCGCCGTCGCCGCCGCCGACGAGCCGCACGCCCCGCACCTCGCCGCCGCCGACGAGGTCCACCTCCTCCCCGGCAGCGGCCCGGCCGCCTACCTCGACGCCGCCGCGGTCGTGCGGGCGGCCGTGGACACCGGCTGCACGCTGATCCACCCCGGCTACGGCTTCCTCTCCGAGAGCCCGGCGCTGCCCCGGGCGTGCGCCGGCAGCGAGGCGCCGGCCGTGGTGGGCCCCGGCGCCGGCGTCCTGGAGACGCTCGGCGACAAGGTGCTCGCCCGCGCGGCCGCCGAGTCCGCCGGCGTGCCGGTCCCGCGCGGCACCGGCGACGCCGCCACCCCGCAGGAGGTCGCCGACCTGCTCGGCGCGGCCGGCGCGGTGATGCTCAAGGCGCGGTTCGGCGGGGGCGGGCGGGCCACCCGCGTCCTGCGCCGGGGTGACGACGTCGCGGCCGCCGTCGCCGCGGTGTCCGGCGAGGCCCGCGTCGCGTTCGGCGCCGAGGCGCTGCTGGCCGAGGAGCTGGTCGAGGACGCCCGGCACGTCGAGGTGCAGGTGCTCGGCGACGCCGGCGCGGACGTCGTCGTCCTCGGTGACCGCGACTGCTCCCTGCAGCGCAACCGGCAGAAGGTCGTCGAGATCGCCCCGGCGCCGGACCTGCCGGATGCCGTCCGCGCCCGGCTGCACGACGCCGCGGCGGCGCTCGCCCGGCACGTCGGCCTGCGCGGGCTGGCCACCGTCGAGTTCCTCGTGCCCGCCGGGGCGCCCGAGCGGTTCGTCTTCCTGGAGTGCAACCCGCGGCTGCAGGTGGAGCACACCGTCACCGAGGAGACGCTCGGCCTGGACCTGGTGCGGATGCAGCTGCGGGTCGCCGCCGGCGCCACCCTCGCCGACCTGGGGCTGGCCGACGGCGCGCCGCGTCCGGTGGGCACCGCCGTCCAGGCGCGCGTCGTCGCCGAGACGCTCACCGCCGACGGCGCCGTCGTCCCCTCCGCCGGCACGATCACCGCCCTGGCGCTCCCCGGTGGCCCGGGCGTGCGGGTCGACACCGCCGCCCGCCCCGGCGCCGAGCAGAGCCCGCGCTACGACCCGCTGCTGGCCAAGGTGGTGGTGCACGAGCGGCAGGGCGCGCTCGCCGACGCGCTGCGCCACCTGCACCGGGCGCTCGGCGAGGTGCAGGTCGCCGGCGTCCCGACCAACACCGACTTCCTCCGCGCCCTGCTCGCGCACCCGGGCGTCGCGCGCGCCACCACCACCTTCGTCGACGACCACCTCGCCGAGCTGGCCGGCACCGCCGCGCCCGCGCCCGAGGAGGGGGAGGGGCTGCGCGCTCCGGTACCCGGCACGGTCGTCGCCGTCGCGGCGGCCGAGGGCAGCACGGTGGAGCCCGGGGGAGCGGTGGTCGTGCTCGAGGCGATGAAGATGGAGCACGTCGTCGCGCTGCCGGCCGGCGGCACCGTGCGCCGGGTCGCGGTGCGGGTCGGCGACACCGTGCGGCAGGGGCAGCTGCTCGCCGACGTCGCGCACGCCGACGGCGAGGCCGCGGCCGACGCGGCGGCGGTCGACCTGGACGCCGACCGCCCCGACCTCGCCGAGGTCCGCCGCCGGCACGAGCAGGGGCTGGACGAGCACCGCGCCGAGGCCGTGGCACGCAGGCACGCGCAGGGCCGGCGCACGGCGCGGGAGAACCTCGCCGACCTCGTCGACGAGGGCAGCTTCCTGGAGTACGGGCCGCTGGTCTTCGCCGCGCAGGAGCGCCGCCGCAGCCGCGAGGAGCTGCAGGAGAAGACCCCGGCCGACGGCGTCGTCGGTGGCCTCGCCGACATCGGCGGGCACCCGGCCGTCGTCGTCTCCTACGACTACACCGTGCTCGCCGGCACCCAGGGCATGCGCGGCCACCTCAAGAAGGACCGGCTGTTCGAGCTCGCGGAGAAGCGGCGGCTGCCCGTCGTCCTCTTCGCCGAGGGCGGCGGCGGGCGGCCCGGCGACGTCGACCACCCGGTCGTCTCCGCGCTCGACACGGCGGCCTTCACCCTGTTCGGCCGGCTCTCCGGTCTGGTGCCGACGGTCGGCATCGCCAGCGGCCGCTGCTTCGCCGGCAACGCCGCGCTGCTGGGCACCTGCGACGTCGTCATCGCCACCGAGGACGCGAACATCGGCATGGGCGGCCCGGCGATGATCGAGGGCGGCGGGCTCGGCGTCGTCGCCCCCGAGGAGATCGGGCCGATCGACGTCCAGCACGCCAACGGCGTCGTCGACATCCGGGTGGCCGACGACGCGGCCGCCGTCGCGGCGGCCCGGCAGTACCTCTCCTACTTCCAGGGGCCGGTCGCCGGCTGGACCGCGCCGGACCAGCGGCTGCTGCGCCACCTCGTGCCGGAGAACCGCAAGCGGGTCTACGACGTGCGGGCGGTGCTGGCGGCGCTGGCCGACGAGGACAGCGTGCTCGAGCTCCGCGACGGCTGGGGCGCCGGCATGGTCACCGCCCTGGCGCGGGTCGAGGGCGCGCCGCTCGGCGTGATCGCCAACGTGCCCACCCACCTCGGCGGGGCCATCGACGCCGACGCCGCCGACAAGGCAGCCCGCTTCCTCCAGCTTTGCGACGCCCACGGCTTGCCGGTGCTCTCGCTCTGCGACACCCCGGGCTTCATGGTCGGGCCCGAGTCGGAGAGGACGGCGACGGTGCGCCACTTCTCCCGGCTGTTCGTCACCGGCGCCAACCTCTCGGTGCCGATCGGCACCGTCGTCGTCCGCAAGGCCTACGGCCTGGGCGCGCAGGCCATGGCCGGCGGCAGCACCAAGGTGCCGCGGTTCACCGTCGGCTGGCCGACCAGCGAGTTCGGCCCGATGGGCCTGGAGGGCGCGGTGCGCCTCGGCATGCGCCGTGAGCTCGCCGCGATCGAGGACGACGCCGAGCGGGCGGCGGCGTTCGACGCCGCGGTCGCGTTCGCCTACGAGAACGGCCGCGGCCTCAACGTCGCCGCGCACTGGGAGATCGACGACGTGATCGACCCCGTGGACACCCGCCGCTGGATCGCCACGCTGACCCGGGAGGCGGCGGACACCCCCCGGCCGCCGGGCAAGGTGCGCCCGCACGTCGACACGTGGTGACCGAGCGGGTGAGACCTGCCGCCCGGTGGTTGGCGGGCGCCGCCGCGGGGCAGGGAGAATCCCGATCAGCCAACCGGCCTCGAGCCGGTGCGACGACGAGGAGACAGACATGGGAATGATGCGGAAGCTCATCGCGTCCGGGGTGGCGGCGAAGGTGTTCCAGGAGGCCAAGAAGCCCGAGAACCAGGCGAAGATCAAGAAGTTCATCGCGGACTTCCAGAACAAGAGCGGTGGTGGCGGCGCCGGCAAGGGTCGCGGCGCCAGCCGCTGACCCACCCCGCACCGTGCGGAACCACGGAGCGACCCCCGGCCCCGAGGCAGCCGCCTCGCGGCCGGGGGTCGCTCCCGTTCCCGGGCCCGCCTCCCGGGCACCGGTGAAGACCCGCGAGGAGCGCTGGCAGGAGCGGCTCGCCGTGCCGGTCCTGGTCGCCGCGCTGGCCTCGATCCCGGCCATGTTCCTCACCGTCGCCGAGGGCACGCTGGGCACCGCCGGGCACGTCGTCGACGCCGTCAGCGGGCTGGTGCTCGTCGCCGAGACGGTGATCCTGCTCGTCGTCGCCGAGAACAAGCGCGCCTGGCTGCGCGGGCACCTGGGGCTGGTCGCCCTCACCGTCGCGGTGGTGGTCGCCGTCGTCTTCGCGCTCGGCCCGGTCCAGATCCTGCGGCTGGTGCGCACCGTCGGCGCCCTGCGCATCCTGCGCGCCGGGCGCATCGTCAAGGCCGCCCGCGGCGTGAGCGACCGCCTGGGCTTCACCGGCCGGCTCGCCCACGTCGCCGCCGCCGGGGCCGGGGTGCTGGTCGCCGTCTTCGTCGGGGTGGTGCTCGCCGACCCCACGTCCCGCTCGCGCGACCTGCTGACCGCCGTGCTGGGCGAGATCAGCACCCCGGTGATCGTGGCGCTGTCGGCGGCCGCCGGCGTCGTCCTCGGCGTGGCCACCTACCTGCTCGCCCGCGACCGGGGTGCCGGGCCCGACGCAGAGGACGACCCGCCCCGGGACGCGTGATCCGATCGGTTTCCGGGGGTTCCCGGGCCGGAACCGTGGGCACCCACCGGGGCATGGGAATCATGAGCAAGATCGCCAAGGGCGGCATGGCCAAGAAGGTCATGGACGAGGCCCGCAAGCCGCAGAACCAGCAGAAGATCAAGGACGCCGTCTCGAACTTCACCGGCAAGGGCAAGAACAAGGGCACCGGCTCCGGCGGCACGAGCCCGCGATGACCGAGGGATCGATGACCGGCCGCCCCTACGGTGGCGCGAACGACCCGTCGACGGAGGCCGGGCTGCCCGGCGAGACCCCGGAGGAGGGCCAGGTCGGCGCCGCACCGGAGCAGTCGCCGCGGGCGGCCCAGGGAGGCATGTCCGAGGACGTGACCCGGGCCCCGAGCGGCCAGGACGGCGACAAGCCGGGCGGCATCGCCGACGCGACCGGCCCGCAGGGCTGAGCGTCCGGTAGACCTTGCGGACGTGCACCGCATCGCCGTCCTGGACGACTACCAGTCCGTCGCCGCCGAGTTCTGCGACTGGTCCCGGCTGCCCGAACCGGCCGAGGTGGTGACGTTCACCGACGCCGTCGCCGATCCGGATGCGCTCGTCGCCCGGCTGCGCGGCGTCGACGTCGTCGTCGCCATGCGGGAGCGCACCCGGTTCGGCCGCGACGTGCTCGAACGGCTGCCCGACCTGCGGTTGCTGGTGACCACCGGCATGCGGAACAAGTCGATCGACGTCGCGGCCGCCGCCGAGCTGGGCGTCACCGTCTGCGGTACGGCGGCATCGGGCACCGCCACCGTGGACCTCACCTGGGCGCTGATCCTCGCCGCGGTGCGGCACGTGCCGCAGGAGGACGCCGCCATGCGCGCCGGTGGCTGGCAGACCACGATCGGCGGCGACCTGCACGGCGCCCGGCTCGGTGTCGTCGGCCTGGGCCGGATCGGCGCGCAGGTGGCCCGCGTCGGCGCGGCCTTCGGCATGGACGTCGTCGCGTGGAGCCAGCACCTCACCGAGGAGCGGGCCGCCGAGGTCGGCGCCCGGCTGGTGGGGAAGGATGAGCTGTTCGCGACCTCCGACGTCGTCACGGTGCACCTGCTGCTCTCCAAGCGGACCCGCGGCCTCATCGGCGCGGACGACCTGGCGCTGATGAAGCACACCGCCGTCCTCGTCAACACCAGCCGCGGGCCGATCGTGGACGAGAGCGCGCTCGTCGACGTGCTGCGCCGCGGCGCCATCGCCGGCGCCGGCCTCGACGTCTACGACGCCGAGCCGCTGCCGCGCGACCACCCGCTGCGCGAGCTGCGCCGCGCGGTGCTCACCCCGCACCTGGGCTACGTCACCCGGGGCACCTACGAGGTCTTCTACCGGGAGGCCGTCGAGGACGTCGCGGCCTGGATGGCCGGTCAGCCGATCCGGGTGATCGAGCTCGCGTAGCGCGACGAAGCCAGCCGACGCCGCCACGCCGGCCGGGAGACCCCGTGACGCGGACCAGGCCGGCCGGGGCCGGTGCGCCCCAGGCCGACCCCGACGCCCGCGCCCGTCACCCGGCGTCCCGGCGCAGCAGCGACCAGCCACCCGCCGCCAGGGCCGCCACCGCCCACCCGCCCAGCAGCGCCGCCGCGTGGGTGGCCGTCAGGTCCGGCTCCCCGAGCAGGGTCCAGACGGCGCCCGACCCCGGGAGCCACTCGCCGACCTCGGCCGCCCACGCCCCGAAGGCCGGGAGCAGCAGCGGCAGCACCAGCTGCAGCAGGAACACGGTCGCCAGCGCACCCGCCGTCGACCGCAGCAGGAAGCCGACGCCGGCGGTGAGCACGCCACCGGCCACGAGCACCGCCGCGACCCGCCCCAGGCTGTCGGTCAGGCCACCGGAGGACAGCACGAGGTCCGGCGCGACCAGCTTCGCGAGGAGGTCGGCGACGAGGGCGAGCAGCACCCCCGCCACGGTCACCACGGCCACCGGCACGGCGACCCGAGCGGCGAGCAGCACACCCCGGCGCGGCGTCCACTGCAGCGTCGGCGCGATCGCCCCGCTGCCGTACTCGGAGGTGACCGCGAGCAGCACCAGCACCAGCAGCGCGAACTGCCCGACCAGCGTGCCGAACTCGCCGGCGACCGTCGCCGCCACCGTCGTCCCCGAGGCGTTCGACATCTCCGCCTCGTCCACGGCGGCCACGGTCCCGATGCCGACGGTCGCCACCGCGGCCGCGAGCAGGCACCACCACGTCGCCCGCACGGTGCGCAGCCGCAGCCACTCGGCGGCGGCGGCCCGGGCCAGGACGCTCGGGGTGCCCGGCTCCGTCACCCGGACGGTCGCGGCGCTCATGCCCGCACCTGCCCGGCCGGCTCGGGGGCGCCCGCCACCCGGTACTGGACGCTGTCCCCGGTGAGGTCGAGGTAGATCTCCTCGAGGGAGTGCTGCTGCTCGGCCAGCCGGTGCACGGCCACGCCGGTCTCCAGCGCCACGTCGCCCACGGTCTCGGCGGAGGCGCCCTCGACCAGCAGGTCGCCGTCGCCGGTGGGGTGCACCCGCAGCCCCCGGCGCTGGAGGGCGCCGGCCAGGTCGTCCGCGGACGGCGTCCGCACCACCACCTTCCGGCCGGCGTGCTGGCCGCGCATCACCTCGGTGATCGGGGCATCGGCGATCAGCCGTCCGCGGCCGATGATGACCAGGTGGTCGGCGGTCTGCTCCATCTCGCTCATCAGGTGGCTGGACAGCAGCACCGTGCGGCCCTCGTCGGCCAGGTCGCGCACCAGCCGGCGGATCCACCGGACGCCGTCGAGGTCCAGGCCGTTCATCGGCTCGTCGAACAGCAGGACGGCGGGGTCGCCGAGCAGCGCGCTGGCGATGCCCAGCCGCTGCCGCATGCCCAGCGAGTAGCCCTTCACCCGCCGCCTGGCCGCAGACCCCAGACCGACCTGGTCGATCACCTCGTCGACCCGCCGCACCGGGATGCCGTGGGTGCGGGCGGCGACCCGCAGGTGGTCCCGGCCGCTGCGCCCGGGGTGCATGGCCTGCGCGTCGAGCAGCGCACCGGCCGCCCGCAGCGGCTCGCCGAGGCGGGGGAACGGCCGGCCGGCCACCAGCGCCTGGCCGGAGGTGGGCCGGTCCAGCCCGAGCACCATGCGCATCGTGGTGGACTTGCCCGCGCCGTTCGGACCGAGGAAGCCGGTCACCTTGCCGGGCCGGACGTCGAAGGTCAGGTCGTCGACGGCGCGGACGGCGCCGTACTGCTTGGTCAGCTCGCGGACCTGGATCATGCGGAGCTCGCAGGGAGGAGGGGACCGGTCATGGCTGGAAGCGTTCCGGCAGCGGGCGGTCGCGCGGATCACCCCGCAGCGCCGACCTGCGTCCCCCGCGTGGGGGAGGACCGGAGCACGCCGGCGGGGGAATCGCCCGGCGGCGCGGTCGGCCAGGATCGAACCGTGCCCCCGTCCACGTTCCCGCGGTCCGCGGCCGAGATCGCCACCGGGCTGCGTTCGGTGGTCGCCACCGCGGCGAGCCCCGGCTGGCCCGGCCGCGCCCTGTACGCGCTCGCGACCCTGCCGATCGGCCTCCTGGGCGCGGCCTTCTACTTCGCGCTGGTCGGCTCGGTCGTCGCGGTGATCTACGGCGTCGGCGTCCTGCTGATCCTCGCCGTGCTGGCGGCCGTCCGCGGGTTCGCCGGGCTCGAGCGCCGGCTGACCCGCACCCTCCTGGCCGTCGACATCCCCGAGGGCGAGCGCGTGCGGCACCTGCCCGGTGTCGTGCCCAAGGTGCGGCGGCTGGTGCTGTCGGCCGGCACCTGGCGGGCGGTCGGCTGGCTGGGGGTGCGGGTGCTGCTGGGCGTGGCCACGCTCGCCACCCTCTTCTTCGGCATCGTGGCCCTCACCGGGCTCCGGTTCGAGACCCGCTGGAACGTGGTGACCGCGCTGCCGCTGCTCGCGCTGATGGCCGTCGTCGTGGTGGTCACCCTGGTGCTGCTCGACCTGGTCGTCCGGCTGGCCGCGTCCGTCGCCCCCCGGCTGCTCGGCACCGGGGCCGAGCAGCAGATCGCGGCGCTGCAGCAGAGCAGTCGCCGGCTCGCCGACCGCAACAAGCTCGCCCGCGACCTGCACGACACGATCGGCCACGCGCTGACCGCCAGCCTGCTGCAGGCCACCGCCGCACGGCGCACGCTCACCCCCGCCGACGGCCGCTCGCCGCAGCCGGAGTTCGCCCGCCAGGCGCTCGAGCACATCGAGGCCAACACCCGCACCGCACTGGCCGAGCTCGACCGGGTGCTCACCGTCCTGCGGGCCGAGGACGGCGGCCGCGACCCCGCGCCCTTCGCCGCACCCACCCTCGCCGACCTCGACGACCTGCTCGCCGGCCTGCGCGACGGCGGCCTGCCGGTCGCGCTCGTGGTCGACGGCCAGGTCGACGACGTGCCGCCCGGCGTGCAGGAGCTCGCCTACCGGGTCGTGCAGGAGGGGACGACGAACGTGCTCCGGCACGCGGGCACCCCGTTGACCGTCGCCCAGGTCGTCCGCGACGGCGACGCGCTCGTCGTCCGCGTGTGCAACGAGCGGGCCTCGCAGCTGGACAGCCGGCCCGGTCCCGGTGGCGGGCGGGGGCTGGCCGGGCTGCGGGAGCGCGCGGCCGCCGTCGGCGGCACGCTCATCGCCGAGCCCACGCCGTCCGGCGGCTTCGAGCTCTGCGTCACGCTCCCGCTGGCGGGGGCGGCGTGACGCTGCGGCTGGTCCTCGTCGACGACGACGTGCTCGTCCGGTCGGGGCTGCGGGTGATCCTGGAGAGCGAGCCCGACCTGACGGTGGTCGGCGACGCCGGCACCGGCCGGGAGGCCCTCGACGTGGCCGCGCGCACCGACCCCGATGTCGTGCTCATGGACGTGCGCATGCCCGACATGGACGGCATCGCGGCCACCGCCGAGCTGGTCGCCCGCGATGCGCAGCGACCGCGCGTGCTGGTGCTGACCACCTTCGAGGACGACGACTACCTGTTCCGCTCGCTGCAGGTCGGCGCCAGCGGCTTCGCGCTCAAGCGCGCCGACCCCGACGAGCTGGTCGACGCGATCCGGGTGGTCGCCCGGGGCACCTCCCTGGTGCTGCCCGACCTGACCCGGCGGCTGATCGCCTCGCACGCGCCGTCCCGCGCCCGGGGCGCCGCCGCGCTGCCGGAGCTCACCGGCCGGGAGGCCGACGTGCTGCGGCTGGTGGCCGGTGGGCTGTCCAACGCCGAGATCGCCACCGCGCTGTTCCTCAGCCGCGAGACGGTGAAGACCCACGTCAGCAGCGTGCTGCTCAAGCTGGGCGCCCGGGACCGCACCCAGGCCGTCATCGTCGCCTACGAGAGCGGCTTCATGACCGCCTGAGCGCGGCAGCGAGCGCCGCACAGAGGTCCAGCCGGGTCCCCGGACGTCCAGCCGTGCCCTGACGCGGCTGGACGTCCGGCGGGCCGGCCAGACGTGTCCGTTGCCGAACCTCTGACCGCCCGAGCGCGCCCGGGTCGTGGGGGTCAGGCCGAACGCCAGCGGGCTTTGTCGTCGGTGGGCGTCGTCGTGCACACCATCGGCGTGCCCGACTTCGTGACCCCGGTCGCGCCCTGCGACGAGCAGAACGCGCCCGGGTGAACGGTGGTGACGGGTGCCGGGGCCGGAGGCGGCGGCGGAGGAGCCGGGGCGGGAGCAGGTGCCGGGGCGGGAGCGGGGGCAGGGGCAGGGGCCGGCCGGGGCGCGGGTGCGGGCGCCGGGGCGGACGTCGACCGCGGCGCCGGGGCCGGTGCGGTGGTCGCCGGCGCGGGCTCCGGCAGGACGGCCACCACGCCACCCGGCAGGGGCTCGCCCGGGCAGGAGGCGAGCACCGTGGCGATGGCGTTCTTCTCCGCCTGGGTCATCCACAGCTCGTAGCTGACCTTCACGGCGACCTGGCGGGCCACGTAGGCGCACCGGTACCCACGGTTCGGGGGCAGCCAGGTGGCGGCGTCCGCGTCGCCCTTCTGCATGTTCAGCGGCCCGTCGACCGCGAGCAGGTTGAGCGGGTCGTTGGCGAACGCGGTCCGGCGGGCAGCGGTCAAGGACTGAGCGCCCTTCTGCCACGCGTCGGAGAGGGCCACGACGTGGTCGATCTGGACGTCGTCGCTCGTGCCCTGGCCGCGCTGGAAGCCGATCGTCCGCGCCGAGTAGGGGTCGGCCAGCGTGCCGGTCAGCACCACGCAGTTCCGCGTCCCCGCCTTGAACGTCTCGCCGGAGAGGTCACGGGCGAGGATGTCGTTGCGGGTGTCGCAGCCGTTCCGGTCGGTGTCGGTCCAGCCCGAGCCGAAGTTGTCGCGGTCGTACCCGGTGCGCGGCGCGCGGCCCTTCACCTCGACCGCGGCGAGGGCGGCCAGGGCGGTGGTGCGCTCGGCACCGGCGACCGCTGCCTGGACGGCATCCTCGGTCAGCAGGCCCGTCGGCGCCCCGGCGGTGACCGTCCGTTCGGTCGTCTCGGCCACGGCGAGCGCGGCCTCGGCCTCCGCGACCGCCTGCTCCGCCAGGTCCTCCGCGGACGGCCCGGCCGACGGCGTGCCGAGACTCGGCGCGGTGTCCGACGCGGCGGACGTCTCCCGCGTGGGGGTCGACGTCGCACCGCCGACCATGACGGCGACCAACCCTGCGACAGCGACGCCCCCGGCGATCCGACGGCTGGAGATGAAGGCCCAGCGCGCCCGACCCGCGATCGAGGCGCCGATGCCGAGGATGACGGCGAGCGAACCGGCCACGGCGAGGCCGCCGCCGACCCCGTCGGAGGCCACGCCGCCGACCACGAGGAGCAGGACGACGGCGCCGACGACGGCGAGCGCCGCCTTCCGCGATGTCGGAGCGGAGCGGTCGGCCATGAGTTCCCCCGGGAAGCGAGACGCTGAGAACCCGGAAGCTAGGTGCGGCGTGCGTGGACGACCCGCTCCGACACGGGGCCGCGCACCGCGGGCCCCACCGGGCCCAGGTGGCACTCCTGGGCCGCGTCGGCGGGGTCGGCCGGCCGGGGCCGGACCCGACGTGGAGGAGGAGCTAGACGAGGAAGCGGTAGGCCGTCGTGCCCGGTGCCACGAGCTGGATGCGCAGCGGGCTCGCCTCGATGCGGGCCAGCAGCGCCGGCAGCCCGTCGGCGCTGCCCAGCTCGATGCCGGTGAGCGCCGCGCCGGTCTCCCGGTTGTCCCGCTTCACGTACTCGAACAGCACGATGTCGTCGTCCGGGCCGAGCACCTCGTCCAGGAACCGGCGCAGCGCGCCGGGCTCCTGCGGGAATTCGACCAGGAAGTAGTGCTTCAGCCCGCGGTGCACCAGCGACCGCTCGACCACCTCGGAGTACCGGCTGACGTCGTTGTTGCCGCCCGACAGCAGGCAGACGACGGTCTGCCCCGGCTCAACGGCCACCAGGCCGCCGCTCACCGCCGCGGGCGAGAGCGCACCCGCGGGCTCGGCGATGATGCCGTCGGCCTGGTACAGGTCGAGCATCTCGGTGCAGATCTGGCCCTCGGGTACGGCGAGCAGCTCGGCGCCCGAGTCGCGCACCAGGGGATAGGTCACCGTGCCCACCCGCCGCACCGCCGCGCCGTCGACGAACGTGTCCATCGCCGGCAGCTCCACCGGCTCCCCGGCGGCCAGCGCCGCGGCCATGCCGGCCGCCCCGGCGGGCTCGACACCGACCAGCCGGGTGGTGGGGGAGTGCCGGCGCAGCCAGGTGGCGCACCCGGCCAGCAGCCCGCCGCCGCCCACCGGCAGGACGACGACGTCGGGCGCGGCGCCCAGCTGCTCGAGGAGCTCCACCGCCACCGTCGCCTGACCGGTCACCGTGCTCAGCGCGTCGAACGCCGGCACCAGGGCCGCTCCGGTGGTGGCCGCGTCCACCGCGGCCGCGGCGGCGGCCTCGTCGTAGGAGTCGCCGGCGACGACGAGCGTGACCATGTCCCCGCCCAGCGCGGCGATCCGCTCCCGCTTCTGCCGCGGCGTCGTCCCGGGCACGTAGACCCGGCCGCGCACCTGCAGGGCGCGGCAGGCGTAGGCCACCCCCTGCCCGTGGTTGCCGGCGCTGGCGCACACCACCCCGGCCGCCCGGGCGGCGTCGTCCAGCCCCGCAATGGTGTTGTAGGCGCCGCGGATCTTGTACGAGCGGCCCACCTGCAGGTCCTCGCGCTTGAGCCACACGTCGGCGCCGGTGAGCCCGGAGAGCCGCGCGTTGCGCTGCAACGGCGTCCGCTCGGCGACCCCGGCCAGCCGGCGACCGGCCTCCCGCACCGCGGTGGCGAAGTCGTCGGGCACCGCGTCGTCGCCAGGAGTGCTGCTCACACCGCCCATCGTCGACGACACGCCCCGCGACCGGACGGCGAGGTCACGGTTCGGTGGGTGATCTGCCCCACGGGTGACCGCGCGGGCCTACGGTCGGCGCCCCCTGGAAGCGGCGCGCGAGGCGGTGAGGTCGATGCCCGGAGCCCTGGTCGTCTACGAATCGGTGTTCGGGGACGCGAAACGGGTGGCGATGGCGGTGGCCCACGGGCTGTGCGGCCGGCTGTCGGTCGACGTCGCCTGCGCGCGCGAGGCCCCCACCCAGGTGCTCGCCGACGTGCGGCTGCTCGTGGTCGGCGGACCCACGCACGCCTTCGGCATGCCGCGGCCGGCCACCCGCGACAGCGCCGTCCGGGAGCACGGGGCGGATGTCCCCGACGTCACCTTCGGGCTGCACGAGTGGTTGGACACGGTGTCGTTGCCGCGCGGCATCCAGGCCGCCGCCTTCGACACCCGGATGGACCACCCGGTGCTGGTGACCGCGCTCGACCACGCCGCGCGGACCGAGGAGAAGCTGCTCCGCCGGCTGGGCGCCACCTTGGCCGCACCGGCCGAGCACTTCCTGGTCGCGGACGTCGCCGGCCCGCTGCTGGACGGCGAGGAGGAGCGGGCCCACCGGTGGGGCCAGGCGCTGGCCGAACTGGTGGCGCCGCACCCGATCCCCGTGCGGGGGTGAGCCGCGGGCCGGTCAGCGCGGGTCGAGCAGCCGCAGGCGCGGTCGGGTGACCAGCCGTTTCTCGAAGGTCACCCGGTGCCGGCCGTCCTCGTCCTGCCCGAACCGCAACCGGTCCACGAGGGCGCGCATCAGCACCAGGCCGCGCCCCCGGTCGTCCAGGGGCGAGGAGGGTGCGTCCTCGGTGGCCTCGGCGTCGAAGCCGCCGCCGCCGTCGAGCACGCTGATCCGGCACGTCGCGTCGTCGATCGCGACGTCGACCTCGTAGACGTCGTGGTCGGCGGCGTGGTCGACGACGTTCGCGCAGGCCTCGGTGAGCGCCAGGAGGATCTCGTCGACGACCGGCTGCAGCACCGCCAGGTGCTCGAGCGCCTGCCGCAGCAGCCCGCGCACCAGCGGCACGCTGTGCGCGTCGGTGGGCAGGCGCACGTTGAAGTCGACGTTCACGGACGTTCGGCCTCCTCCTGCCCAGTGGCCTACCCTCGGACGCCAGGGTCGACGCGGTGCGGGAGGTGAACGGTGCTCTTCGACGTGGAACGCACGACGGTCGCGGGGCGACCGGGCCTCACCGTACGGGGTGAGCTGGACATCGCCACGGCCCCGCAGCTGGCCGAGGCCGCCGAGGAATTGCTGGCCACCGGGCCCGAGGCGATCGTCGTCGACCTGACGCCGACGCTCTTCCTCGACTCCTCCGGCGCCCGCACCCTCCTGACCGTCGCCCGCCGGGCGGCCGCCGCCGGCGCCGGGCTGCACGTCGTGGTCCCGCTCGACAACCGCCCCGTCCGGCTGCCCATCGACCTGCTGGAGCTCGAGGCGGTCCTGCCGATCGTGAACTCCGCCGGCGAGGTGCCGGCCCACGCCGTGCACCGCGACGCCCCGTGACGTCGCCGCGGTGAGCGGCTCCGGAGCCCGCACCACGCCTCCCGTCGACGACGACGCGCTGGCCCGCTGCGCCGACGAGCCGATCGCCGTCCCGGGTGCGGTGCAGCCGCACGGCGTGCTGCTAGCGGTGACCGAGCCCGGGTTCGAGGTCGTCGTCGCCTCCGCCAACGCCGCGGAGCTGTTCGGCCGGTCGGTCACGGGTCGCTCCCTCGACGAGCTCCTCGCGCCGGCCGACACGGCCCGGCTGCGCGCGGGGCTGGGCGGTGACCTCGCGGAGCTCAACCCGCTGCGGGTGCGGGTGGCCGGCGCCGACGTCGACCTCGTCGCGCACCGCGCCGACGGGCTGCTGGTCACCGAGTGGGAGCCGGCCCGGGGCGCCGAGGAGGCGGGGAGCGCCTGGCACCGCCGCCTGCCGAGCGTGCTGCAGCGGCTGTCGGCCGCCACCACCCTCGACGAGCTGTCCGAGGTGCTGGCCCGCGACGTCCGGGCGCTGCTCGGCTTCGACCGGGTGATGGTGTACCGCTTCGACGCCGACTGGAACGGCGAGGTGATCGCCGAGGACCGCCGCGCGGACCTGGAGCCCTTCCTCGGCCTCTGGTACCCGGCCAGCGACATCCCGGCCCAGGCCCGGGCGCTGTACACCACCAACTGGATGCGGCTGATCCCGGACACCGCCTACCGGCCCGTCCCGCTGGAACCCGCGACCGTCGGCGGGCGCCCGCTGGACCTCTCCGGTGCCATGCTGCGCAGCGTCTCGCCGGTGCACCTGGAGTACCTGGCCAACATGGGGGTGGCCGCCTCCACGTCGATCTCGCTGGTCGACCGCGGCAGGCTCTGGGGCCTCATCGCCTGCCACCACTACGCGGGCCCGCACCGGCCGTCCTACGCCGACCGCGCCGCCGCGGAGTTCCTCGGCCGCACCGCCTCGCTGCTGCTGCCCACGACGGTGGCCGCCGGCGAGCACAGCGGGATCGTCGCGGTCGCCCAGCGGCAGGCCGCGCTCGCCGCCGCCGTCGGCCGCGCCTCGCGCGCGCCGGCCGCGGCTCTCACCGGCGGCGAGCTCACCGCGCTGAACCTGCTGCCGGCCGCCGGAGCGGCGGTGCGGCTGGAGGGCGAGCTGCACCTGCTCGGATCGACGCCACCGGCTGAGCGGGTGGTCCCGCTGGTCCGGGCGCTGCTGGACGCGGGGCAGCCCGCCACCGACGCCGTCGGCCGGGTGGTCCCGGCGGCGGCCGACCTGGCCGGCACGGCCAGCGGTGTCCTGGCCGTCGAGGTGGTCGGCGCCCGGGGGGACTTCCTCGCCTGGTTCCGGCCGGAGACGTTGCGCGAGGTCACCTGGGGCGGCAACCCGTACACCTCGAAGACGGCGCAGACCGACACCGGACCGCGGCTGAGCCCGCGCCGCTCGTTCGACGCCTGGAGCGAGACGGTGCGGGGGACGTCGCGGCCGTGGCGGGAGCACGAGGTCGCCGCGGCCCACGGCCTCGCCACCCTGCTCACCGAGGCCGTCGCGAACCGCGCCGCGGAGGACGGCCGGCTGGCCACGGCCCTGCAGCGCACGCTGCTGCTCGAGCAGCTGCCGACGGTGCCCGGTGTGGACCTGGCCGCCCGGTACCGGCCCAGCGAGGGCGACGTCGTCGGCGGCGACTGGTACGACCTGGTGCCGCTGCCCAGCGGCCGGGTGTCGATCGTGCTGGGCGACGTCGCCGGGCACGGGCTGGCCGCTGCGGCGATCACCGCCCAGCTGCGGCACGCGCTGCGCGCCCACCTGCTGCGGGCCGCCGGTCCGGCCGCCGCCCTCGACGGGCTGAACCAGCTCATCGCCGCGCTGCTGCCGGGGGAGCTGGCGACCGCCGTCGTCGCCGAGCTGGACCCGGCGACCGGTGAGGTCGTCATCGCCAACGCCGGGCACATACCCGTGCTGCACGTGGCCGGCGGCGACGCCGGTTACCTGCACGAGGGCCGGGGCCCCGCGCTGGGCCTGCTGGCCGTCGCCGGCTACCGCGAGGCACGGCTGACCCTCCAGGGCGACGACCGCCTGCTGCTGGTGAGCGACGGGCTGGTCGAGCGCGGGCCAGGTGGGCTGGACGGCGGGCTGGAGGAGCTGCGTGCGACCGTCGCCGGCGGGCCGGCCGAGCCGCAGGCGCTGCTCGACGCGGTGCTGGCGGCGCTCGACCCGCCGCGCACCGACGACGTGACGCTGCTGGCCGTCGCCCGGACCTGAGCCGCGGGTCACGACCGCGACACGTTCCCGGCCGCGGCGGTGCGGCGGGTCCGGGCGGCGCCGCCCGCCCCCTAGCGTCGCGCGGGCGGCTGCCGTCCGGTGGTCGCCCGCCACCGATCCGGGAGCACGCAGTGCCGTCGATCGCCCACCGAGCACCCCGCCGGCTGACCGCCGCGCTCCTCGCGGCGATCACCCTCACGGCGTGCGGCGGCGGTGCCGGCACCCCGGCCGCCGCGCCCGTGACGACCACTCCGCCGCCTCCGCCGGTGCTGTGGCCGCTCACCGGCGTGGACAGCGGCGGGGCCGACGTCTACCGGCCCGCGCTGGCGGTGAAGATCGAGAACTCGGTCGACGCCCGCCCGCAGACCGGGCTGGGCGCCGCCGACATGGTGTGGGAGCAGCTCGTCGAGGGCGGCATCCCCCGCTACGTCGCCGTCTACCACTCCACCGTGCCGGCCGAGATCGGCCCGGTGCGCTCGGTGCGGCCCATGGACGCCGCCATCGCCGCTCCGCTGCGCGGGCTCTTCGCGTTCTCCGGCGGGCAGCGGCCGTTCGTCGACGCCGTCGCGGCCTCCGGGCTGCAGGTGGTCAGCCAGGACGCCGGCGCCGGTGGCTTCCACCGGCTGCCCGGCCGGTCCGCCCCGCACAACACCTACGCCGATCCGCACGCGCTCCTGGCGCAGGCCGACCCCGCCCACGCGAAGCCGCCCGCCGGCCAGTTCCTCCTGGCCCGGACCCCCGAGGAGGCGGGCGCGGTCGTGGCGGGCGTGCCCACCGGCGTCGTGGACCTGAAGCTGTCGGGCATCAGCCGACCGCGCTGGACGTGGAGCCCGCCCGACGGCCGCTGGGTGCGCGCCGAGACCGGCGCCCCCGCGGTCGAGGCCGACGGCACGCCGCTGCGCGCGACCAACGTCGTGGTGCTGCGGGTCGAGGTGGTCAACACCGCGTTCACCGATCCGGCCGGCAACCCGGTGCCGGAGACGGTGCTGGTCGGCGGGGGAGAGGCGCTCGTGGCGACCGGCGGCAGGACGCTGGCCGCCACCTGGTCGAAGCGCGCACCGACCGATCCGGTCGCGCTGACCGGGCCCGACGGCAACCCGGTGTTCCTCGCCCCCGGCACGACCTGGGTGGAACTGGTGCCCGCCCGGACCGGGTCGGTCACGGTCGGCTGATCCGGCGGCTACCGGCCGGTTGCGGGCTCAGGCGGCGCTGCGGGCGTGCACCCGGGCGTGCACCCACCCCGCGAGGCAGTGCAGCGCGGAGTGCTGCTCGGCCGAGGCGTACCCCTGCTCGAACTGGATGGCCTCGAGCAGCGCGGTGCTGTCCACGTCGCCACCCCGGAAGAAGCGGTCCAGCACCTGCCCGGAGTCGGTGCGGCTGGTGAAGAAGCCGGCGATGCCGAGCGCGACGGCGTCGGACACCGCGAGGGTGACCGGGGCGTGGGCCATCGACCCGCGCCGGTCGAGGACCTGCTGGACGGCGGCCATGACCTGGTTCTCGGTGGCGGGCACCGTGGCCCGGCAGGAGACGCGCATGGGTTCCTCCTTGAATCGTTGTGCTCTCAAGGAATCGACCGAACCGGTACCGCCCTGAATCCCCCGTCCGGGTCAGGCGGTCAGCAGGCCGGTCGGCTGCTCGGTGAGGCGGCCGGAGTCCAGCGCGCAGGCCAGCGCCTTCTCCAGCACCGGCGTCACCGAGGCTGCCCGCCGCTTGTAGCCGAAGACCGTGGCGGTGGCGGTCAGCAGCTCCTCGCGCTGCATCCCCGCGGCGGCCCGGCACAGCGCCGCCATCGCGTTCGCGACCTCCTCCGGCGCCACGTGCTCGAGCGGCCGGTCGGTGCTCGACACCTGCCGGCGGAACCCGGTCCAGGTGGCCCGGTCGATCCCCTCGGGCCACAGGTGCTCCCCGTCGACGGCCGACGGCGGTAGCAGCGACAGCAGCATCTGCTTGCGTGCCTCCGTGGCCCGGTTGAGCCCGAACGCCCCCACGGTGAGCTTCGCCAGCCGGTCCACGTGGACGGGCCCCTCGGCCTTGATGCCGGCGACCATCACCCGGCGCACCGCACGCGCCGCCTTCGAGGTCGGCAGCTCGTCGAGCACCGACTTCTCGCCCGCGGTCTTCGGGATCCACGGCACGAACGGCGTCTCGCCCTCGAGGGCGACCGGTCCGGTGGGCTTCGCGGCCGCCTTCGGCGCGGGGCGGGCGGTCGCGGTCGGCACCGCCATCGAGGTCACGGAGGAGCGCAGCGCGGCCACGCCCTTGAACGACTCGACGGCGGCGGTGGGCAGCGGCACCGCCTCGAGCACCGGCCGGGTGACCACGGGGGCGGCGTCCACAGCGGCGACCAGCCCGTCGACGACGGACACCGGGTCGGCCAGCCACGCCGGCAGCCACACCCGCTCGACGACCGGCCAGCGCAGCATGCCGCCCAGCACCTCCGGCGGCAGTCCGTCCCGGTCGCCGACGGTGCCGCGGCGCGCCCACGCCGGCCCGTCCAGCAGCACCGCCATCAGCGGGGTCTCCGGGTCGACAGCTCGACCGATCGACAGGTCGATCCGGAACTCCGAGAGGCCGACGTCGGTGCGCACGACCAGACCGCGCTCGCGCAGCGCCGCGGCGATCTGCTCGCGGTGCCGGTCGACCACACCCGCCGAGCGCGGCGAGCGGGGCAGCACGTCGGTGCCCTGCTCGGCCATGTCGAGGTAGGCCCGCAGGTGCTTGATCCCCACCGAGGAGGTCTCCTCGGCCCGCAGCTGCGCCGGGTCGAAGGAGGAGAAGACGACGACCTGGCGCCGGGCCCGGGTGATCGCCACGTTCAGCCGGCGCTCCCCGCCCTGCCGGTTCAGCGGGCCGAAGTTCAGCGGCAGCGTGCCGTCGGCGGTGGGGGAGAAGCCGGTGGAGAAGAAGACGACGTCGCGCTCGTCGCCCTGCACGTTCTCCAGGTTCTTGACGAACAGCCCCTCGCCGTCGGTGCGGTCGAGCGCGGCGGCGAGCCGGTCGTCGTCGGCGTCGCGCAGCAGCGCCTCGATGTAGGAGCGCTGCTGGGCGTTGAAGGTGACCACGCCGATCGAGGGGACGGCGTCGATGCCCTCCCACTGCGGAACGGCGTCGAAGCGGCGGCGGATCTCGGCGACGATCGCCTTCGCCTCGACCGGGTTGGTGCGCAGCAGCCGGCCGGCCCCCGAGCGGTGGAACGTCCCGGGCACCCGCACCAGCGAGACCCCGCGGCCGTCGGGCTCGGCCGAGGCGCGCCCGTGCGTGGGCGCCGGGAAGGAGGAGAGCCGGTTGTCGTAGTACTGGGCGTTGGAGAACGCGATGAGCGACTCGTCCTGGCTGCGGTAGTGCCACGACAGCCAGTGCCGCGGTACCCGCGCCTGCACGCACTCACCGAGGATCGACTCCTCGTCCTCGACCGCGGTCTCCACCAGCTCCACCGAGTCGTCGCTCGCCGTCGTCGTCGGCTCGAGGAACGACGTCGGCGGCATCTGCTTGGAGTCACCGACGACGACCGCGGCCTTGGCCCGGCCCAGTGCGCCGATGGCGTCGGCCACGCGGATCTGCGAGGCCTCGTCGAAGACCACCAGGTCGAACTGGCCGGCCTTCGCGGGGAAGAAGCGGGCCACCGAGTCCGGCGACACCAGCACGATCGGCATGACGGCGGTGACCAGCTCGCCGTACTGCGCGAGCAGCTGCCGCACGCCCAGGCCGCGCCGCTGCTTGGTCAGCTCCCGCTGCAGCGCACCCACCTGGCCGGTGCCCATCGCCGCGTCGAACGGCCTCGCGGCCAGCACCGACGCCGGCAGCGCGGCCGTGAGGTGTTCGCGGACAGCCCGCGAGGCCTCGGTGAACCGGGCGATCGCCGCCTCGTGGGCCTCGGCGTCGAAGGCGTCCAGCCCGGTGGCGACGAGCCGCTCGGCCACCGACGCGGTCGCCAGGCCGCGGTCCAGCGCGCGCACCGCGTCGTCCGCCGCGACGGCGCCGGTCATCAGCATCGTCCGGGCGTCGAAGAGCCCGGCGTAGCGCAGCGGCTCCAGGGTGTCGAGGAAGGTGACCCAGCGGCGCAGGGACATGAGCACCGAGCGCTCCCCGCCGGACCCGGACGGGGTCAGCAGGCCGCGCTCCGGCCGGGTCATCGACCAGCGGAGCACCAGGCCGTCCTCGCCGGCCCAGGCGGCCAGCTGGTCCGACGAGCTGCGGCACACGGCCAGCAGCGAGGTGACGGCCTCCCGCAGCCGCGCGACGGCGGCGGCCGGCTCCGGCGCGGCGGGCATGCCGGCGACGATCAGCTTGCGCAGCGCGACGTGGAAGGGCGAGGAGCCGTCGACGGCGATGCCGGCGCGGCGCAGCCACTCCACCTGGCGCTCGAGCAGCCCGGGGTCGGTGAAGGGGTTCCAGCTCGGCGGCGCGGTGAGCCCCGGCACGGAGCCGACGCGGCCGGCGATCGCCTGCACCGCCGTCTGCACCCGCCACAGGTTCTCCACCAGCAGCGGGACGTCCCGGGGCCGCACCTTCGTCCCCGGTCGCAGGCAGGCGGCGATCTCGTCGCGCACCGCGACCAGCCGCTTCCGGCGGCCCCACCACCCGGACGCCGCAGCCGTCTGCGCGCGGACGTAGACCTCCGCCAGGGGCAGCGCCAGCACCTCGGGGGTGGCGACGTCGAGACCGGGGTGCCGGAACGCGGTGAAGGCGGCGACCTCGCCGAGCACCGCGCCGGTCGCCGTCGTCCAGCGGCCGCTGAACGTCTCGTCGAGCACGTCGAGGCCCACCGGGGGGCCCGACAGCAGGTGCACCAGCGCGTCGAGGTCCTCGGGCGTCCGGACGTGGCGCAGCACGCCGCCGAGCTCGGGGATCCCGGACACCTCCCGGACCGCCGCGTCGACCTCGGCCGCGGCCTCGCGGGCCGCCGGCAGGTCGATCTCGGGGGAGTCGACGAACGCCCACGGGTGCCGCGGCGAGGGCCGGGTGAGGTCGGCGATGTCGGGCAGCAGCGCCAGCGCCCGGCGCACCGCGGTCAGCACCTCGGCCGGGGCGTTGGCCACGAACGGCTCGGGCACCGGGAGCGCCGGGACGTCGGTGCCGGCGGTCAGCTCCGCGGTGCGCGCGGCGTACAGCGACAGCCCGGCGGCGTTCTCGGTGTGCAGCCGGTCGGCGTAGCGGGCCAGCTGCCGGCGGGCCGAGCGCAGCGTCTCGGAGTCGGCGGCCAGCCCCTGCTCGTCGACGGCGATCGCGTTCTCCAGCGCCAGCCGGATCTGGGCGCGGACCATCGACGCGCGCGACCCCTTGTCGTGGAGGTCGAGGGCGAACATCCCCATGCCCACGGCGTCCAGCCGGCGGGCCACGACGTCGAGCGCGGCGCGCTTCTCGGCGACGAACAGGACGCGCTTGCCGTCGGCGACCGCGCGGGTGAGCAGGTTGGTGATGGTCTGCGACTTGCCGGTGCCGGGTGGGCCCTCCAGCACGAAGGTGCGGCCGGCGGCGGCCTCGGCGATCGCGCGCAGCTGGGAGGCGTCGGCGGGCACGGGCAGCCGGCCGGCCAGCTCGTCGAGGTCGACGTGGGCGCCGGAGCCGCGCGCGGGGTCGAGGAAGGGCTCGGTCGGCTCGTGCACCAGGTGGTGCACCAGCGGGTTCCCGCTGAGGTCGCCCCAGTGCTCGTCGAGGTCCTTCCAGAGGCGGTACTTGGCGAACTGCAGGATCGCGAGGTCCGCCGTCGCCTCGACCCGGTAGGGCAGCCCGTGGCCGACCAGGCCCACCCGCACCGCCTCCAGGGCGTGCTCCAGGTCCGGGGTGCTCTCCGCGGTGTCGCTCAGCGCCGGCACCACCAGGCCGTGCACCTGGCGCAGCTTCTCCAGCAGGCAGTAGTTCGGGGTGCTCGCCCCGGACTCGTCCAGCGACAGCCGGTAGGAGCCGGTGCGCCCGACCGGCGCCAGCACGACGGGCACCAGCAGCAGCGGGGAGCGCAGCGGGCGGCCGTCGAGCTCCCACACCAGCGAGCCCAGCGCCAGGTACAGGTTGTTGGCGCCGGTCTCCTCCTGCACCGTCTTGGCGCGGTAGGCGAGGTTGCGCAGCCGGGGCAGGTACCCGCCGGAGGTGACGTCGGCGTGCACCTCCCGGCGCTCGACCAGCAGCTCGGTGAGCTGCTCGGCGGGCAGGTCGGCGGCGCCGGAGAGCCCGCGCTCGGTGTGCACGGCGGCGAGCCGGTCGCCCGGCAGCAGCGTGATCGGGGTGCCGTCGTGGATGAAGTTGTCCAGGATCGGCAGCGCGGTGCCCGGCAGCGTGAGGGGCAGCCCGGCGCGCTCGGTGTAGTTGATCAGCCGGTTGCGCAGGCTCAGGTCGAGCAGCGCGTTCTTCCACTGCTGCACCCGCGGCGGCGCCTCGGGGCGGCTCGGCTGGTGCGCCGGCGCCGGCCCGGCCGGGAACGCCGGGGCGCTGTGCTCGGCCGGCCGGTACTCGACGACCTGCAGGAGGCCTTCCGGCGTCCGGGCGCGCGCCGGCAGCGGGAGGATGCCGTCGCGCCGGGCGCGGTGGACGTCGGTGACGCCGAGGACGCGCTCGAGCTCGCCGGTGAGCCAGCGCTCGTACGCCGGGGCGTGCAGGTCGGCGCCGGGCTCGCCCGCGCCGGTGAGCAGCGTGGTCTCGACCAGGCCGATCAGCCCGAGGTCGACCAGGTTGACCAGCGGCGCGGCGTCCGTCGTGGCGGCGGACTCGGAGCTGCGCTCCTCCCGCCAGTAGCCGAGGAAGGCGTGCGCCCCGCCCGCCGTCGCCCCGCCCGCACCCTCGGCCAGCCAGAGCAGCGGCCGGATGCCGGTCTGCTCGAGCGCCGCCGCGAGGAGGACGACGGCATCCAGGGGCGTGGCCACCCGCCAGGTGAGGACGTCGCCGGGGGAGCGCACCTGCTGGCCGAGGTCGGCCCAGCTCAGCGGCGGCTCGGAGTGGCGGACCCCACGGCGGCGCAGGACCTCGGCCAGCGCCGCGACCACCTCGTCCACCCGCTCGGCGGTGGCCGCGTAGCCGACCATGGCGCCGCTGCCGGTCCGCTCCGCCAGCAGCTCGCCGGCCTCGGCGACCAGCCCGGTCACCGCCGGGTGGTTGGGCATGACGTGCGCGGCGAGCATCTCCAGCGCCAGCGGCAGGGGAGTGGCCAGCCACTGGTTGGCGGCGAGGACCTGCACCGGCGCGGAGGCCTCGCCGATCAGCACGTCGTCGAGCCACGCCTCGACGTCGACGACGCCGGGGCGCTGCTCCTCGACGTGCAGCATGGCCGCCGGATCCATGACCAGGCCGATCCCGGTGAGCACCGTGGTGCGGCCGCCGTCGACGTCGGCCAGCAGCTCGACGGCCTGCGCGATCGGGCCCTCGGCGTCGCGTACCGACAGGCGCACGGTCACCCCGCGCAGCGTGCGCTGCGAGGTGAGCGCCAGGCGCGACACGACCGGGATGCGGTTGTGCGCCAGCGCGTAGCTGAGCACCGGGGTGGAGGTCAGCTCGATGGAGACCACCGTCGACGGCGCGACGACATCACCGAGCTGGATGTCGGCAGGGCTCTCCATGTCACCTGTCTACCGGTTCGGACGGACTGGTCCGCCCATGGTCCCCGACAGGAGGGGCGGATGTGACGGAAGAGCCCGATCGTTGCCGGGGATCACAGAACAGCGGCCTCCCGACGGTTCCGATCCCGGCCGGTCCTGCCGATGGCGGGGAGCGCTCCCGGCTTGCCGACGGGCGGCGCGGTGCGGGTTGCCGGCTTGCCGACGGGTGGCGCGGCGAGGCAGGTTGCCCTCATGAGCACCACGCGACGGCACGGCTCCGGGCTGACGGTCGAGGAGCGCGGGCACGTCCGCGTGCTCACCCTCGACCGGCCCGAGCGGCGCAACGCGCTCTCGACCGAGCTGCAGGCCGACCTCGTGGAGGAGCTGCTGCGGGTCGTCGAGGAAGGCGTGCGCGCGGTCGTCCTCACCGGCACCGGGCCGGCGTTCTGCGCCGGGTTCGACCTGAAGGAGATCCGCGCCGCCGACCAGCAGGGCGAGCGGTTCCGGCCGCCGATGAACCGGCCGGCCCGGTCGGTGTTCGAGGTCGTCACCGAGACGCCCGTCCCGGTGCTCGCCGCCCTCAATGGCCCGGCGGTCGCCGGCGGGTTCGAGTTGGCGCTCGCCTGCGACCTGCGGATCGCCTCGCCGGCGGTCCGCTTCGCCCTGCCGGAGGCGGCGATCGGCATGGGGGCCAATTTCGGCTCGGTCGTGCTCCCCAAGCGGATCCCGGTCGGCATCGCGCTGGAGATGCTGTTCACCGGCGACCCGATCGACGCCACCGAGGCACAGCGCTGGGGGCTGGTGAACCGGCTGGTCGCACCTGACCAGGTGCTGCCCGTGGCGCTGGAGCTGGCCGACCGGATCGCCGGCAACGCGCCGATCTCGGTCCGGCGGATGAAGGAGACCGCGGTCAAGGCTCTGGAGCTGCCGCTCTGGCAGGGGCTGCGGCTCGACGTCGGCCCCAACCCCTATCTCAGCGAGGACCGCGCGGAGGGCATCGCCGCCCGGCTGGAGAAGCGCCCGCCCCGCTGGGCCGGCCGCTGACCCGACCGCGTGCAGGCGCGGGCAGGTCCGCGGCCCGGACCTGCCGATCGCCGCACGGGGGCGGTCCCGGCGGACGCGGATACGGAACCGGGCCGTTCATGACGTTCGGGTAACGGCTCGTCACTCCGGTCAGACCGGGGTGCGGATCGACGGCTCCGGCTGCGAGGGTCCCCGTGTCCGTGCCGGTACCGACCCAGAGGAGACGTCATGAACTGCGCCCACTGCGGAGCCGTGCACCAGCGAGGCCGTTTCTGCGTCGGCTGCGGCAAGACCATGCCGCCGTCGTCGCTCCCGCCCCGCCCGGTGCGCCTCGCCCCGCGCCCGCCCTACGAGGTCACCGACGACATGACCCAGCCGGTGCTGCGCTTCGACGTCCGGCCGCGGCGCGCGCATGTCGAGGAGGACGTGCCGGCCCAGGCCGGCTGAGCCGAGCGCTCGTGGCAGCCAGGGCCTCGTCACCCGTCCGGGTGACGAGGCTCACTGCTAGCAATCTGCTTGCTCTTGTTAGCACGCGGGGATCCGGGGCACATACAGAACCGTCAGGTCATCCCCGATCCCTGGAGCTGCATCCCTCATGACCGACAACAACGCCAAGATGATCAACCAGTTGCGCGCCCTCGTCCTGCTCACGCAGACCGAGGAGCAGATCGCACGGACGCGGATCAGCCAGGCCCGCACCGACGCCGTCCGTCGGGAACTCACCCAGAACGCCGACAACGCCGCGGCCCGCACGCTCGAGATCACCGAGCGGCTGCGCGCCCTCGGTGGTGTCCCCGACGTCGTGACGCCGGTCGTCGGCCGGCTCTCCGCCGCCCTCAAGGCCACCTTCGAGCAGTCGACCTCCATCGAGGAGGCGCTCCTGCAGGACCTGCAGCTCGAGCACCAGCTGCTCGACCGCGCCACCTACCTCAAGGTGCTCGCCGAGACCGCCGGTGACGTCGAGACCCAGCGCCTGGCCGAGAAGCTCGTCGAGGCGCACCAGGCGACCGTCGAGTGGCTCACCGTGGTCCTGGCCGAGGAGGCCCTGGGCGGCCCGGCCGCGCTCGTCGCCACCCCGGTGCAGAAGGTCGCCGGTGCCGTGGCCCGTGGCGTCAACGCGCCGGTCCGCTTCTGGGCCAACACGGTGAACCACGCCGTCGACACGGTGCGGCACGCCGGTGAGGAGACCTCCGACCGGTTCTCCGCCGCGGGTGACCGCGCGTCCGCGTTCACCGGCGCCGTCCGCGAGACCCTCACCGTCGGCCGCGCCGCGTCGCTGCGCCGCGCCGAGCGGATCGCTCAGCGCGACGGCAACCAGGACGCCGCCGACGCCGCCCGGGCCACCCGCGAGGAGCTGGGCGACGTCACCGCCGACGAGCTGCCGATCAAGGGCTACGACTCGATGTCGGTGCAGGACGCCGTCAAGGCGATCAAGCAGCTGAAGACGCCGCACGACGTCAACGTGATCATCCGCTACGAGGAGACCCACAAGAACCGGTCGAACGTGGCGAGCGCCGCGCAGACGCAGCTGGCCGCCCTGGCCAAGGAAGCCGTCGGCGTCGACAAGTGACACACGGCCCGCTGAGGGCCGAGCACGCGGAGGGCCCGCATCCCCACGGGGGGTGCGGGCCCTCCGCGTGCGTGAAATCCCATCCCCGCCGGGTTTGACGAGCCTGCGCGGAAGGGGAAGCCCGACCCATGACCATCACACCCGAGGCCCTCGAGGCGGAGTTCTCGCTGACGACGGCCGCGACCCGGCTGGACTTCCTGAGTCGCCGCGACAACGGCGATACCAACCTGAACACCGTCCGTGACGACGACGCCGACGAGTGGTCGGCCTCCCTCCGCGACACCGGCACCCAGCTCGACGTGTACGAGGCGCTGGAGCTGCTCGCCCTGGGCGAGGTCGTCTCGCGCCGCGCGCACGACAGCCAGCTGGTCGGGATCCGCGCCGCGCTGCGCGGTGGCGCCGAGTGGGCGCAGATCGCCGCGGCGCTGGGGATCACGCCGGAGCAGGCCTGGGACTCCTTCACCGAGTCGATCGACCGCCAGCTCGACGCCGAGGCCGCCGCGTCGGCGCGCGAACTCGCCGGCACCCGCCCCGGCCGCTGACCGACGGGGTCAGCGCACCTCGACGCCCCGCCAGAAGGCCACCCGGTCGGTGATCTCCCGGGCGGCCTCCTTGGGCTCCGGGTAGTACCAGGCGGCGTCCGGGTTCTGCTGCCCGTCGACCTCCAGGGTGAAGTAGGAAGCGGTGCCCTTCCAGGGGCAGACGGTCTGCTTCTCCGAGGGACGCAGCACGTCGTCGCGGACGGCCGCGCGGGGGAAGTAGGCGTTGCCCTCGACGGTGACGATGTCGTCGGACTCGGCGATGACGACGCCGTTCCAGGTAGCGGTGGTCATGCTCCGATGGTCCTCCGTCCGCGACCGCGGCGCCGGTCGCGACCCCGGGCGTGACGCGCGGCGGGGTGGGCATGGAGCAGTGGTGGCCGCCAGGTCACCCACCCATCCCGCACCACAGGAGGACGACCCATGGCGCAGCCCCACCAGCACGGTGCCGGCGACCGGAGCGAGGGGGAGGGCACCCCGAAGGGCAGGCGGCTCGGCCGCATCCTGATCCCGCTGGGCATCCTCCTGGTCATCGCCGGGATCTTCACCTACCTCCTCGTCGTCGCCCAGACCCGGACCGAGGACCAGGACGACGACCAGGGCGCGGCGATCCCCGCCGTCGTCCTGGAGATGCCGGAGCCGCTGCCCGCCTGAGTGCCCGCGCCGGTCACGACCCCAGCAGCGCGAAGGTGGCGACGGCGTGGACCAGTGCCTTGCCGTCCTGCTCCACGTCCGCCTCGCAGACCGTCAGGTGCTCACCCCTCGTACGCAGCCGGGCGGTGACCTGGAGGGGGCCGGGCTTCCCCGGCCGCAGGTAGGTGACCGTCAGCTGACTGGTCGCGGGCACCTCGCCGTCGCCGGTGGTGGTGCGCACCGCCAGGCCCATCGCGGTGTCGACCAGCGTCGCCAGCACTCCACCGTGCAGCGTGCCGGCCGGGTTGAGGTGCTCCTCGGTCACCTCGAACCCCATCCGGGCCGCACCGTCCTCGGCCGACTCGGGGCGGGCACCCAGCCGCTCGGCGAACCCACCCGTGCTCACGTCGTCGCTCATGGCGGGGCGGCTACCCCGCGACGCGCGGTCGCACGCCCGGTGCCCGGGGACTGCCGGGACGGGTGGGGTACCCGGCGTCCATCGTTACCCCTCCGAGGCATGGATGCGGTCGAGAGCACCCGTGGGTGCCGCCGCGATGAGCAAGGATCTGCAGGTCAGCACCACGTCCAGCGATCCAGGAGCACCCATGAGCCACCCCGGGAACGGCCCGGACACCACCCCGTCCGGCCAGCAGCCGGGCCAGCCCGGCCAGTACGGGGAGGCCGCTCCGTACGGCCAGCCGAGCCAGTACGGGCAGGGTGCTCCGTACGGCCAGCCGGGTCAGCCCGGCCAGCCGTACCAGCCCTTCGACCAGTCCGGTCACCCCGGGCAACCCGCCGGTGGCTGGATCCCCCCGCAGGGCGGGGCGACGCCCATGGGGCAGCCGGAGCAGCAGGGCGGCGGCGCCAGGAAGGTCCTGCTCGCCGTCGGTGGGGTGCTGGTCGCCCTCGTCGCGGCCGGCCTGCTCTTCACCATGCTGGGCGCGGGTGAACCGGAGGTCGGCGACTGCGTGGCCAACTTCGCCGGCGAGGAGGTCGAGGTCGTCGACTGCGACGCCGCCGGGGCCGAGGGCCGGATCGTCGGCATCGACGAGCAAGAGCTCGACTACCAGGAGTTCATGGACCAGGACGTCTGCCTCGAGTTCGAGACCGCCATCGGCGCCATCTGGATGGGCGAGGACGAGGCGCAGCCGGGCACGATCTACTGCGCCGAGCCGGTCTGATCGCTCGCGCTCCCCGGGTGCCCCGTCGGCCTGCCGGCGGGGCACCCGTGGTTCCGGGGGCCGGCCGTCACGCTCCCCGGGCGGCCACGTCGCCGCTCTCACGCCGCTCGAGGTAGAACGCGCCGAGCGCCCCGGCCAGCGTCGCGAACACGGCCACCGAGTAGGTGGCCAGGGCGATGTCGAGGACGCGCGCCACGCCGGTGTCGGCGGTGAGCGGCCTGGCGCTGATGGTGGCGAGAGCCGCGTCGTAGAGCGCCGTGCCGTAGGAGTCGTAGGCGCCGAGCACGTACAGCAGCTGGCTGGTCGCCAGCACCACCACGACGGTCACCGCGCCGAGCCAGGCGATCCGGCCGCTCAGCAGGCGCCCCGCCGAGCGGGATCCGCGGACCGCGGCCGACACGACGCCGCCGACCCGCGCCGCACGCAGCAGCGTCAGCGCCCGGGCGAACCGCAGGAACGGCACCGCCAGGAAGACCACCTGCCACCAGTTGCGCGTCCAGAAGCGGCGCTGGTCGCGGGCCGTGGCCGCCCGGTGGATGAACTCCGCCACGAAGACGCCCCAGAGCACCCAGCCGGTGACGCTGAGCGTGGTGGTCAGCCACGGCTGCCGGGCGAGGGACTGGCCGAGCACCACCAGGACGAAGACCAGGCCGAGTGCCCCCATCGGCTTGTCCAGCCGCCGGGCCAGCCCGGTCTGCTCCGGGGCGTCGTCGGGCTCGGGGGCGTCGCCGGGCTCGGGGGCGTGGCGCCCGGTGGGGCGGTCCGCGGGATCGGGGTGCGGGCGCTGCATCGACGTCCCCTACCCCGTGTGCGCGGGCGCCTCCCCGATCAGGGCAGTCGGTGCAGCAGCACGCGGGCGACCGCGACCGCTTCCGGGGTCGGGTCGCCCGCGGCCGCGCGCAGCCAGGCGACGAGGGGGCCGGCGAGCGCGGGGGAGAGCGCACCGATCCAGGCCCCGCTGCGGGCGCGCGCCTCGGCGACGTGCTCGGTGACGCCGCCAGGGCCGTGGGCGACCACCTCGGGGCGGCTCGCCAGCAGCCCGCCGAGGCGCCACTCGCCGGGCGTCGTGCCGGCCGCCAGCCCCTCCAGCCGCTCCGCCGCCTCGCGCAGCAGCGGGGCGTCATCCGCCGGGGGGTGCCCTGGGTATCGGGAGCCGGAGGGGGTCACCCCCTCCGTTGTAGCGCACGGGAAGGGTGGGGTGGTCGCTCGCCGCGGCGAAGCGGGCATGCTTAGGTGTGCCTCACCTACTCCCAGGAGGATCTCCGTGACCAGGCTCGGGCGCGCGACCGTCGGCGTCGTCTCCACCCTCACCCTCGCGGCATCGCTGGCCGCCTGCAGCTCCGACGCCGACACGCTGACCGTGTACAGCGCCCAGCACGAGAGCCTGGTCCGCACGATGCTCGAGGACTTCACCGCGGAGACCGGCATCGAGCTGGAGTTCCGCGACGCGAACGACTCGGAGCTGGCCAACCAGATCGTCGAGGAGGGCGAGGCCTCCCCGGCGGACGTCTTTCTCACCGAGAACAGCCCGGCGATCGACGTGGTGGACCGGGCGGGGCTGCTCGCCCCGCTGGACGAGGAGACGTTGTCCCAGGTCGGTGAGCAGTACCGGCCTTCCTCGGGCAACTGGGCCGGTTTCGCCGCCCGCTCCACCACCCTGATCTACAACCCGTCGGAGATCGCCGAGGAGGAGCTCCCCGCCTCAATGCTCGACCTCGCCGACCCCGCGTGGGAGGGCCGGGTCGGCATCGCGGCCGGAGGTGCGGACTTCCAGGCCATCGTCAGCGCGGTCCTGGCACTGGAGGGCGAGGAGGCGACCCGGGAGTGGCTCGCCGGGCTGGAGCGCAACGCCGAGATCTACGCGAGCAACACCGCGATCATGAAGGCCGTCGACGAGGGCGAGGTCCCGGTCGGCATCACGTACCACTACTACTGGTTCCGCGACCAGGCCCAGAACGGGCTCATCGGCGACGACGCCGAGCTGCACTACTTCCGGAACCAGGACCCGGGCGCCTTCCTCAGCGTCTCGGGGGCCGGGGTGCTCGCCTCCTCCGACCAGCCCGAGCAGGCCCAGCAGCTGGTGGCGTACCTCACCAGCCGTGCCGCCCAGGAGCGGCTGGCCGACAGCAGCGCCCTGGAGTACGCCGTCGGCACCGGCGTCGCCTCCGCCGACGCGCTCCCGCCCCTGGCGGAGCTGCAGGCGCCCGTGGTCGACCCGGGGTCGCTGGACGCTCCGAAGGTCACCGAGCTGATGCAGGAAGTGGGCCTGCTCTGACCCCTCCCGCGCTCCGCCCCCCGGGCCCCGGAGCGCCGGCCCCGCCGGCGGTTCGGGGTTCCGGCGTGTCCGCGAGCGGGGGAGGGCGCGCGCTGCGGCGGTCGCCGGTCACCCTCGCCCTAGCCGCCTGCGTCGCCGCCCTGGCCCTGCTGCCGCTGCTCCACATCGCCGCGTACACCCTGGACGTCGGCTGGGCGGGCATCCGCGAGCTGGTGTTCCGGCCGCGGGTCGCCGAGCTGCTCTGGAACACCACCCGCCTGGCCCTGGGCACGGTCGCGGTCTGCGCGCTCCTGGGCGTCGGCGCGGCCTGGCTGGTGGCGCGCTCGTCGGTGCCCGGACGGCGGCTGTGGCACGTGCTGCTGGTCGCGCCGCTGGCGGTGCCAGCGTTCGTGAACAGCTTCGCGTGGATCTCCCTCCTGCCGGGGCTGGACACCTACGCGGGGGCGCTGCTGGTCGTCTCGCTGTCGTACTTCCCGTTCGTCTACCTGCCGGTGGTGGCGGCCTTCCGCGGCCTGGACCCGGCGCTGGAGGAGACGGCGCGCGGGCTGGGGCTGTCCGGCTGGGCCGTCTTCCGGCGGGTGCAGCTCCCGCAGCTGCGCGTGGCGCTGCTGGGCGGCGCCCTGCTCGTCGCGCTGCACGTGCTGGCCGAGTTCGGGGCGCTGCAGATGCTGCGCTACCCGACCTTCACCACCGCCATCTACGACCAGTACCGGGCCACCTTCAACGGCCCGGCCGCCACCGCGCTGGCCGGGGTGCTGGTCCTGCTGTGCCTGGTCCTGCTGCTGGCCGAGGTCCGGTTGCGGGGGCGCCGCGGGTACGCCGGTAGCGGCCGCGGGGCGGCCCGTCCCGTCCGGCCGGCGGAGCTGCGCGCGCTGACCGCGCCCGCCCTGCTGGGGCTGGCCGGGCTGGTCGGCCTGGCGCTGCTGGTCCCGCTGGGTGCGCTGGCCTACTGGCTGGCCGGGGGCGCCGCGGCCGGCCTCGACTGGGGCGACCTCGCGGCGACGACCGGGACGACGCTGGCGCTGGCCGCCGCCGCGGCCGCGGTCACCACGGCCATGGCCCTGCCCACCGGGTGGCTGGCCGTCCGCGCCCGCGGGCGCACCGCAACGCTCCTGGAACGGGCGACGTACCTGGGCAGCTCGCTGCCCGGCATCGTCGTCGCGCTGGCCCTGGTCACGCTGAGCATCCGGGCCGCGCCGTGGCTCTACCAGACGGTCCCGGTGCTGCTGGCCGCCTACGCGATCCTCTTCCTGCCCCGCGCCGTGGTGCCCGTCCGCGCGGCGGTCGAGCAGTCCCCGCCCCTCTTCGACGACGTCGCCGCCTCGCTCGGGTCGTCCGGCGTCGACCGGCTGCGCCGGGTCACCGTGCCGCTGCTCGCGCCCGGCCTGGGCGCGGGCGCGGCCCTCGTCTTCCTCGCGGTGGTCACCGAGCTGACCGCCACCCTGCTGCTGGCCCCCACCGGTACGGCGACCCTCGCCACCGCCTTCTGGTCGGAGAGCAGCGCGCTCGCCTACGCCGCCGCCGCCCCGTACGCCGCGGTCATGGTGCTGCTCTCCGCGCCGGCCACCGTGCTGCTGTCCCGCGACACCCGACGAGGTCTGATCCCATGAGCGCTCTCACCGTGACCGGCCTGACCAAGGCGTTCGGCACCACCCCCGTGCTCACGGGTGTGGACCTGCACGTGCCGGCCGGCGGGTTCACCGCCCTGCTGGGCCCCTCGGGCTGCGGCAAGACGACGCTGCTGCGGCTCGTCGCCGGCTTCGACGACCCCGACCGCGGGACCGTCGCCCTCGGCGGCCGCGTGGTGGCCGGTGCCGGGCGGGGTGTGCCCGCCCGCCTCCGGGGCATCGGCTTCGTGCCGCAGGAGGGCGGGCTGTTCCCGCACCTCAGCGTCGCCGGCAACGTGACCTTCGGGCTGCCCCGCCGCCGGCGCGCCGATCGGGGACGGGTCGCCGAACTGCTGGCCCTCGTGGGCCTCGACGCCGACCTCGCCGACCGGTCGCCGCACCAGCTGTCCGGCGGGCAGCAGCAGCGGGTCGCCCTCGCCCGGGCGCTGGCCCCCGAGCCGGCGCTCGTGCTGCTCGACGAGCCGTTCTCCTCCCTGGACGCCGCGCTGCGCGAGGACACCCGGCGAGCCGTCCTCGCCGCGCTGAGCACCGCCGGTGCGACCGCCGTGCTCGTCACCCACGACCAGGCCGAGGCGCTGTCGATGGCCGACCAGGTCGCGGTCCTGCGCGACGGACGGCTGGTGCAGCTCACCGACCCGCTCACCCTCTACCGGCGCCCGGCCGACCTCGACGTGGCGGCGTTCGTCGGCGAGTCGGTGGTCCTCGACGCCGAGGTCCGGGACGGCAGCGCGCTCTGCGTCCTGGGTTCCCTGCCAGTCGCCGAGGCGGTGGCCGACGGGCCGGCCCGGGTCCTGCTGCGGCCGGAGCAACTCCGGCTGGGGCCGCCGCTCGGAACGGGCGTCCGGGCGCGGGTGCGCGAGGTGGACTTCTACGGGCACGACTCCCGCGTGTGGCTGACCCTGCCCGACGGCGGGACGGTGACCGCCCGGCTGGAGGGCGCGGAGGTGCCCGCGGTCGGGCAGGAGGTCACGATCGAGGTGGCCGGCGCGGCGCTGACCTTCCCGGCCGCCGGGCGGTCCGCGCGCCCCGTCGTCGCCGATCCGGCCTTCTGAGCGGACGCGCCGCGCCCCGGTCGTACACGCAGGTTAGGAAAGCCTAAGCTGCCCCGCATGGACCTGTTCCTTTTCACCGTCGACCCGCAGTGGGGGAGCGACGTCGTGGCCGCCGGTGCGGCCGGCATCGTCGTCGACTGGGAGCGGCGCGGCAAGCTGCGGCGCCAGGCGGGGGAGGGGACCCAGGTCAACGAGGACACCTCCGAGGACTTGTCCCGGATGCGCGTGGCGACCCCGGGGCGCATCCTCTGCCGGATCAACGGCTTCGGGCCGTGGACCGCCGACGAGGTGGCCGACGCGGTCGACCGCGGGGCCGACGAGCTGCTGCTCCCCATGGTGCGCTCGACGGAGGAGGTCGACCGGGTCCTCGACCTGGTCGCGGGGCGGTGCGGCCTGGGCATCCTGGTCGAGACCCAGGACGCGGTCGACCGGGCGGCGGAGCTCGCGCGCCGTCCGCTCTCGCGGATCTACGTCGGCCTCAACGACCTGCGCATCGACCGCCGGTCCACCGAGCTGTTCGCCCCGCTCGTGGACGGCACGGTCGACGCGGTGCGGGCGCAGGTGACCGTGCCGTTCGGCGTCGGTGGCCTGACGCTCCCGGGCCGGGGCTTCCCGGTGCCCGGTGACCTGGTGGCCGCGGAGCTGGTCCGGATCGGCACCCGGTTCACCTTCCTGCGCCGCTCGTTCACGGCGGACATGGCCGGGCGCGACCCGTTCGTGGAGGTGCCCCGGCTGCTGGCCGGCCTCGACGAGCTGCGCCGGGCCGGTGCCGAGCGCGCCGCCAGGTCGCGCGAGGCCTTCGTCTCCGCCGTCGGGGCCCTGGCGCGGGAGACCGCCGCGCGGGAGACCGCCGCGCGGGAGACCGCCGCGCGGGAGACCGCCGCGCGGGTGGCCCAGCCGGCGTGAGGGCGCTCGTGACCGGGGCCGGCGGCTTCGTCGGCCGGCACCTGGTGGCGCGGCTGGAGCGGGACGGCTGGCACGTGACCGGGGTGACCAGCCGGGACGTCGACCTGGCCGATCCGGTCGCCGGCGCGGCCGCCGTGCGGGCCGCGGACCCGGACGTCGTGTTCACCCTCGCCGCCGGCCGGGCGAAGGCCACGGCGGAGGAGCGCGCCGCCACGACTGCGGTCAACACCAGCCCCTGGCTCGTCGACGCGCTGCCCGACCGCTGCCGGGTCGTGGTCCGGCTCGGCTCCTCCACCGAGTACGCCGCCGCGCCGCACCCGCTCGCCGAGGACGCCGCCCTGGAGCCGCGCGGCTTCTTCGGCGCGACCAAGGCCGCCGGCTCCCTGCTCCTGCAGGCGGCGGCGGCCGAGCGCGGGATCCGGGCGGCCGTGCTGCGCGCCTTCCAGGTCTATGGGCCGGGCGACCACCCCACCCGCCTGGTCCCGGTCGTGATGACCGCCGCCCGGACTGGTGGCACGGTCGCCCTTCCCGCCCGGCTGAGCCGGCGCGACTGGGTGTGGGTGGGGGACGTCGTCGACGCCTGCGTCCGCGCGGCGGTGGACGAGGGCCTGCCCCCGGGGGTCGTGCTGAACATCGGCACCGGGATCCAGACCAGCACCGAGGAGCTCGTGGCCACGGCCGAGCGGGTGACCGGCCGCCCGATCGCGACCGCACCGGGCGCCCACCCCGGGCGCGGCTGGGACACCGCCGACTGGGTGTGCGACCCGGCGCTGGCCCGCCGGCTGCTGGGCTGGACGCCGACGGTCGACCTCGCCGCCGGCCTGGCCCGGACCTGGGCGGCCGGGTGACCGGTCGCGGGGGAGCGGACGCCCGGGTGGCGGTCGTCGTCCCCGTGTACGGGAATGAGGCGACGCTCAGGGAGCTCGCGGACCGGCTGGCCGCGGCGCTCGCCGGCCGGCCGTGGCGGCTGCGGCTGGTCGTCGACGCCTCGCCGGACGGCAGCGCCGCCGTGGCACGCGCCCTCAGCACCGGGGACGCCCGGATCGCGCTCACCGAGCTGGCCGTCAACGTCGGGCAGCACGCCGCGCTGGCGCGCGGGCTCGCCGAGGAGGCGGCCGCCGACGTCTGGGTGTGCCTGGACGCGGACCTGCAGGACCCGCCGGAGGCGGTGCCGGTGCTGCTCGACCGGCTGGCCGCCGGTGACGTGTCGGCGGTGTTCGGCGGGCGGCGTGGCCGTTACGAGTCGCCGCTGCGGCGGCTCACCGGCACCCTCCACCGGCGCGTGGCGGGCAGGCTGACCGGTCTGCCGCCGGACGCCGGGGCCTTCCTGGCAATGGGGCCGGCGGTGCGGGCCGCCGTCGTGACCGCCGTCCTGGAGCGCGGGGCGCCGAGCGTCGTCCTCGCCGTCGGCGGCTCCGGCCGGCCGGTGGCGAGCGTGCCCGTCGTGCGGGACCGGCGCCCGGCGGGCCGGTCGGCCTGGACGGCGCGGGCCCGGGTGGGGCAGTCGCTGCGGTCGCTGACCTGGGCGGTGCGGGCCCGCCGCTGACGCAGGTGGTCAGCGGCTCCAGAGCTGCAGGACGAGATGGGTCTTGCGCGCCGGGAAGTCGTACTGCTCGACCATGCGCAGCCCTGCCGCCCGGAGGATCTCGTCGTCGTCGGTGGGCTCGGGCTCCCCGCCGAGCAGCCGGCGCACCACCCAGACCCGGTCCTCACCCGGCGGCGCGTCGTCCGGGGGCAGGACGACGTCCGGGCGCAGCTGGGGGGCCAGGCTGCGGACGTAGTGGTCGAGGCCGGTGGCCGACCGCTGGTCGGCGGCGACGACGGGCTCGCCGGGGCGGTGCACCTCGGCCAGCACCGCGACCAGGTCGTCGGCGCGCTCGCGGGGGCCGCGGTCGGCCAGCGGGGCGGAGGCCAGCAGGGAGCAGCCCAGCAGGAGCGCGCCCACGGGGATCCGGGCCGGCCGGGGCAGCCCCATCGCGCCGGCCGCCGCCAGCACGCCTAGGCCCAGCAGCCCGGCCAGCAGGTAGCGGGGCAGGTACACCGGCCGCACTAGCTCGGCGGCGGCGAGCAGCAGCAGGGGAACGGCGAGCCAGCAGGCACCGACCACCCGGGCGCCCGCGGCCCGGAATGCCCCGACCACGGCCAGGCCCAGCCCGAGGTAGAGCAGCGGGGTGCGACCACCCGCCCACGCCTCGGCGGCGAGCACGACCAGCCGGCCGTCGGTGTCGCGCAGGTGCTCGGCGTTGCGTGCCCCCGTCCCGTTCAGGACGGCGAGCGCCACGAAGCCCACGGCCGGCAGCGCGGCCAGCGCGCCGGTGAGCGCGACCGGCAGGGCGCGCCGTCCCCGCAGCAGCACCGCGGCGGCGACGAAGGCCGCGAGCACGGTGACCGCGTACCAGTGCGCCAGCCCCATCCCCGCCCCGGCGAGACCGAACAGCAGCAGGCCACGGGGCGGCTCCTGCAGCCAGCGGACCAGCCCCAGCGCCGTCGCCCCGGTGGCGAGCACGGCGAGCCCGTAGCTGCGGGCCTCGACCGACTGCTCGAGCAGCAGCGGGTTGGCGGCGAGGACCACGCCGGCGAGCACCCCGGTGCCGCGGCCGGCGAGGCGGGTGAGCGCCCGGGTGATCAGGGCCACGCCACCGGCCGTCGCCAGGAGGGACAGGATGCGGAGCGAGGTGTCGCCGCCGAGGCCGGGCACGGAGGTCCACAGGTGCGTGACCAGGTAGTAGGGGGCGTTGTAGGACGGCGGCACGCCGGCCAGGTAGCTCGCGGTGCCCTCGCCGGTGGCGATCGCAGTGACGATGTCACCCAGCGGCAGGCGGGCCACCTCCGCGGTGAACAGCTCGTCGAACCAGAGCCCGTGGCCCGGGAGCAGCAGCCAGCCCCCGAGGAGGGCCACGAGCGCCGCCGGCAGCAGTTCCGCCGGCGACCAGCGCGCCGGTGCCCCTGTGTCCCGGTCGCCGCCGTCCGGAGCGGCGGCCGGCAGGGGCCTCTCCGTCACCGTCGACACCCCAGCAGGTTAGGCGACCCTCTGCGGGCCTCCGCGCACGACACCGCTGGAGAGCGTCCGGCCGATCAGGCCGGCTCCCGGCGCATCGGGACGTGCGGGATGCCGTCCTCGAGGTAGCCCGGACCGCTCCGGCGGAAGCCGAACCGCCCGTACCACTGCTCCAGGTGGGCCTGGGCGCCCAGGGTGAGCGGGCCGTGCCCGTGGTCGGCCAGCGCCCGCTCGATCAGCCGCCCGGCCAACCCCCGCCCGCGCGCCGCCGCCGCGGTGGCCACCCGGCCGATGGCGCGCGAGGCGCCGTCGTCCAGGACGCGGATGGTCGCCAGCACCTGACCGGCCTCCTCGAACCAGAGGTGCTCGGTGGCCGGCTCGACGTCGCGCCCGTCGAGCTCGGGGTAGGGGCACTCCTGCTCCACCACGAAGACGTCGACGCGCAACCGGCACAGGGCGTAGACCTCGAAGGGCGTGAGCTCGGCGAACCGGGCGCGGCGCAGCAGGGGTTCGGGGACGGGTGTCCCGGGGGAGGTCATGCCGATGTTTGTAGCCCAGGCGCCGGGAGGCGATCGGAGGGGAGGACGGCGCCGGGCCGGGGTAGGGGACCGGCATGTCGATGTGGAGCCCGCTGGAACCGAACCTCGGCCAACCGGACGACGGCATCCCCGCCGCGGACCCGGGAGCCGGCGCCCCGCCACCGGCCGAGGGGTTCGGGGAGGGCGGCGAGGAACCTGACCGCTCGCCGGAGACCAACCGTCCCGCGGCGCAGACCGGAAGCGACGACGTCGACCCGCCGGACGACCCGACGTTCCGCACCCCCGACCCGCACGACATCGGCCCTGCGTCGGAGAACTGACCGGCCGGACGGCCTCAGAGACCCAGCGCGATCATGGCCTTGTCGACCAACTGTAAGTGCCCGACGGCCCAGAACGCGACGCCGGCGGCCACCAGCCCGCCGACGGTGACGGCGATCGAAGTGACCGGGTGCTGGCGGGCGTGCCGCCAGGCGTCGAGCGCCTTTCGCCGGAACGTGGCGAAGAAGCGGCGCGCCCAGTCGAACTCCGTCGACCACACCCAGAGGCCGGCGAGCACGGGCGGGATCGTCAGCGGCCCCGGCAGGACCGTCAGGGCGATGCCGAGCAGCACGAGCACCAGCCCGGCCGTGAACACGGTGATCCGGTAGGCGATCGCGACGCCGGGGTTGCGGTGCACCCGCTCCCGGAACGAGCCGGGCCTCACCGGGCGCGGCCGGCCGAGCCCGTCGGTGCAGTGGGCGCACCGGGTGCTGCCGCGGTCTTCGCGAGCGGGCTGCTCGACGGCGCGGTTCCCGGTCACCCGGTAGTCGGCTGCACGGGTGGTGCGCGGTGGAGACGGCACGGGGGAACCCATGGTGGAGGCGCTCCTCGGGAGGGGGAGGAGATGGCTCCTCGGGCCGGACGGCGACAGCCAGCCGGTACCCGGCAGCCGTGACGTTCATGCCGGTGGTGCACAACCGGGTGGTGCAGCGTCGGTCGGAGGTCAGCTGCCGTAGCGGGCGGCGGACCGGGCACGGGCCTTGGCGGCCTCCGTCTCGCGGTCCTTGGGCGGGGCCGTGGTGACGAGGGCGCCGAGGAGCCGGGCCGAGGCCTCGGCCACCTCGGCCACCGCTCGCTCGAACGCCTCGGCGTTGGCGCGGGACGGCTTCGCCGTGCCGCTGATCTTCCGCACGTACTGCAGCGCGGCGGCGTGGACCTCGTCGTCGCCCGCGGGCGGCTCGAAGTTCGCCAGTGGACGGATGTTGCGGCACATGCCGGCAGCGTAGGAGGCGGGCGGCCGGTCCGGACCGCGCCGGAGCGCGCGCCCGGTGGAGCTTCGTGGTGAGCGCCGGGGCCCGCGGTGGCATCGTGGGTGCGGCGGACCGGCGGACCGGCGGACCGGCGGACCGGTGGGCGGGGGAAGCGGGAGGTGGCGCGGTGACCGTGCTGGTGGTGGACGTGGCCAACGTGGTCGGCGCCCGTCCGACCGGTTGGTGGCGGGACCGGGCGGGGGCGGCCGGCCGGTTCCTGGACCGCCTCGCCGAGCTGGCCGGGCAGACCGTGCCCGGGCCCGGCGGGCAGGAGCTGACGTGCACCGAGGTGGTGGCCGTCGTCGAGGGGCAGGCCCGGGACGTACCCGCGCCCGACGGGGTCCGGGTGGTGCGTGCCCGCGGGAGCGGGGACGACGCGCTCGCCGAGGTCGTGCCCGAGCTGACCGGCGACGGGCGGGAGGTGCTCGTGGTCACCGCCGACCGGGGGCTGCGCGCCCGCCTGCCCGACGGCGTCGCCGTGAGCGGACCGGGCTGGCTGCTGGCCGAGCTCGACCGGCGCACCGCATGACCTCCGGGCCGGTCGGGTAGTCGGTTGCGGACAACCGGTGCCCGTGATGCCGGACGCAGCCCAGCGAGGAGTTCCCCGTGCCCATCCCCGACTCCAGCGGAGCACCGCTCACCGTGCTGATCACCGGCGCGTCCAGCGGCATCGGTCGGGCGACGGCCATGCAGCTGGCCGGCCGCGGTGCGCGGCTGGTGCTGGTGGCGCGCGGCCGGTCGTCGCTGGAGGAGACGGCCGACGAGCTCCGTGCGGCCGGTGCCGCCGCGGTCATGGTCTGCCCGGCCGACGTGCTCGACGAGGCGGCGATCGCCGCGGTCGTCGACGGCGCGGTGCGCGAGCTCGGCCACCTCGACGTCGTCGTGCACTCCGCCCAGGTGATGGCCTACGGGCGGATCGAGGACGTGCCGAAGGAGGTCTTCGAGCGGGTCGTCGACACCTCGCTGCACGGCACGGCCACGGTGGCGCGGCACGTCCTGCCGGTCTTCCGGCGGCAGGGTGCTGGGCACCTCGTCGTCGTCAACTCCCTGCTCGGGAACGTGACGACGCCGGTCATGGGCAGCTACGCCGTCGCCAAGTGGGGTCAGCTGGCGCTGGCCCGCGTGCTGCAGCAGGAGACCCGGGACGAGCCCGGGATCTCGGTCTCGATCGTGCAGCCCGGCGGCGTGAACACGCCGATCTACCAGCAGGGAGCGACGTGGGCGGGCAGCACGGGACGGCCCCCGCCGCCGGTGTTCTCGGCGCAGCGGGTGGCGCGCCGGGTCCTCGCCACCGTCGAGAACCCGCGCCGCATCGTGCAGGCCGGGGCGTTCAACCCGTTGATCACCGCGGGGTTCCGGTTCCTCCCCGGCCTCTACGACGTGCTGGTCGAGCCGCTGCTGCGGCGGCTGGCGATGGCCGGGGACGAGACGGAGCCGACCGAGGGCAACGTCTTCCGGTCCCGGCCCGAGGGCAACGCGATCGAGGGCCCCTGGCGCAGCATCTGAGCCGCCGCCCCGGGGTCGTCGGCCGTCCGGTTGCGGACGGCCGGTGCGGGTAGGGGCCCGACACCGTCCCGGCACCGGGTGGAAAGCGGCGGCCCGGTCCGGGAGTCGCCGTCGCGCGACATCCAGGAGTGCGCATGGAGACCCCCGCTCCCGAGCTGCAGACGATGCCCCCCGGCCTCTACGACGTCGTGCAGCTGGCGCTCCTCGGCGCGGGGTTCGCGCTGTTCGCCTACTTCCTCTACGCACTGACCAGCCGGGAGGAGGTGTCGGCGCGGTACCGCCCCTCGGCCTACGCCGGCTTCTGCCTCGCGGCGGTGGCGGCCCTCGCCTACGCCCGCATGGTCAGCAAGTGGGACGCCGGGTTCACGCTGCAGGGCGGCGTGTACGTGCCGAACCCGGAGGCGCTGCACACGATCAGCAGCCGCTACATCGACTGGTCGATCACCGTGCCGCTGCTGATGGTGGAGCTGCTGGCGGTGTGCTCGCTCGCCGGCGCCAGGGCGCGCAACCTGCGCTTCTCGACCATGGCCGCGGCCTTCCTCATGATCGTCACCGGGTACATGGGGTCGCAGGTGATCGCCCAGGGCCGCGACACCACGGCCCTGGTGGTGTGGGGGCTGATCAGCACGGTCTTCCTCGTCTACCTCTACGTCGCGCTGATCGGGGCGGTCCGGGCGTCCCTGCCGACCATGGGCACGGAGGCCGCCACCACCCTCCGCAACGCGACGATCGTCCTGCTCGGCAGCTTCGGCATCTACCCGCTGATCTACTCGGTCCCGGTCTTCGTCGACGTCACCCCGGCCTGGCTCACCGCCATGCAGGTCGGCTACTCGGTGACCGACGTCGTGGCCAAGGTCGGCTTCGGCGTGCTGATCCACAAGGTCGCCAAGCTCCGGACCGCCGAGGACGTCGTCGCCGGCGTCGACACCCACACCGAGCCGGTGTGGTCGAGCAACGTGCACAAGAGCGACGCCGTGCTCCCGGAGCTCACCCGCATCTCGACGGCGGTGATCGGCCGGGCCCGGGGCGAGGACGTCCGCCCCGCCCGCGGCTGACGGCGTGTCCGGGGGCGTCGCCGCCTCGGCGACCGGGCGCGCCCCCGTGGCCCCGTTCGGGGCTCCCGCCCGGGCCGCCACCCGGTGGTCGTGCGTGGCGGCCGGGGCGGCCCTGGCGGTCGAGGTCGCTGTCCCCGGTGGTTGGGGAGCCACCGGCTCGGCGGCGGTGCTGGTCGCCGGACTGCTCCTGGGGCTGCCGCACGGGGCCGTCGATCACCTCCTACCCGCGTGGCGGTTCCGCTGGCGGCCGACCCGGCTCGCCGTCTTCGGGGCCGCGTACGCCGCTCTGGCCGCCGGGGCCTACGGAGCCTTCACCGCCGCGCCCGGCCCGGCGCTGCTGATCTTCGTCCTGGTCTCGGCATGGCACTTCGGCACCGGCGAGTCCGCCTTCGCCGATCTGCGCGCCGGTCGCCCCGTGCGGCCGCGGCCGGCGGCGTCGCTTGTCCTCGGGAGCCTCGTGCTGCTGGTGCCCCTGCTCCGCGGCCTGGGCGTTCCCGGCAGCGACACCGGCGCGCTCACCGAGGCCGTGGCCCCGGGCTGGGGCGGCGTACCGCCCGGAGTCGCGACGGCAGCCGTCGCGGTGCTCCTCGGCGCGGGGGGAGTGCTCGCGTTCGTCCTGGCCCGCCGCCGCCGGTGGCTGGAGGCGGGGGAGGTCGGCCTCCTGGCGGCGGTGGTCCTCGTGGTCCCGCCGTTGGCCGCCTTCGGTGTCTACTTCGGGGCCTGGCACTCCCTGCGGCACGTGGCGCGCGTGCTGACCGAGGACCCGGCGAGCGGCCCCGATCTGGTCGCGGGACGGCTGGTCCTGCCGCTGCGCCGGTTCGCCCTGGCGGCAGGTCCGCCGACCGCCGCCGTCCTGCTGGCGCTCGCCGCCCTCTGGTCCTGGGCGGACGGCTGGCGCGGACTCGTCGCCACGGGCCTGCCGCTGCTGGCGGCGCTGACGCTGCCGCATGTGCTGGCCGTCAGCTGGCTCGACCGCACCCAGCCGCCGCGCTCGACGGGGTGAGCCCGCAGCCGGGCACCGCGCGCCGGGAGGGGCCCGCCCGAACGGGTCAGGCCCCCCGCCGTGCGGCGTCGGCCCCGGGACCCGGAGCACCGGGCGGGTCGCCCGGCCGGGTCAGCGCCTGCTCACCGACCGGCGACGCCCTTGGCCACCTCGCTGGGGCGCTGTTGCTCACCCGCGTACGAGGTGACCGCGACGAGCGCGCCGGTCAGGGCGGGGATGACCCACTGCAGGGTGTCCAGCTGCTGCTGTGCGGCGGCGACGTCGGCGCGGGCCGCCTTGGTGCGCTTGCTCGGCCGGGTCCCGGACCGCGACGGCACCGACCCTGCGGCCGACACCCACTGGCCGAGGACCCGGCTGTACGCCGTCGCGCCGAGGGCTGCGACGGTGAGCAGGGCCTTGATCCCCGACATGGAGGCCACGCCCTCCTGCTGCGCGACCCGCTCCCTGTCCGCACGCAGCTGACCGACGCTGCCGATCAGGTGGGCGCCGATGGCCAGGGCGTTGACCGGCGTCCAGCGGTCCCAGCCGGCGTTGGCCACCCGGCCGGTGGCGGGGTCGCTCCCCGCCTCCCCGGCGGCCGCGTTCAGCGCGACGGCGTTGGCGAGCGTGCCACCGAACCAGGCGGAGAGGCCGAGGTCGTGCAGCGAGCGGGACAGGGTGTGACGGGCCATGAGGACTCCCTGGGAGAGATCGGAGCTGCGGTCATACTCCGGCTGCCCGTGATCACGCGGGTTGCCGGCACCGTGGACGGCGGCGCAGGTGGGGGAGCGACCGTGTGAACAGCATGTTCCGTCCTGTCGCAAGGCATTGCCCGTGCGGCAGGGCAGGGCCAGGCTGACCCCACCCGACCTGCGGGGCTCACCGGAAGGCCGGCCCATGACCGCGGAACCCCGAGTACGTCCAGCCCGGCCGGTCACCCGGCACGGGGTGGAGGCCGAGACGGTCGACGCCGGCTACCACCAGAAGCGGCAGCTGCGGACCGGGACCGCCGGGTGGGTGCTGCTGGCCGGGCTGGGGGTCGCCGCGGTCATCTCCGGTGACTACGCGGGCTGGAACTTCGGGCTGGCCGAGGGCGGCTTCGGCGGCCTGCTGATCGCCGTCGTCCTCATGGCGATCATGTACTCGGCGATGGTGTTCGGTCTGGCCGAGCTCGGGTCGGCGCTGCCGACGGCCGGGGGCGGTTACACGTTCGCCCGGCGCGCGCTGGGCCCCTGGGGCGGGTACGCCACCGGCGTCGCGGTGCTCATCGAGTACGCGATCGCTCCCGCGGCGATCGCCACCTTCATCGGGGCGTACGTCGAGTCGCTGGGCCTGTTCGGCATCACCGACGGCTGGTGGGTCTACCTGGTCGCCTACGCGTTGTTCATCGGCATCCACCTCATGGGGGTCGGCGAGGCGCTGAGGGTCATGCTGGTGATCGCGGGGATCGCCGTCGCCGGGCTGGTCGTCTACCTGGTCGGGGCCGTCCCGGCCTTCGACTCGGCCAACCTGCTCGACATCGCGCCCACCGACGCCGCCGGCGCCTCGGACTTCCTGCCGTTCGGCCTGATGGGCATCTGGGCGGCGTTCCCGTTCGCGATCTGGTTCTTCCTCGCGGTGGAGTGCGTGCCACTGGCCGCCGAGGAGGCCCGCGACCCGGCCCGCTCCATGCCACGGGGCATCGTCGCCGCCATGGGGGTGCTGATGGTCCTCGCCGTCCTGATGCTGGTGTTCACCGCCGGCGCCGGGGGCGCGGAGACCATGTCGGCCAGCGGAAACCCGCCGGTGGAGGCGCTCCAGGTCGCCGGGGCCGCCGGCTGGCTGACCACGCTGATCAACTACGCCGGGCTGGTCGGCCTGGTGGCCAGCTTCTTCTCGATCATCTACGCCTACTCGCGGCAGACGTTCGCGCTGTCCCGGGCCGGCTACCTGCCGCGGGCGCTGTCGGTGACCAACGGCCGCAGGGCCCCGGTGCTCGCCCTGCTGGTGCCCGGCGCCATCGGCTTCGCGCTCTCGCTGACCGGTCAGGGCGCGATGCTGCTGAACATGGCCGTCTTCGGTGCCACGGTCTCCTACGTGCTGATGATGGTCAGCCACATCGTGCTGCGCCGCCGGGAGCCCGACCTGCCCCGCCCGTACCGCACCCCGGGTGGCACGGTCACCACCGGCGTCGCCCTGGTGCTGGCCGCGGCCGCGGTCGTCGCCACCTTCCTGGTCGACCCGGTCGCCGCCCTCTGGACGCTCGCCGCCTACGCGGTCTTCCTCGGCTACTTCGCGATCTACAGCCGCCACCACCTGGTGGCATCGGCCCCCGAGGAGGAGTTCGAGCTGCTCGCCGCGGCCGAGGAGGAGGTGCGATGACGGTCCGCCGGACGACGCTGGGCGGGCACACGTACGAGTTCCCGTCCCTGTCCGACCTGCTCGCCAGGGCGACGCCGGCCCGCTCGGGCGACGTGCTGGCCGGGTGCGCGGCGGAGTCGGCCGCCCAGCGGGTCGCCGCCCAGACGGTGCTCGCCGACCTGCCGCTGGCGACCTTCCTGGAGGAGCAGGTGGTCGGCTACGACGAGGACGAGGTCACCCGGCTCATCCTCGACACCCACGACCCGGCTGCCTTCGCCCCGGTGGCCGCCCTGACCGTGGGGGAGTTCCGGGACCGGCTGCTGTGCTGGGCCGCCGAGGGCGACGAGACCTCGATCAGCGGGCTGGCCCGTGGCCTCACCCCCGAGATGGTGGCGGCCACCTCGAAGCTGATGCGCAACGCCGACCTGGTCGCCGTCGGCCGCCGGGCGCGGGTGGTGACCGGGCTGCGCAGCACCCTGGGCCTCCCCGGGCGGCTGGCGTCCCGGCTGCAGCCCAACCACCCGACCGACGACCCGGTGGGCGTGACCGCGTCGATCGTCGACGGGCTGCTCCAGGGTTCGGGCGACGCGGTGATCGGCATCAACCCCGCCACCGACTCCCCGGACCGGACGATCGCGCTCCTGGAGCTGGTGGACGCCGTGATCCAGCGGTACGACATCCCCACGCAGTCGTGCGTGCTGGCCCACGTGACGACGACGCTGCGGGCGCTGGAGAGGGGCGCGCCGGTGGACCTGGTGTTCCAGTCGGTCGCCGGCACGCAGGCGGCCAACCGCGGGTTCGGCGTCACGCTCGACCTGCTCGCCGAGGCCCGGGCGGGCGCGCTGGAGCTCGGCCGGGGCACGGTCGGGCGCAACGTCACCTACTTCGAGACCGGGCAGGGGTCGGCGCTGTCGGCCGACGCCCATCGCGGCGTCGACGGCCGGCCGGTGGACCAGCAGACCCTGGAGTGCCGGGCCTATGCCGTCGCCCGGCACTTCGAGCCGTTGCTGGTCAACACCGTGGTGGGGTTCATCGGGCCGGAGTACCTCTACGACGGCAAGCAGGTGATCCGGGCCGGGCTGGAGGACCACTTCTGCGGCAAGCTGCTCGGCCTGCCCATGGGGGTCGACGTCTGCTACACCAACCACGCCGAGGTGGACGCCGACGACACCGACACCCTGACGCTGCTGCTGGGGGCGGCGGGCTGCTCGTTCGTCATCGCCGTCCCGGGGTCGGACGACGTGATGCTGCACTACCAGTCGCTGTCGTTCTCCGACGTGCTCACCGCACGGCAGGTGCTCGGCCTCCGGCCGGCGCCGGAGTTCGAGGCGTGGCTCACCCGGATGGACCTGCTGGACGACGCCGGGCGGGTGCGGTCGCTGACCGCCGACGCCCCGGCGGCGAAGGCCCTGCTGGCGGCGGCGCGCTCGTGAGCATCGCCGGGAACGACCCGTGGGCGGTGCTGCGCGGCGCGACCCGGGCGCGGGTCGCCCTGGGGCGCGCGGGCGACGGCCTGCCCACCGCCCGGGCGCTGGAGTTCCGGCTGGCGCACGCGGTCGCGCGCGACGCCGTCCACACGGCCCTGGACCCCGCCCTCGTGCGCGCCGGGCTCGCCGGGCTGCCGGTGCTCGAGGTGCACTCGGCCGCCGCGGACCGCGCCGAGTACCTGCAACGGCCCGACCTGGGACGGCGGCTGGCCCCCGGGACGACGCTGCCCCGCGCGCACGCCGACGTGGCGCTGGTGCTCGCCGACGGGCTCTCGCCGCGGGCCGTGCACGAGCACGGGGCGGCCCTGGCGACCGCGCTGCTGGACCGGCTGGTCGACTGGTCGGTCGGCCCGATCGTGCTCGCCGCCCAGGCGCGGGTGGCCCTGGGCGACCAGATCGGGGCGGCGCTCGGGGCGCGGGTGGTCGTGGTGCTCATCGGGGAGCGGCCCGGTCTCTCCTCGGCCGACTCGCTCGGCGTCTACCTCACCTGGGACCCGCGGCCGGGCCGGGCGGATTCCGAGCGCAACTGCGTCTCCAACGTCCGGCCCCCGCACGGGCTGGGCTACGCCGAGGCGGCCGACGTCGTCGTCCGGCTCCTGACGGCGGCCCGGGAGCTCGGCGCGTCCGGGGTCGCGCTCAAGGACGAGGGTCCGGCGCTCACCGGCTGACGCGCTCAGCCGACCCAGCGGTAGCCGTTCTCCGGTCGGCCCGTGCCGCCGTACCGCGGGAAGACGGCCGCCCGGCCGGTGCGCTCCAGGTGCTCCAGGTACCGGCGGGCGCTGACGCGGGCCAGGCCGCAGCGCTCGGCCACCTCCCCGGCGGAGAGGTCGTCGGCGGGCGAGCCGCGGAGGGTGCGTGCCACGAACTCCAGGGTTCGGGGCGACAACCCCTTCGGCAGGTCGGTGGTGGTCCCGGCGCCGGCCCGGGAGCGGCGGTGCAGCATCCGGTCGACGTCGCTCTGCTCCAGCGCACCCGAAGGCTCGGCGCTGCGGCGGAGCAGCTCGGTGCGGTGCGAGCGGTAGACCTCCAGCCGTTCCCGGAACGTGGCGAGGGAGAACGGCTTGACCAGGTAGTCGACGACGCCGCCGGCCATGGCCTGCCGGACGGTCTCGACCTCGCGTGCGGCGGTGATCGCCAGGACGTCGGGCTGCGGCCCCGGCTCCGACCGGATCCGCCGGAGCACCTCGATGCCGGAGATGTCGGGCAGGTAGACGTCGAGCAGCACGAGGTCGGGTCGCAGGCCGTGCACGGCCGCCAGCGCCTGCGCGCCGCGGTGCACCTCGCCCACCACCTCGAACCCGGGAACGGACTCGACGTAGCCGCGGTGCACCGAGGCGACGGCGAAGTCGTCGTCGACCACCAGCACCCGCACCGGGGTCCCGCTCACGGCGCCACCAGCGCTGCCGGCGCGGCCCCGGCCGTCGTGGGCAGGTGCACCTCGACCCGTGCGCCGCCGGCGGGGGAGTCCGTGATCGTCGCCGTCCCGCCCCGGCGGGTGGCGATGCGCGCGACCAGGGCCAACCCGATGCCGCGGCCGTGGTTGCCGTCCGGTCGGCCCTTGGTCGTGACGCCCACCTCGAACACCCGGTCCCGATCGGCCGGTGCCACCCCCGGCCCGTCGTCGTCCACCCGGACCAGGACCGCGCCGTCGTCCTCCTGGCGCACGAGCACGTCCACCTGCCCGCCGTTGCCGGCGGCGTCGACCGCGTTGTCCACCAAATTGCCCACCACCGTCACGACGTCGTCGCCGAGACCGGCGGGGAGCCGGCTGCCCGCGTCGAGGACCAGCCGGACGCCCTGTTCCCGGGCCACTGCGGCCTTCGCCAGCAGCAGCGCGCTCACCCCGGCATCGGCGACGCTGGTCAGCGGGCCGCCGCCGATCAGCCGGCCGCCGCCGATGCGCTCGAGGAAGGCGATCGCCTCCGCCCGCCGGTCGAGCTCGATCAGCCCCTGGACGACGTGCAGCTGGTTGCTGAACTCGTGGGCCTGCGCCCGCAGCGTGTTCGTCAGGTTGCGCTGGCCGTCGAGCTCCCGCATGGCGCCGAACAGCTCGGTGCGGTCGCGGAGGGTGAGGACATCGGCGATCCGGCGGTTACCGACGACGGCAGGGGTGCGGCTGGCGACCAGCAGCCGCTCGCCCGAGAGCACCAGCTCGTCGGTGACCGGCCGGTCGCCGAGCACGAGCGGGAGCATGGCGGTGTCGAGCACCTCGGCGGCCGGGCGGCCGACGACGTCCGGCGGCAGGTCGAGCAGCCGCGACGCCTCGTCGTTGACCAGGACCACCCGCCCCTTCTGGTCGACGGCGACCAGCCCCTCGCGGATGCCGTGCAGCATCGCCTCGCGGGTCTCCAGCAACCGGGCGATCTCCTCCGGTTCCAGACCGAAGATGCGGCGGCGCAGCAGCCGGACGACGAGCACCGACCCCAGGGCGCCGACGAGCGCGGCGCCGCCGAGCCAGGCCACGAGGGCGGGGGCCTCGCGGCCGAACTCGGCGGCGAGCTCGCGTTCCAGGATGCCGACCGACACCGCACCGATGACCGCGCCGTCCGGGCCGCGCACCGGCACCTTGGCGCGCAGCGACTCCCCGAGAGTGCCGGTCTCGGTGCCGACGAACACCTCACCGGCCAGCGTGGTGCTCGGATCGGTCGACACCCGCTGACCGATCCGGTCGGGATCGGGGTGGGAGTGCCGGATGCCGGCCGCGTCGGTGATGACGACGAAGGTGACCGCCGAGGCCTCCCGGATGAGCTCGGCGAGGGGCTGCAGCGTCTCGCTGGGTTCGGCGGTGCCGTAGGCGTCCACCACGCTGGGCAGCCGGGCGGTGCTGTTGGCGACGGTGAGCACCTGCTGCCGGTAGGTGTCCCGGATCTGCTCCTGCTGGTAGTGCACGGCGACGGCGCCGGCGAGCAGCAGCGTCACCAGCACGATGCCCACCTGGAGCAGCAGGAGCTGGGCTCCCAGGGTCATGGTCCGGCGCACCCGGCCATTGTCGCCGCCCGCACGTCGGATGTGACTGCGACCACAACGACCAATACGACCGGTACGACCACAGGATTTCCCCGCCGTCCCGGCGCTCCTAGCGTCCGGCGCACCACGAGCCGTCCGGCTCCGGGACGAGGAGGTCCTCCATGACAGTCACCCACCGCGCGGTCCACCGGCCGGTCCGCGGGCGCGTGCGTTCGGCATCGGTCGCGGTCGCGGCCGCCGTGGCGGTCGGCCTGACCGGCTGCGGCAGCGAGGGCGGCGGGGGTGGCGCCGGGGGAGGCGCCGACCGCATCAACCGGCTCGCGGTCATGGCCCCGGCGGACCCCGGCGGTGGCTGGGACCAGACCGCCCGGGCCATCGCGGCGGCGCTCGAGGAGGAGCAGCTGGTCGGCAGCACCCGCGTGACCAACGTGGGCGGCGCGGGCGGCACCGTGGGGCTCGCGGAGCTCGCCAACGAGCGCAGCGAGGACTTCCTCATGGTCATGGGGCTGGTCATGGTCGGCGCCGTCGAGACCAACCAGTCGCAGGCCACCCTCGACGACGTCACGCCGATCGCCCGGCTGACCACCGAGGACGAGATCATCGTCGTGCCTGCGGCCTCGCCGTACCAGAGCGTCGACGACCTGGTGGAGGCCGTCCGCACCGAGGGCCGCGGCGTCTCGATCGCCGGCGGCTCGGCCGGCGGTACCGACCACATCGCGGCCGGGCTGCTCTTCCAGGCCGCGGACCTCCCGATCGAGGACCTCAACTACGTCGCGTTCTCCGGCGGCGGGGAGTCCCTGGCGGCGCTGCTCGGCGGTCAGGTGGACGCCGGCATCTCCGGCGTCGGCGAGTACGCCCAGCAGATCGAGGCGGGGGAGCTGCGGGCCCTGGCGGTCACCGGGTCCGAGCCCGTCGAGGGCATCGACGCGCCCACCCTCACCGAGGCCGGCTACGACGTGGAGCTCACCAACTGGCGGGGCGTCGTCGCGCCACCCGGCATCTCGGACGAGGCGCGGGAGCGGCTGCTCGCCCTCGTGGCGGAGATGCAGGAGTCCGAGGCCTGGCAGAGCGAGGTCGAGGAGCGCGGCTGGTCCGACGCCTACCTCGCCGGTGAGGAGTTCGAGGCATTCCTGGCCGAGGAGCGCCAGCGCGTCCGTGGCGTGCTGGAGGACATCGGGCTCGTCCAGTGAGCACCGCCTCCGGCTCCGGCGCCGCCGCCTCCTCCGGGGGAGCGGCGCCGGAGCGGGGCGGTCGCGCCCGGACCTGGTCCTGGGGCGAGGCCGCCATCACCGCGGGGCTGTTCGCCGTGGGGGTGTTCACCCTCGTGGAGACGACGTCGATCACCGTTCCCGGCTCGGCCAACGTGCTGGGGCCGCGGGCCTTCCCGTACGCGGTCGGCGTGCTGCTGATCGGCGCGTCCCTGGCGCTCGCGGTCAGCCTGGCGCGCGGGCAGCACGGGCACGCCGAGGAGGGCGAGGACGTCGACGCGGGCGCCCGCACCGACTGGGTCACCGTGGCCAAGCTGGTCGCCTCCTTCGCGGCGCTGGTGCTGCTGATCGAGCCGCTCGGCTGGCCCATCGCCGCCACCCTGCTGTTCGCCGGCACGGCGTGGGCCCTCGGCGCCCGCATCGTCCGCGCCGCCGTCGTGGGCGCGGTGCTCAACGTCGCCGTCCACGTGCTGTTCGTGCAGGTCCTCGGGCTGTTCCTGCCCGCGGGACCGCTGGAGGGGGTGCCCTTCTTTGGGTGACATCGGCCTGCTGATGGACGGCTTCGCGGCCGTCCTGCAGCCGCTCTACCTGCTGTACGCGCTGCTCGGCGTCACCGTCGGCACCGCCGTCGGCGTGCTCCCGGGCATCGGCCCGGCCATGACCGTGGCCCTGCTCCTGCCGCTCACCTACAGCCTGGAGCCCGCCGCCGCCCTCATCCTGTTCGCCGGCATCTACTACGGCGGCATGTACGGCGGCTCGACGACGTCGATCCTGCTGAACACCCCCGGCGAGGCGGCATCCATCGTCACCGCGCTGGAGGGCAACGCGATGGCCCGGGCGGGGCGGGGGGCATCGGCGCTGGCGACGGCGGCGATCGGCTCGTTCGTCGCGGGCACCATCGCCACGATCGCGCTGACCTTCCTGGCGCCCGTGGTGGCCGACCTCGCCGTCCAGCTGGGCCCGCAGGACTTCGTGGCGCTCACGGTGCTGGCCTTCCTCACCGTGGCCGCGATGTTCGGGGCCTCGCCGGCGCGCGGGATCGCCGCCCTGGCGGTCGGGCTGCTCCTGGCCATGGTCGGCACCGATTCGCTCACCGGGCAGCAGCGCTTCACCTTCGGGCTGCCGGCGCTGGCCGACGGCATCGACGTCGTCGTGGTGGCGGTCGGCATCTTCGCCGTCGGCGAGGCGCTCTACGTCGCCTCCCGGATGCGGAAGGGGCCCCTGCCCCTGGTGCCCATCGGCGGCAGCTGGATGAACCGCGAGGACTTCCGGCGCTCGTGGAAGCCGTGGCTGCGCGGCGCGGCGGTCGGGTTCCCCATCGGGACCATCCCGGCCGGCGGCGCGGACGTCGCGACGTTCCTCTCCTACTCCATGGAGCGGAAGCTCTCGAAGCGGAAGGAGGAGTTCGGCCACGGCGCGATCGAGGGCGTGGCCGGCCCGGAGTCGGCGAACAACGCGGCGGCCGCCGGCGTGCTGGTGCCGCTGCTGACCCTCGGCCTGCCGACCTCCGCGACGGCCGCGATCATCATCGTGGCCTTCCAGAGCTACGGCATCCAGCCCGGCCCGCTGCTCTTCGAGCAGGAGGCGCCGCTGGTCTGGACGCTGATCGCCAGCCTCTACATCGGCAACCTGCTGCTGCTGGTGCTGAACCTGCCGCTGGTGGGGGTCTGGGTGAAGCTGCTGCAGATCCCGCGCCCGTACCTGTACGCCGGCATCCTCACGTTCGCCGCGCTCGGCAGCTACGCGGTGGGCGCCTCGACCGCCGACATGATCCTGCTGTTCGCGGTGGGCGTCCTCGGCTGGGGCATGCGGCAGTTCGGCTTCCCCGTCGCGCCGGCCGTCGTCGGTCTGATCCTGGGGCCGATCGCCGAGGAGCAGCTGCGGCGGACCCTGGCGATCAGCCAGGGCGACCCGAGCGCGCTGATCACCAGCCCGTTCGCCGCGATCGTCTACACCCTGCTCCTCGTCTTCCTGGCTGCCGGCGTGTACGTCAAGCGCCGGCAGGCGCGGGTCGAGGCGGAGCTGGGCGAGGCCCGGTCCGAACCCGTGCCGGCAGAGGGGAACCGCTCGTGACCATCGTCGTCGGATACGTGCCCAAGCCGGAGGGGCGGGCGGCGCTGCGCGCCGCGGTCGAGGAGGCGGACCTGCGCAACGAGCCGCTGCACGTGCTCAACACGTCGCGGGGGGACGCCTACGTCGACCCGTCCTACGCGACCGCCGAGGACCTGTCCGAGGTCCGGCGGTTGCTCGAGGAGTCCGGCGTCCCTTTCACGCTCGAGCAGCACGTGGGTGGGCGCGACGGTGCCGAGGAGGTGGTCGCGGCGGCGCACCGGCTCGGCGCCTCGCTGATCGTCATCGGGCTCCGCCGGCGGTCGCCCACCGGCAAGCTCATCTTCGGCAGCGACGCGCAGCGGATCCTGCTGGACGCCGACTGCCAGGTGCTGGCCGTCAAGGCGGGGGAGGCCGACGGCCGCGAGTGACGGCGGGCCGCTCAGCGGCGGCGCAGCGCCCGGGCCAGTCGGTGCTTCCGGCCCCCGGTGAGCTCAGCGGCGGTCGCCGGGGCCGGCTCCTGCGGCTCCGGGGCCGCCGCCGCCCGCTCGTGCAGGCGGGCCCGCACGTCGTCGGGGGTGTAGGCGCGGCGCTGCCGCTCGTCGCGGGCGAGCACGACCCCGCCGGCGGTGACTCCCGCGAGGCCGGCCAGGCCGAGCAGCTTCCAGAGGCGCACGTCCGTACGGTAACGCCGTGCCGACGCTGACCCTGGACGAGGCGGTCGACCTCACCCGCACCGGCGACGTGTGGATCTTCCGCGGCGCGTCCGTCGCCGACCGGGCCATCCAGACGCTGACCAACGCCCCGGTGAACCACGTCGGGATGGCGGTCGTCCTGGAGGACCTGCCCCCGCTGCTGTGGCACGCCGAGCTCGGCCGCTCGCTGCCCGACGTCTGGAGCGGCCGGCACCAGCGCGGGGTGCAGCTGCACGACCTGCGCGACGCCGTCGTCACCTGGCGGGTGAAGTACGGCCAGCGGGCCTGGCTGCGCCAGCTGGTCGGGCCCTCCGACGACGGCGGGGTGACCCCGGCCATGGAGGACGCCGTCCTGCGCACCATCGCCCGCATGGACGGCCGGCCCTTCCCGACGACCCGGCGGCTGGCCGGCGGCTGGATCAACGGCCGGCTCCGGCGGGGCACCAGCACCGAGACGGTCTACTGCGCCGAGCTGGTCGCGGCGACGTACACGGCGATGGGGCTGCTCCCCGCCGACCGCCCGGCCAACTCCTACGACCCCGGGAGCTTCTGGTCCGGCGACGACCTCGAGCTGCGGCAGGGCGCCCGCCTCGGGCCGGAGATCCCTGTGGACGTCCCGAACGGCTGACCGGACGTCTCAGGCGGGCGTGCGGGCAGCCGTCTCGCCGAGCCGGACGACGGTGTCGCCGGGCCGCTGCAGCTCGTCGTGGGTCACGCAGACGACCACCCGCCCGGCCAGCGCCGCCCGCAGGTCGCGCACCAGCGCCGCGCCGGTCGGGGCGTCGAGGTGCGCGGTCGGCTCGTCGAGCAGCACGACGTCCCGGTCGGCCAGCAGCGCCCGCGCGGCGGCCAGCCGCCGCCGCTCGCCGCCGGACAGCGCCGCGCCGCCGGTGCCGACGGGCGTGTCCAGGCCGTCGGGGAGCGTGGCGAGCAGCCCGCTCAGCCCGGTCGCGGTCAGGGCGGCCCGCATCCGTGCCTCCCCGGCCGGGCCGGCGAGCTCCCCGCGGGGCGCGGCCAGCGCGAGGTTGGCCCGGATGGTGGAGGCGAACACGTGCGCCTCCTGCGGCAGCCAGGCCATGCGGCTGCGCAGGGCCTCGCCGGTCAGCCGCTCGGTGGGCACGCCGTCGACGAGGTAGCGCCCGGCGCGGGGGCGCAGCGCCGCCATGAGCACCGCCAGGAACGTCGACTTGCCGGTGCCCGACGGACCGCGCACGACCAGCCAGCCCGAGCCGGCCCCGGCCTCGGTGTCCACGCCCTGCAGCACGTCGGGCCGGCCGGGCCAGCCGGCGACGAGACCCTCGGTGCGCACCGACGAGATGCCGGCCGGCGCCGGCAGCGGATCGGCGGGGTCGGCGGCGACCGGTGCGGTGAGGACGGCGTCGAGACGGGCCTGCGCGTCGGCGAGCGCGCCCCGCCGCTGCAGCGCGGCGACCAGCCCGGTCAACGGCTCGGCGAGCGCCAGGGGAGCCAGCGCGAGCGCCGCCAGCGCGGGGCCGGAGAGGCCGCCCGCCCAGGCTGCGGCGGTGCCGAGCACCGCGGCGAGGCCCGTGCCCAGCACCACCAGGCCGGTGCCCAGGGCGGCGGCCCGGTCGCGGGTGCCGGCACGGGCGGCCTGCCGGGCGGCTGACGCCCCGAGCTCCTCGGCGGCGCGGGCGGCCAACCCGTGCGCCCGCAGGTCGGGCAGCCCCTCGAGCACCGTGCTGGTCTCGCGCAGCGCCGCGACCCGCAGGGCGGTCTCCGCGCGGGCGGCGCCGGCGTCGAGGCCGTGGTGGGCGAGCAGGACGGCGCCCACCGTGGCGGCCAGCACGGCGGCCACCACGACCGCGGCGGCCGGGTGGATCAGCGCGAGCACCGCGACGGTGACCGCCGGCACGACCGCGGCGACCAGCAGCGGAGGGCGGACCCGGACGGTGAGGTCCTGGACCACACCGACGTCACCCACCACGCGGGCCAGGGCCGAGCCCGGCGTGCGGTCGGCGGCCAGGCCCTGGGCGGCGAGCGCCCGCCAGACCCGTACCCGGAGGTCGCCGGCCTGCCGCAGCGCGGCGTCGTGCGCGGCCATGCGTTCCAGCCAGCGCAGCAGGGCCCGGGCGAGGCCGAAGAAACGGACGCCGGCGGTGAGGACCAGCAGGGTGAGCACCGGCGGCATCTCCGCAGCCCGCACGATCAGCCAGCCCGAGGTCGCGGTGAGCGCGACCCCCGCGCCGGAGGAGAGGGCGCCGGCGAGCACCGCGCGCCGCAGGGCGCCCGCGGTCGGGGCAGCCGGCGACGGTTCGGGCAGCGCGGCGGTCACGGTGCGCCGCCGTGCCCCGGGCGCCGGGGCGGCGGCGGTGCCGGGTGCGGTGGGGGAGGGGACGGGCAGGTCGACGGCGCGGTCGGCGAGCGAGGCGAGCACCGGGTCGTGGGTGACCAGCACGATGGTGACCGTGCCGCGCAGCGACGCGAGCACGGCTGCGACCAGCCCGCGGGCGTCGTCGTCCAGGTGGGCAGTCGGCTCGTCGAGCAGCAGCAGCCGGGCGCCGCGGCGGACCCGCACGAGTGCCCGGGCGAGCGCCACCCGCTGCAGCTCGCCGGGGGAGAGCGACTCCGGCGCCCGCCCGGCGAGCCCGTCGGCCTCGACGCGGCGCAGCGCCTCGATGACGTACGCCTCGGCGGCGATCTCGTCGATCCCCGGCTCGGCGGCCGCGTGCCGGCGCAGCTCGTCGGCGACGGTGACCCCGGTGGTGCGCGGGAACTGCGGCACGACCGCGACCGGGCCGCCGCCGGCGAGCGAGCCCCCGACGCGGGCAGCCGGGTCGGGAAGCCCGGCGAGCGCGGCCAGCAGGGTGGACTTGCCCGAGCCGCTCGGGCCGCGGAGCACGACCAGCTCGCCGGGGCGGACGACGAGGTCGGTGGGCGGCAGGGCGGGGACGGCCCGTCCGGGGTACGTCACGGTCAGGCCGGCGACCAGCACGTCGGCGCCGCGCGGGTCGTCGTCGTCCGCGGGGGCCGGAACGGGAGCACCGGCGGGCGCAGCCAGCACCGCGCGCGCCTCGGCGGCGGCCAGGGCGGCGTCCTCCGAGGCGTGGTGGGCCGCGCCGAGCGCACGCAGCGGGGCGAAGGCCTCGGGGGCGAGCAGCAGCGCGGTCAACCCCAGCGCGAGGGCCAGGTGCCCCTCGACCAGCCGGACGCCCACGGTCACCGCCACGAGCGCGACCGACAGGGTGGCGATCAGCTCCAGCACGAGCGCCGAGAGGAAGGCGATCCGCAGCGTGGCCAGCGTCCGGGTGCGGTGGGCCTCGCCCAGCGCGGCCAGCGCCGCCGTCTGCTCGGCGGCCCGGCCCAGCCCGACCAGCACGGGCAGGCCGCGCACCAGCTCGGCGACGTGCGCCGCGATGCGGTCGAGGGCCCGCGCGGAGTCGGCGGTCGCCGCCTGGGTGTGCCTGCCGACCAGCACCATGAACAGCGGCACCAGCGGGAGGGTGACCGCCACCAGCACCGCCGAGAGCAGGTCGGCCCAGGCCAGCACCAGCAGCAGCGCCGGCGGGACGACGACGGTCTGCGCCAGCGCCGGCAGGTAGGTGGCCAGCGCCGGCCCGAGGTCGTGCAGCCGGGTGGTGGCGAGCACGGCCGCCGGCGCGGGGCCGCCGGCCGCGGCCACGGCGGCCGGGGACGACGCGAGCCGGTCGACCAGCTCGCGGCGCAGCAGGTCCTCGGCCCGGCGGGCGTCCCGGGCGGCCAGCGCCTCGCCGAGGCCGCCGGAGAGCGCCCGCACCGCGGCCCCCGCGGCGGCGAGCGCCAGGGGCACGGTGGGTGAGCCGTCGGAGAGCCCCGCGGCCCGGGCGACGGCGTGCGCGAGGCCGGCGGCCAGCAGGACCAGGCCACCGGTCTGGACGAGGGCGGCGAGCGCGGCCCGGACCAGCGCACCGCGCAGCCCGGGGACACCGGCCAGCGCCCCGAGGGGGCCCCGTGCGCGCGCAGGGGCCCCGGCCGCGGGACCGCTCACGCCGGGACCTCGCCCGGGGCCGGGGCCCGGCCCGCGCCGGGCGCGTCCTCGTGCTGCGGCTCGGCGGTCAGCCGCTGGCGGAAGACCCAGTAGGTCCAGGCCTGGTAGCAGAGCACCACCGGGAGGCCGACCGCCGCGGCCCAGGTCATCACCGTGAGCGTGTAGTCGCTGACCGACGCCTCGGCGATGGTCAGGTCGAAGGCGACGTCGAGGGTCGACGGCAGGACCACGGGGTAGGCGGCGCCGAAGATCGTCGCCGCGGCGGCGACGAGGAACACCGCCCACGCGGTGAACGCCGCCCCCTCGCGGTCGAGCTTCATCCGCGTCCAGGCCAGGACGACGGACGCGCCGGCGAGCACCCACAGCGCGGCGGTGATCGTCGTGCCGTACCGGAGGTGCACCAGGCCGGCCCACGCCAGCAGGGGCAGCGCGGCGACCGGGGCCCAGCGGAGCGCGAACGCCCGCGCCCGCAGCCGGACGTCGCCGTCGACCTTGAGCGCCAGGAACAGCGCGCCGTGCACCAGGGAGAAGGCGAGCACCGCGACCGCGCCCAGCAGCGCGGGCCACCCGAGGCCGGAGAGGACGCCGCCCACCCGGTTGCCGTCACCGTCGATCGGCATGCCGAGCGTGGTGGCGCCGAGGGCGGCGCCGATGCCGAGGGAGGCGATCAGCGAGCCGGCGGTGATCACGTGCGTCCAGCTGGTGTCCCAGCGCGCGTCGTGCGACTGGTGCCGCCACTCGAAGGCCACCGCCCGCACGATCAGCCCCAGCAGCACGAGCAGGAACGGCAGGTAGAGCGCCGGCAGCCAGGTGGCGTACCAGCCGGGGAAGGCGGCGAACACCGCGCCGACCGCGGTGATCAGCCACACCTCGTTGCCGTCCCACAGCGGGCCGATGCTGCGCAGCATCAGGTGCCGGTCGGCGGGCTTGCGGCCCAGCACGGGCAGGAGGGCGGCGACGCCGAAGTCGAACCCCTCCAAGAGCAGGAAGCCGATCCACAGCACGGCGACGGCGGCGAACCACAGGGTCTGCAGGTCCATGACTCTCGTCCTCGGGTCTCTGGCGTCAGCGGGGTCAGTAGGCGAACTGGAGGACGTCGTCGTCGGGGGTGCGGCGGTCGCGGCCGTCGCCCCCGACACCACCGGCGTCGCCGTCCGGGCCCTCGCGGCGGTCGTCGTCGCGGCCGGTGCCCACCGGCGTCGGGCTGGTGTCGCCGGAGGTGATCCCGGCGCGGATGAAGCGGGTGAGCAGGCCGACCTCGACGACGGCCAGCACCCCGTAGACGAGGGTCAGCGCGGTCAGCGACGTCCAGACCTCGCCCGCGGTGACGCCGGGCGAGACCGCCTGGGCGGTGAAGAACCAGATCTGCTCGTCCACCGGCACGTCCGGGTTGGGGACGACGACGAACGGCTGGCGGCCCATCTCGGTGAACACCCAGCCCGCGGCGTTGGCCACGAACGGGGCACCGACGGCGAGCAGCGCGCCGTAGACGCCCACCCGGGAGGTCGGGACGCGCCCCCGCCGCGTCGACCAGAGCGCGTAGGCCGCCACGCCCGCCGAGATCGCGCCCATCCCGATCATGAGCCGGAAGCTCCAGTAGGTGACCGCGAGCAGCGGCTGGTAGTCCACCGGCTCCCCGGCCAGCGCGCCGAAGCGCGACGGGTCGTCGGGGTAGGTGGCGCCGTAGACCTCGGCGTACTCCTCCTGGAGGTCGTTGACGCCGGGCACCTCGCTGGTGAAGTCGTTGTGCGCGAGGAGGGACAGCAGACCGGGGACGGTGATCGAGTGGACGTCGTCGCACTCGTTGGAGCCCAGCTTGCTCCACGCGAAGATCGAGAAGGAGGCGGGCGCCTCGGTCTCGCACAGTGCCTCCGCCGAGCTCATCTTCAGCGGCTGCTGCTGGTACATCAGCTTGGCCTGCCAGTCACCGGTGAGGGCGACCAGCACGAAGGCCACCAGCGACACCCAGCCACCGATCCGGACCGAGCGCCGCCAGACCGCGTGGTCGATCTCGTCGGCCGGGCGCCCGGCCAGCTTCCGCCGGCGCAGGTGCCACAGCCCGACGCCGACCAGCAGCGCGCCGGCGACCATGAGGGCGGCCACGATCGTGTGCGTGAACGCGGCCAGCGCGGTGTTGTTCGTCAGCACGGCGAGGAAGTCGACCTGCACGGGGCGGCCGGTCGCGTCGTCGGCGACCACCCCGACCGGGTGCTGCATCCAGGAGTTGGCGGCGATGATGAAGTAGGCGCTGACGGTCGAGCCGATGACCGCCGCCCAGAGGGTGGCCAGGTGCACCTTCTTCGGGATCCGGCCCCAGCCGAAGATCCACAGCCCGAGGAAGGTGGATTCGAGGAAGAAGGCCAGCAGGGCCTCCAGCGCCAGCAGCGAACCGAACACGTCGCCGACGAAGCGGGAGTACTCGCTCCACGCCAGCCCGAACTGGAACTCCTGCACCAGGCCGGTCGCGACCCCGAGCACGAAGTTGATCAGGAAGACCTTGCCCCAGAACCGGGTCATCCGGAGCCACTCGGGCTTGTCCGTGCGCACCCACATGGTGTGCATGACGGCGACCGCGAGCCCCAGCCCGATGGTCAGCGGGACCATCAGGAAGTGGTAGACGGTCGTGATCCCGAACTGCCAGCGCGCCACGTCCAGGACGTCCACGGCACCTGTCCCCTCGTCGTCGAGGCCGACGTACTATCGACACGTTCTTTCTACGCTTCGTAGAAGACGTTTTCTACGACACGTAGAAGAGCGCGGTGTGATTCGCCGGACAGGAGGACCGATGGCTTCGCTGGGAGAACTCGAGCGCGCCGTCATGGAGCGGCTGTGGGCCGCCGACGGCCCGGTGGCCGCGACCCGCTTGCGGGACGAGCTGGCCGATCGCGGTGTCGCGCTGACCACGGTGCACACCGTGCTGACCCGGCTGGAGCAGAAGGGGTTCGTCGTCCACGACGGCGCCCGGCCCCGCGGGTTCTCCGCCCGCGCCAGCCGGGAGGACCACGCGGCCCAGGTGATGCGCGAGGTGCTCGGTCAGGCCGCCGACCGGCAGGCCGTGCTCGCGCGGTTCGTGGGCAGCGTCGACGCCGAGGAGGCGCGCCTGCTGCGCGAGCTGCTGGCGGGGCCGGCCTCCCGCGACACCGCCTGACCCCGCGCGTTCTCCGCCGTGCTCCCCGCAACCGCGGCCGCCCTCGCCGCGCTCGCCGCCCTCCTGGCCTGGCCGGTGCCGGCGCTGCTGGCCCGGTCCCGCTGGCCCGCGCGCGACCCGCTCGTCGCGTTGCTGTGCTGGCAGGCGATCGGGCTGGCCGGCGGCCTGTCGATCATCGGCGCGCTGCTGGTGCACGGGCTCGCGCCGTGGGGGCACTCGCTGCCCGAGGCGGCGTGGGCGGTGGTGACCGGGCACTCCGCCGTCGACCGGGTCCGGGGCGACCACTGGGTGACGCTGACCCTCGCCGGCGTGCTGGCCTTCGAGCTGGTCGGGGTGCTGGTGCTCAGCTGGGCGCGGATCGCCCGCACCCGGCGCCGGCACCGCGCGCTGCTGGAGCTGGTGGTGCAGCCGGCCCCGCAGCCCGACGCCCGGCTGCTGGAGCACCCGGCCCCCGTGGCGTTCTGCATCCCCGGGGCCCGGCCGCTGCTGGTGCTCTCCTCCGGCATGGTCGCCGAGCTGGACGACGAGCAGCTCGCCGCCGTCGTCGCGCACGAGCGGGCGCACCTGGGCGAGCACCACCACCTGCTGCTCCTGCCGTTCGTGGCGTGGAAGGCAGCGCTGCCGGTGCTGCCGGCGGCCGAGCGTGCCCACGGCGCGGTCCGGGAGCTGGTGGAGATGCGGGCCGACGACGTGGCGCTGGGGTCGCTGCACGGGGCCGCTCCCCGGCGCACGCTCGCCGAGGCGATCGTCGCGGCCGCGGGTGGCTCGGGCGGCGTGCCGAGCGGGGCCCTCGCGGTGGCCGGGGCGGGGGTCCGGGCCCGGGTGGTGCGGCTGCTCGAGCCGGCCGACCCGCTCCCGCCCGCGGCCCGCACGACCGCCCTCGCCGCCGCCGTCCTGCTGCTGCTCCTGCCGACGGCGCTCCTGCTGCTACCGGCGCTCTGACCTCGCCAGCCGCTCCCCGGCGAGCGCGGACGCCGCCGCGAGGCCGCCGCTGACCAGTGCGGCCCGGCGGTAGCGGGGGAGGGCGAGGAGGGGCAGCATGCTGGCCGCGTGCAACCCGTCCACGGCCGCCGCGAACCGCAGCACCCCCGGGGTCGGGGAGACGAGGGCCGCCCCGTGCTGGGCCACCAGCCGGGCGCCGAGCACCCGGGCGATCCAGAGCCGATCGCGGGGGAACCGCGGATCGACCGCGGCGACGGTCGCGGCCGGCCGCAGTGCCAGCGCCAGGCCGGCGGTCAGCCCGGCCGTCGCGAGGGCGCGTGCCGCCGCTCTCCGCACGTTCCTCATCGGATTGACCTCCGGGGGCGGTAGGTGGGTCCGCGGACAGTTGCTCTCTGCCCACGCAGGCGGGGCAGAGAGCAACTGTGCCCGGAGTGCCATCCGGAGCCGGCGGCGGGTCAGGCGGAGGCGCGCGCGGCGGCGTCGTCGGCGGGGTGGCCACCGGCCACGGCCAGCGCGGCGTCCCGGTTCTCCGGCAGCGGCGCGAACGAGCGCAGCCGCAGGCTGTTGGAGACGACGAAGACCGAGCTGAACGCCATGGCGGCGCCGGCGATCATCGGGTTGAGCAGCCCGGCGGCGGCCAGCGGCAGGGCGGCCACGTTGTAGGCGAACGCCCAGAACAGGTTGCCCTTGATCGTGGCCAGCGTCCGCCGGGCCAGCCGGATGGCGTCCGCCGCGACCCGGAGGTCACCGCGCACCAGGGTCAGGTCGCTCGCCTGGATCGCCACGTCGGTGCCGGTGCCCATCGCCAGGCCCAGGTCGGCCTGCGCCAGGGCGGGGGCGTCGTTCACGCCGTCCCCGACCATCGCCACCGCCCGGCCCTCGCCCTGCAGCCGCCGCACCACGTCGACCTTGTCCTGCGGGAGCACCTCGGCGACGACCTCGTCGATGCCCACCTGGGCGGCGACGGCCCGCGCGGCCTGCTCGTTGTCACCGGTGAGCAGGATCGGCGTCAGCCCCAGCGCGCGCAGCTGGGCGATCGCGGCCGGGGAGGTGTCCTTGACCGCGTCGGCGACCACGAGCACGCCGCGCGCCGCGCCGTCCCAGCCGACCGCGATCGCGGTGCGGCCGGCGCCCTCCGCCCCGGTGACGGCCCGCTCGAGGTCGGCGGGCAGCGGCATGGCCCAGTCGGCCAGCAGGCGCCTGCGGCCGACGACCACCGCGGAACCCTCGACCACCCCCTGGACGCCGAGCCCCTCGACGTTGGCGAACTCGGCCACCGGCGGGAGGGGTCCGGTGCGCTCGGTCGCGCCCCGGGCGACGGCCTGGGCGATGGGGTGCTCCGACGCCGCCTCCAGGGCTCCGGCCAGCCGCAGCACCCGCTCGGCGTCCTCGCCGGCGGCGGGGACGACGTCGAGCAGGGTCATGCGGCCGGTGGTGACGGTGCCGGTCTTGTCCAGGACCACGGTGTCGACCCGGCGGGTGGACTCCAGCACCTCGGGCCCCTTGATCAGGATGCCCAGCTGGGCGCCGCGGCCGGTGCCCACCATGAGGGCGGTGGGTGTGGCCAGGCCGAGCGCGCAGGGGCAGGCGATGATCAGCACCGCGACGGCGGCGGTGAAGGCGGCCGGTAGCCCCGCGCCAGTGCCGATCCAGAAGCCGAGCGTGCCGGCGGTGATCACCAGCACGACCGGGACGAAGACACCCGAGATGCGGTCGGCCAGGCGCTGCACCTCCGCCTTGCCGTTCTGCGCCTCCTCCACCAGCCGGGCCATCTGGGCCAGCTGCGTCTCGCTCCCCACGCGGGTGGCCCGCACGACGAGCCGGCCGCCGGCGTTGACCGTGCCACCGGTGACGGTGTCGCCCGGGCGGACCTCCACGGGCACCGCCTCGCCGGTCAGCATCGAGGCGTCGACCGCGGAGGAGCCCTCGGTGACCTCGCCGTCGGCCGCGATCTTCTCGCCGGGGCGGACGACGAACAGGTCGCCGCGGCCCAGCTCGCCGACGGGGATGCGCCGCTCGGTGCCGCCGCGCAGCACCGAGACCTCCTTGGCGCCCAGCTCCAGCAGCGCCCGCAGCGCAGCCCCGGCCCGGCGCTTGGACCGCGCCTCGAACCAGCGCCCGGCGAGGATGAACGTCGTCACCCCGGCCGCGGCCTCGAGGTAGATGTTCGCTCCGCCGTCGGTGCGGGCGATGGTCAGCTCGAACGGGTGCGTCATGCCCGGCACGCCTGCGGTGCCCCAGAAGAGGGCGTACAGCGACCAGCCGAAGGCCGCCAGCGTGCCCAGGGAGACCAGGGTGTCCATGGTCGCCGCGCCGTGGCGCAGGTTGGTCCAGGCCGCGCGGTGGAACGGCAGGCCGCCCCAGACGACGACCGGCGCGGCCAGGGTCAGCGACAGCCACTGCCAGTACTCGAACTGCAGCGCCGGCACCATCGCGAGCAGGATCACGGGCGCGCTGAGCAGCGCCGACACGGCGAGCCGGGTGCCGAGCGCGCGCACCGGTGCGTCGGCCGGGTCCTCCTCGGCGGGCGCCTCGGGTCGCGGCGGCTCCGGGAGCCGCGCGGTGTAGCCGGTCTTCTCCACCGTGGCGATGAGGTCGTCGGTGCTGACGCCGTCGGCGTAGCTGACCTTCGCCTTCTCGGTGGCGTAGTTGACCGTGGCGGTGACGCCGTCCAGCTTGTTCAGCTTCTTCTCGACACGTGCCGCGCACGAGGCGCAGGTCATCCCGCCGATGAGCAGCTCGACGTCGGTGGTGCTGCCGGGGGCGGTGGTCATGGGTGCTCCTCGTGCTGCTGCGCGGGCACCGTGAACGCGGCCGTGTGCACGGCGTCGCCGTGCCGGAAGTCCAGGAACAGCCGGTAGGTACCCGCCGACGGGGCGGTGGTGACGAACGAGACGTGCGGTCCGGGCGCGGGCCGGCTGCCGCCGGTGGGCTCGGCGGGGTGCACGTGGAGGTAGGCGAGGTCGCCGTCGCGCAGCGCCACCAGGTGCCCGTAGGCGCCGAGGTAGGGCTGCAGGTCGGTGACCGGGGCGCCGTCCCGGCTCACGCTCAGGGTCAGCTCCGACTCCTCCCCGGGGACGAGGGCACCGGTCAGGACGACGGTGTAGCCGTCGACCTCGGCGACCGCCGACGGGCTGGGCAGGGGAGCGGGGTCGTAGGCGCCGGGCACGGCGATGTCCGCGCCCAGGACGCGGTTCTCGCCGTCGGCGGCGGCGGTGAAGTCGGCGAACAGCCGCCAGCTGCCCGGCTCCAGGGCCAGGGGGGCCCGCCAGACGCCGTCGTCCCCGAGGTCGGGGTGCACGTGCTGGTAGCCGGTCAGGTCGCGGCGCACCGCGACGAGGTGGAGGTCGACGTCGTGGTCGGTCTCGTAGGCGGTCACCGGGGAGCCGTCGGGACCCCGGACGGTGAACGCGACCGGGGTCGCGGGGCCGGCCGGAGCGGTGTCGTCGGTCAGGGCGAGGGTGTAGCCGTCCTCGGTCACCTGGAGCCCGCCCGGGCCGTCGCCCGGCGCGGGGGCGGCGGTGTCGGAGCCGCCGCCCCCGTGGCCGGGTCCCGCGGCGTGCCCGGCTCCGCCGGCGTCGGCGGTTCCGGCGGTCTCCTCGGCCGGGCCGATCGGGCCGACCGCGGATCCCACGCCGACCGCGGCGCCGAAGACGGCGACCAGGCCGACGGCGAACGCGGCGATCTTCGTGGGGGTGTTCATGGCGCCGGCCGCGTCAGCGGCCGCTCACCTCGTATCCGGCTTCCTCGACGGCGGCGCGGACGGCGGACTCGTCGACCGGCTGCTCGCTGGTGACGGTCAGCCCGCCGGTGGCCAGGTCGACGTCGACCCCGGTCACGCCCGGCACCTGCGAGACCTCCTCGGTCACCGAGGTGACGCAGTGGCTGCAGGTCATGCCGGTCACGGTGTAGCTGGCGGTGCTGGTGCTCACGGGGGATTCCTCTCGGGACGTGCGGGTGATCAGGAGCGGACGAGGCGGGCGATGGCCTCGGTGGCCTCGCGGACCTTCTCCTCGGCCTCTCGGCCGCCGGCCCGGGCGGCGTCGACGACGCAGTGGCTCAGGTGCTCCTCGAGCAGCCCCAGCGAGACCGCCTGCAGCGCCTTCGTCATGGCCGAGACCTGGGTGAGGATGTCGATGCAGTACTTCTCGTCCTCCACCATGCGCTGCAGGCCACGGGCCTGCCCCTCGATCCGGCGCAGCCGCTTGAGGTAGTCGTCCTTGCGGTGGATGTAGCCGTGCGCGTGGTCGTGGGCGGCGCAGCCGCCGTCGGTCGTCTCCACGTCGTCCTCCTGTCGGCACCGCGGGTGCGGCGTCGACCAGAACCATACCCCCCTACGGTTTCTTGTCAAGCGGGCCGGCGCGATCCCGCAGCCGGTCCAGGTCGGCCCGCACGGCGGCGAGCTCGTCCTGCAGGCCGACGATCATCTCGGCCGAGGCGACGGGGTGGCCGTCGTCGAGCAGCCCGCGCATGCGCGCGGCCAGGGCGAGCTGCTGGCGCGAGTAGCGGCGGTGACCACCGGGGGAGCGGTGCGGGGAGAGCACGCCGGAGCTGTCCAGGCTGCGCAGGAAGGCGGCCTGCACGCCGAGCAGCTCGGCTGCCTGGCTCATGGTCAGGGCCGGGTAGTCCGGGTCGTCCAGCCGGCGCAGGGGATCGGTGCGGTCCGGGTCCATCGCCCGCCTCCGGGTGTCGGGACGCCGCGGCGGGCGTCGAGCGGAGCAGGGGCCGGGCCCTGGACGGGCCCGGCCCCTGCGGTGCTGACCGGTTCGGCCGCGGTCAGCTCTCGACCGCCTTGGCCTCGTGCTGCTGGCCCTCGATGGTCCGCCCCTCGACGGCCGCGGGCGTGTCGGCGCGGGTCACCGTGATCTTGCGCGCCTTCGCCTGCTCGGCCACCGGGATGCTGATGGTCAGCACGCCGTCGTGGTAGCTCGCCTCGAGCCGGTCGGTGTCGAGGCTGCGGCCGAGCACCAGCTGGCGGGTGTAGCTGCCGAACGGTCGCTCGGCGACCGTCCACTCCGCGTTCTCCAGCTGGGGGACGGACCGCTCGGCGCTCACGGTGAGGGTGTTGCCCTCCACCGAGAGGTCGATCGAGCCGGGGTCCACGCCGGGCAGGTCGAAGTGGGCGACGAAGTTGTCGCCGACCCGGTAGGCGTCCATCGGCATGCCCGAGAGCGGGCGGGCGGTGGTGCCCCCGCCGCGGCCGGTGAGCTGGTCCAGCGCGCGGAAGGCGGCGGACGTGGCGGCGAACGGGTCGTAAGCGGTCAGCATCATGGCTGGAACCTCCTGTGACGGTGGTACTCGTGTTCGCTGCCCGAGGTATGAACCTCTAGTGGCGACTACAGATTACCTCGGTCGCGCACCCTGGTAAACGTCCCACGCGAGGAAATGTTCCCCGCGCCGACCGGCGACCGCCCGACCGTCCGGTGCGTGAACCGTGGCCCGGCGGGGCAGGACCGGACCGTGGAGGAGACGACGAACGACCCACCGCACGCAGACGCGCCGTCCGCCGAGCCCTCCGTGTCCCACACGGTGGAGGGGGACACCGCGAGGCTGGTCGTCGGCGGCGAGCTGACCGAGGCGGCCCGCCGGCCGCTCGTGCGCACCCTCACCGACCTGCTGCTCGCCGAGCACTCCCTGCAGCGGGTGGAGCTGGACCTGCGCGAGGTCGGCTTCATGAACTCGGCGGGGCTCTCGCTGCTGGTGCAGCTGCAGAAGCTCGGGGTGCCCCGCGGGATCCCGACCGTCCTGGTGCAGCCGCCGGCCTCGGTGTCGCGCCCTCTCCAGCTCAGCGGCCTCTGGCACCGCTTCACCGTGGTGACCGACGACGGCCGGGTGGTCGCGGAGGCGTCGACCGGCGGGACCCCCGCGCCGCCGGACCCGCGACACACCTGACCCGGCGCCGGGGCGGCTCCCCGGAGGCGCGGCTCCTAGCCTGACCGGGTGTCGTCCACCCATGCCCACAGCCACGGTCCCGATCCGGACGCGCCCCCGCCCACCGAGGAGGCGCTCGGCCGCCGGCGGCGCGCCGTCTGGCTGATGCTCCTGCTGCTCGTGCCCGTCGGCCTGGCCACGGTCATCGGCCTGATCGCCCTCTGGCCCAGCGGCGAGCCGACGCGGGCGGAACAGGCGGCCGCCCAGGCGCTGCCGCCGGGGACCACCTACCCCGACGGGCGGGTCGTCGCCCTCGAGGAGATCGACTGCGGGACGCCGGAGATCCCGGCCACCTGCGGCAACGCCGTGGTCGAGGTGCTCGACGGCGACGGCGCCGGCGACTTCGTCCAGATCCCGCTGGACGCGGTGGTCATGGCCAACGGGGTCGAGGAGGGGGACGTCCTGGTCCTCACCCGGGACGCCGGGGTCGAGGGCGGGGCCGGCTACGCCTTCTTCGACTTCGAGCGGGACACCCCTGTCGTCGTCCTGGCCCTGGCGTTCGCGGTGGTGGTCGGGCTGGTCGCCCGGCTGCGGGGCCTGGCCGCCCTGGTGGGGTTGGCGTTCGCCTTCTTCGTGCTGCTGCAGTTCGTGCTCCCCGGGCTGCTGGGGGAGGGCTCGCCGGTGCTGGTGACCCTGGTGGGCTCCGCCGCGATCATGTTCGTCGTCCTCTACCTGGCCCACGGCTTCTCGGCCCGGACGACGACGGCGCTGGTCGGCACGCTGTTCGGGCTGACGCTGGTCGCGGTGATGGGCGCGGTCGCGGTCGCCACCGCCCGGTTGACCGGCCTGACCAGCGAGGAGACGGTGACCCTGCAGGGCTACGACCCCACGCTGGACTTCTCGGGCCTGGTGCTGGCCGGGATCGTCGTGGCGGGGCTGGGCGTGCTCAACGACGTCACGATCACCCAGGCCTCGGCGATCTGGCAGCTGCACGAGGTGGACCCCTCGATGAGCGGGCGGGAGCTGTACCGGCGCGGCATGGCCGTGGGCCGCGACCACATCGCCTCGACCGTCTACACGATCGTCTTCGCCTACGCCGGCGCCGCGCTGCCGCTCCTGCTGCTGCTCGAGGTCTACGCGCAGCCGATCTGGACGACGATCACCTCGTCGGCGCTCGCGGAGGAGGTCATCCGGACCCTCGTCGGCGCCATCGCCCTGGTCCTCGCCGTTCCGGTGACCACGGCCGCGGGTGCCTTCTTCGCGAAGGTCGCCGACACGCAGGCCGGCACCGCCACGGAGCGCGGGGTCACCGCCCTGCGCGCTAGGTTCGCCCGATGACCATGCAGAGGCCCCGTCCCGAGGCCCGCGCCGAGCCTGCGAGGCGGGAGGAGGACGGGGTCCATCTCCTGCTGGACGCCGCCCGGGCCGCCCCGGGCTTCATGCCCGACGACGAGGGCCAGGCGCTGTACGAGGCCGCCCGCGCCGCCGCCGTCCCCGGGCCCCTGCTGGAGGTGGGCAGCTGGATGGGCAAGTCGGCCCTCTACCTGGCCGCCGCCGCGCGCGAGACCGGTCGCCAGGTCGTCACCGTCGACCACCACCGGGGATCCGAGGAGCACCAGCCCGGCTGGGAGTACCACGACCCGTCGCTGGTCGACCCCGCCGTCGGGCGGATCGACACCCTGCCGCGCTTCCGCCGGACCATCGCCGAGGCCGGCGCCGAGGACGTCGTGATCGCCGTCGTCACCCGGTCGGAGACCCTCGCGCCCCTGTGGAGCACGCCGCTCGCGCTGCTCTTCCTCGACGGCAGCCACACCGAGGAGTCCGCGCGCCGTGACCAGGACGCCTGGGTGGCGAAGCTCGCGGTCGGCGGCACGCTGGCCATCCACGATGTCTTCCCCGATCCCGCCGACGGAGGGCAGGCGCCCTACGGCGTCTACCGCCGGGTGCTGGGGTCCGGCGACTTCACCGAGCTGCCCGGCACCGGCTCCCTGCGGGTGCTCCGCCGCACCGCCTGAGGCGCCCCGCGCCGAGCGCGCCGCGCGGTCGGCGCGCGGGCGGACCCGTCGTCCCGTCGGCACCGAGGTGGAGGATGGGCCGGTGCTCCCACCCGACGACCTCTCCCGTGCGCGGGCGGAGGCGCTGGCGCAGATCGATGCGCTGACCCGCGAGTTCGACGCGATCGTCGCGGCGTCGCAGGCGTCCAACGCCGACGACGAGCACGACCCGGAGGGCGCGACGATCGCGTTCGAGCGCCAGCAGGTGGCGGCGCTGCTGGAGCAGGCGCGCCGCCGGCTGGCCGACGTCGACGCCGCGGTCACCGCCGTGGAGGCCGGCACCTACGGCCGCTGCGAGACCTGCGGCCGCCCGATCGCGCCGGAGCGGCTCGCCGCCCGCCCCACCGCCCGCACCTGCATCGACTGCGCCCGCTGAGGCGCCGGCCGCGTGGTCACCCGGGGCCGAACACCCCCGACTGCGTCCAGTCGTCGAGCTCGACCTCGTCGTCGGGGAGCTCGCGTCGCAGATCCCGCAGCAGGCGCGGCCCCTCCGCGGCGAAGCGGGCGCGGGCATCTGGATCGCGCCAGCCGCCGTCCCAGTGGAAATGCTCCTGGAAGAGCTCGTTCCAGGCGGCCAGGCGGGCCGTGAGCTCCTCGGAGAGCCCGAGCCGGCCGGGGTCGGTGAGGCCGACGGTCCACAACGGCCACTCGGCGCCGTAGTCCGTCATCAGCCGGACGTGGCGCCGCCCCTGCCCGTTCTCCACGGCTCGCACGGTAGGCCGGCGGCACCCCGCCCGCACGAGGTCTCAGCTGACGTACCGCCGGGCCGTCGAGCTCCGCTGGGCCTCCTCCAGCGCGGCGAACCGGGCCTCGGCGTGCGGGGGGAGCACCCGCCGCTCGCGCAGCACCCACGGCAGGCCGCGGACGGCCTGCAGCAGGCCGCGGGCGGTCACCCGGTCGCGGGGGACCGTGCGCAGCAGGTGCACGGTCCGCCGCAGCGCCGGGCGGAACGGACGCCGCAGCCAGGTGGTCCACAGGGTGTTGCGGATGCCGTCGGCCCGCCGCTTGTGCGGATCCCGCGCGGTGCTCGCCTGGTGGTGGATGGTCAGCGCCGGCAGGTAGCACAGCTCCCAGCCGCGGGCGGCCAGGTCGCCGGCCATCAGCTCCTCCTCGCCGCCCAGCCACAGCCGCTCGGAGAACCCGCCCACCTCGTCGAACGCCTCCCGGCGCAGCACGGAGGCACCGGCCAGGAACGAGCCGAGCGCCGGGCCGGGCAGCCAGTCGGCGCCGCGGACGGGGGAGTCGCGCAGCTCGGCGACGATCGGGTCCTCGGTACCGCCCGGCTCGACCAGGATCCGGGCGGTGACGACGGCGAGCCGCGGGTGGGCGTCCAGCGTGTCCGCCGCCGTGCGCAGCGCCCCCGGCTCCCACCAGGTGTCGTCGTCGCAGAAGGCGACGTAGGGCGTGCCGAGCCGGGCGACGCCCAGGTTGCGGCCGACCGCGCCCAGGTTCTCCGGGCTGGCGATCAGCTCGACCTGCGGGAACTGCTCGCGCACGGCATCGGCGGTGCCGTCGGTCGAGCCGTTGTCCACGACCACGACGTGCGGCTGCTCGGGCAGGGCCACCAGCCGCCGCAGGGCCAGCAGCAGTTCGTCCCGCCGCTGGTGGGTGATGACGACGACGGCGACGCGCGGGTCGGGGCCGACGGCGCGGTCACCGGTGGCCGCCGCGGGGGTCGTGCCGGTCGTGCTCACGGGCGCTCACCGGCCAGCACGCGCAGGTCCGCCCGCACCGCCGGGGGGACCGGTTCCCGCCGGCGGAGCGCGGCCGGGGCGTCGGGCAGCGCCCGCAGCAGACCCTCGACGCCGGGCCGACCGGCGCGCACGGCCCGCCCGGCCGTCCGGACGACGTCCCGCATCGGGAGCCGCATCGCCGCGGTGAGCAGCCGGCTGCGCCAGATCCCGGTCTGCCGGCGTCCGGGGGCCTCGCGCCGGGGGGACGGGTGGTGGTGCACGGTCACCTCGTCGACGTAGGCCAGCCCCCACCCGGCGGCGGCCAGGTCGAGGGCCAGCCGCTCCTCCTCGCCGGGGAACCGGACCACCGGGTCGAACCCGCCGACGGCCTCGAACGCCTCGGTGCGCACCAGCGCGGCGCAGGCGACGAAGCCCAGCAGCGAGGGGCCGGGCAGGTCCCACGCGGTGCCGAGGGGGCTCGCGGCCATCTCGGCGCAGACCGGGTCGAGGCGCTCCTCCGGCCCGACCAGGATGCGGGCGTTGAGGAGGGCCAGCCGGGGGTGGGCCCGCATGATCGCCACCGCGCGGGCGAGGTCGCCCGGTGCCCACCACGAGTCGTCGTCGGCGAAGGCGACGAACGGGGTGAGGGCGCGCGCGGCACCCAGCGTCCGGCCGTGGGCGCCCTCGTTGCGTTCCAGCGGCAGCAGCGTCACCTCCGGGTGCGCCTGGCGCACCGCGTCCACAGTGCCGTCGGTGGAGGCGTTGTCGACGAGCACCACGGGGGCCTCGTGGCGCGGCAGCGTCGCCAGCAGGTCCTCGCGGCGGTTGCGGCTCGCGACGACGACGGTCACGTCGGGGGAGGGAGGCCGGTCGGTCGGGGAGGGCGCGGTCACGGGGTCACCGTGCCCGCACCTCCGGCCAGCCAATCAGCGGGCGCAGTGGCGTCCGCCATGCCCGCCGCCGGGAGCGCCCAGGGGTCGGCGAAGACCCCGCTCGCGGGGGAGGCGCCGCACAGGGCATCAGCGGCCAGCAGCACGGCGGCGGCCGTCCACGTGGTGCGCTCGACCGGCCACCGCGCGTCGTCCGGGTAGACGAACCCGGTCCAGTAGGAGCCGTCGTCGTCCCGCAGGTGCTGCATCGCGGCGACCTGCTCGAGGGCGGCGTCGGGCTGCCCGGCGACGACCAGGGCCAGCGCGAGCTCGCAGGTCTCGGCCCCGGTGACCCACGGCCGGTCCGCGACGCAGCGGATGCCGAGCCCCGGGACGACGAACCGGTGCCAGTCGCCGGCCAGCCGGTCGCGGGCCGCGGCACCGGTGACGGCGCCGCCGAGCACCGGGTAGTACCAGTCCATGGAGTACCGGGAGCGGTCGGCGAACGCCTCCGGTCGCCGGCGGAGGGCCGTCCCGAGGTCGGCGACGGCGAGCTCCCAGTCCGGCTGGGCCTCACCGGCCAGCTCGGCCAGCGCCAGGCCGCAGCGCAGGGCCTGGAACAGGCTGGCGTTCCCGGTGAGCAGCGCAAGGTCGTCGGGGGTGCCGTCGGGCCGCAGCGCCCACGAGACCGCTCCGCCGGGCAGCTGCATCCGGGTCACCAGGTCCAGGCCGGCCCGCACCGCCGGCCACAGCTCGGTGACCAGCTGCTCGTCCCCGGAGATCAGCCAGGAGTGCCAGAGGCCGACGGCGAGGTAGCCGGCATGGTTGCTCTCCGCGGCGGGTGCGGACTCCACGCCGCCGCGGTACTCGGCCGCCCAGCTGCCGTCCGCCCGCTGCCGGCGGGCCAGCCAGCGGTAGGCGGCCGCCGCGCGGGCGTGCTCGCCGCCGAGGTCCAGCGCCATGGCGGCCTCGACGGAGTCCCAGGGGTCGAGCTGCCCGGTGGCGAACCAGGGGAGCGCGCCGTCGCGGCGCTGCTCGCCGGCGATCCAGGCGACCGTCTGCCGCACCTGGTCGGCGCCGAGCACCCCCGGCAGCTCGGGCAGCACCGGGCCGCCCCGGTCAGCGCGCCGCAGCGGACCGCTCCCGGTCCAGCCCGGCCGCCGCGGCCGCGCCGGCTCCGGCCGGCTTGTCGGCGTAGACGACGAAGCTCTTGCCGATCAGCGGGTCGAGGACGCGTTCGAGCGCCCGCGTGAGCCAGGGGCGGGTGGTGAGGTCCCAGACGAGCAACCGGTGGTAGGCCCGGACCGCGGCGGTGTCCTTCTCGACACCGACGGCGCACTTGAGCCACCAGTACGGGGCGTGCAGGGCGTGGGCGTGGTGGCTCGCCCCCGGGACCAGGCCGGCGGTGGCCAGGCGGGCGCGCAGCACCTCCCCGCGGTAGATGCGGATGTGGCCGCCCTCGTTGGCGTGGTACTCGTCCGACAGCGCCCAGCACACCCGCTCGGGGCCGTAGCGCGGCACGGTCACCGCCACCCGGCCCCCGGGCTTGAGGACGCGGAAGATCTCGGCCACCGCCGTGGCGTCGTCCGGGATGTGCTCCAGCACCTCCGAGGCCATCACCCGGTCGACGCTCGCGTCGGGGAAGGGCAGGTGCAGCAGGTCACCGCGCACCACCTCGAAGCGGGCACCGGCCGGGGCCTCGCCGGCCTCGGCGATCGCGCCGAGCCAGCGCTTCGTCGTCTCGACCTCGTGCTGACCCCAGTCGACGGCGACCACGCGCGCACCGCGGCGGTAGGCCTCGAAGGCGTGCCGCCCCTCGCCGCAGCCCAGGTCGAGGACGGTCATCCCCGGGCGCAGGTCGAGCCGGTCGTAGTCGACTGTCAGCACGGGGTTCCCTTCCGGTCCAGCGTCTCCGCGTACCACTGGGCCGTGCGCTCGGCCGTGGCCCGCCAGGTGTAGGTGTCCAGGACCCGCCGGCGGCCGGCGCGCCCCAGCTGCTCGGCCAGCGAGGGGGAGTCGAGCACCAGCTGCAGGGCGGCGGTCAGCTCGCCGACGTCGCCGGCGCGCACCCGCAGCCCCGCCTTCGTGCCGACCACCTCGGGCAGCGCACCCGCGTCGGTGGTCACCAGCGGGGTCGCGCACGCCATGGCCTCGACGGCGGGCAGCGAGAACCCCTCGTAGAGGGAGGGGATCGCCACCAGGGTGGCCCGCTGGAAGAGCCGGATCAGCTCCGCCTCGGGCACCGGGCCGGTGAAGCGCACGGCGTCGCGCAGCCCCAGCCGGTCCAGCGCCGCCTCGGCGGGACCGCCGGGCCGGGCGCTGCCCACGACGGTGAGCCGCACGGGCCGCTCCGTCCGGAGCTTGGCCAGCGCCTCCAGCAGGTGCACCAGCCCCTTGAGCGGCACGTCGGCGCTGGTGACCGCGAGGATCGAGTCGGGCTCACGGGGCTGCTCGGCCGGTGGCGGGGTGAACTGTCCGGGATCGATCCCCACCGGGATGACGCTCATCCGCTCCGGCGCCAGCCCCATGCGCGCCGCGATGTCGCGGCGGGAGTTCTCCGACACGGTGGTGACGGCATCCAGCTGCTGGACCACCCGCGCCTGCATCCGGGTGAAGGCGTACCACCGGCGCAGGGTGAGCTTCCGGCGCAGCGTCGGGGCCGCGGCCAGCTCGAGGTCGCGGTCGATGGCGATCGGGTGGTGCACCGTCGCCACCGTGGGCACGCCGGCCCGCACCAGCCGGAGGAGGCCGTAGCCCAGCGACTGGTTGTCGTGCACCACGTCGAAGTCGTCCCGCCGGGGCATCAGGTGGCGGGCGGCGCGGAGGGTGAACGTCAGCGGCTCGGGGAACCCGGCGGTGCACATCGTGGCCCACTCCGCCACGTCGACCCAGTCGCGGATCTCCGACGGGCGCGGGGTGCGGAAGGGATCGGGCTCTCGGTAGAGGTCCAGGCTCGGCACCCGGGTGAGCGGCACCCCCTCGTCGAGCTCGGGGTAGGGCTGACCGCTGAGCACCTCGACGCGGTGGCCGAGCTCGCGCAGCTCGCGGGAGAGCGCCCGGACGTAGACGCCCTGGCCGCCGCCGTGTGGCTTGCTGCGGTAGGACAGCAGTGCAATGCGCAACGACCGTCCCATGGAGCGGACTCTAACGACCGCGCACCGGGCGCCGGCTACCAGCCGGTAGCCGGACCACCCGGCCGGTCGACGCCGGGCCTGGCACAGTTCCCGCATGATCCGTCACGTCGTGCTCTTCACCTGGTCCCCGGACGCCGACGCCGAGCGGCGGGCGCAGACCATCGAGGCGCTGCGCGGGCTGCGGCGCACGGTCGGCGGGATGACGTCGCTGGTCGTGGCCGACGACGCGGACCTGGTCGACGGCAACGCCGACACCGTGCTGATCGCCGAGTTCCCCGACGAGGAGGCCTTCCGCCGCTACGCGCAGGACCCCGTGCACCTGGCGGTCATCGCCGAGCACGTGCGGCCCGTCCTGGCCTCGCGGACCGCGATCCAGCACCGGATGTGAGGGCCGGCGCGGCGCCCGCCGACTAGCGTCGTCGCCATGACCTCCGCGCACCGCGTCCCCGGCCGGCGCCGCCTGCCCGGCGCCCTCGTCGCCGGGTCGGCCGCCGTCGTGCTGCTGACCGGCTGCGGCGGCGGGGACGCCTCGGACCGCACCGCGGCCGCCGCCTCGTCGGCGTCGTCCGCGGCGGCGTCGTCGGCGCAGGCGACGGAGGAACCCGACCTCGCCTCGGGGCTGCTGCCCGCCGACGCCTTCGGGCCCGACGCGACCGTGCTGGCCCTCTCCCCGGAGCAGCTGCGCGTCGGTTCCGGCATCGTCGGCGGCGGGGCGGACGTGACCGTCACACCGGAGAACTGCCGTGCCGCCGTCGACGGCACCCAGCCGGCCCTGGACGCGTTCGAGGACGTCGCCGCGCAGAGCGCGACGACCGGGTCGGCGACGACGGTGCAGATGCTGGTGCGCGGCGGTCCGGTCGAGGACGCCGTCGCGCAGCTGGCCGACGCCGCCGAGCGGTGCCCCGAGGCGCGCCTGGCCTCCCCGCAGATCGGGGAGGCGACGATCACCTTCGAGCAGCTCCCGGTGGCCGACCTGGGGGATGGCGCGGCCCTCCTGCGGTACACGACCACGATCGCCGCACCCGACGGCTCGCAGGTGGCGGTGCCGACGCTGGTCGCGGCCGTGGAGGACGACGACCGGCTGCTCCTCCTGGTGTCCCTGGACACCGGGTTCGGCGGCGCCGCACCGGCCGACCCGGCGGCCTTCGCGGAGCTGCTCGAGCAGGCCTACGAGACCCAGGCCGACGCGCTGGGCTGACCACGCCGCCCGGCGGATCCACAGCGCCGGTCGCCGTCCACAGGACCCGCCGGGTGCTGTCCGCCGACGTCCGGGCGCCCCAGGGTCGATGCCCATGGACGTCCCCACCGCGCAGCAACCCGCCGACCAGCTGGAGATCCGGCTCTCCGACCCCGGTGAGGTGGCCGCCGCGCTGCCGCACCTGCTGGGCTTCCACCCGGCCGAGTCGGTGGTCCTGATCGGCCTGGGCGGCCCGTCGGGCGGGCGGGTCGGGCTGACCGTCCGGGGCGACCTGCCCCGGGACGGCGACGCTGCCCGGACGGCGCGGCTGCTGGTGGGAAGCCTGCGCAGCGACCGGCCCGAGGCGGCGGTGGCCGTGGTGGTCTCCAAGGCGCCCGACGACACCGGCCCGGACGACCCGCCGGTGGGGCTCCTGCCGCACCGGGCACTGGTGCACGAACTCGTCCTGGCCCTGGACGCGGCCGGCATCGCCCCGCGCGACGTGCTGCTCGTCCGGCGCGGGCGCTGGTGGTCCTACGACTGCCCGCACGCCTGCTGCGCGCCGTCGGCGGGGACGCCGTTGCCCGGCGGGGTCAGCGCGCTGGCGGCGGCGTCCGTCTGCACCGGGCAGGTGGTGGCTCCCGACCGGGCGGCGCTGGCCGAGCGCCTCGCTGCTCCCCCCGGGTCGGGTGGCGGTATGCGGGCCGCCTGCCTCCGCGCCGCCGAGGAGCGCTCGGCCCGGCTCCAGGAGGTGGGGTGGGCGGCGCTGGCCGAGGAGTCGTGGGCCGCGGTGCGGCGGGCGGTCGCCCGGTGCCGGCCAGGTCCGTCCGGCGAGGAGCCGCTCGGGGAGCACGAGCTCGCCGCGCTGGGCTGGGCCCTGCGCGACGTGCGGGTGCGCGACCGCGCCCTGCAGCTGGCCCTCGGTGCCGACGCCGCAGCGGCGGAGGTGCTCTGGACCGAGTGCGCCCGGCGGTTGCCCGCGCCGCTCGACACCGCCCCGGCCACCCTGCTGGCGGTCAGCGCCTGGTTGCGCGGCGACGGGGCGATGGCCGGCATCGCCCTCGACCGGGCCCTGGACAGCGATCCCGAGCACACCCTCGCGCACCTGCTCCGGCAGGCGCTGGACGCCTGCCTGCCGCCGGCGGGGCTGCGCGACCTGCTGGAGCGGGCGCACGCCGACGGCGGCAGCCGTCCGCCGGTGTGAGCCGTGCGACGCTCCTCAGAGCAGCTCTGGCCGCCGCCACTGCTCCCCGCGGACGTGCTCGGCCAGGAAGGCGAGCACCGTCTCGTACCAGACCCGGCGGTTCCCCGGCGTCAGCACCCAGTGGTTCTCGTCGGGGAAGTAGAGGAACTTCGACGGGACGCCGCGCTTCTGCAGGCCGTACCAGAGCGAGAGGGCCTCACCGATCGGCACCCGGTAGTCCTTGTCGCCGTGGATGACCAGCACCGGAGTGCGGATCTGGTCCACGTAGCGGTGGGGAGAGTGCTGCTCGTACCGCCGGGGTTCGGTGCACGGGTCGCCCCACTCCTTCTCCCAGTAGTACGCGGCGTCGGTGGTGCCGGTGAACTGCTCCAGGTTCCACAGGCTGGCGTGGGTGACGATCGCCTTGAACCGGTCGGTCTGCGTGGCCACCCAGTTGGCCATGTAGCCGCCGAACGAGCCGCCCATCGCCGCCGTCCGGGTCTCGTCGATCTCCGGCCGCTGCTCGGCCGCGTCCACCGCCGCCATCAGGTCGGTGTAGGGGGCGTCACCCCACTCGCCCCAGCCGCGGCGCACGAAGTCCTGGCCGAAGCCCTGGGAGAGGGCCGGGTTGGGCAGGAGGACCGCGTAGCCCTGCGCCGCCAGCACCCACGGGCACCAGCGCCACGACCACGAGTTCCAGCTCATCAGCGGCCCGCCGTGGATCCAGAGCACCAGCGGCGCCGGCGCGTCCGCCGAGGCCCCGTCGGGCAGCACCAGCCACGACTGCACGCGGGTGCCGTCGGGTGCGGTCGCCTCGACCTCGTGCAACGTCCCGGGCAGCCGGTCGATCGCCACCGGGCTCGGCAGGGGCTCCGGGTCCTGCCTCGGGGCCGCCGGGTCCAGGCGGACCGGCAGCGGAGGCGAGTCGATCGCCGACCGCAGGGCGTACAGGGCGCTGCCGTCACGGGCGACCTGCAGGTCGCTGTAGGCGCCGTCCCCTGTCAGCCGGAGGGGGTCGCCGCCGTCGAGCGGCGTGCGGAACAGCGCGTGCCGGCCGTCCTCGTCGGCGAGGAAGTAGACGGCGGTGCCGTCGGCGGAGAACTGCGGCGCGCTCGGCCATCGGTCGAAGTCAGGGGTCAGCTCCCGGGCGGCGCCGTCGGCGACCTCCACCAGGAGCAACGTGTAGTCCGGCGGCTCGGCGTAGGAGGACATCGCCTCGCGCACGCAGACCAGGCGGGCGCCGTCCGGGGCGAACGCCGGGGAGTGGACGTCGGCCAGCGGGTCGTCGACGAGCACCCGGGTGTCACCGGAGCCGGTGTCGGTGAGCACCAGCCGGGTGCGCCGACCGGCCGGGCCGTCGGGCACCTCCTCCGCCCGGGCGAGCAGGCGGCCGTCGGGGGAGAGGGCGATGTCGTCGCCCGACCCGTTCGGTGGGGGCGCGTCCGGGGTGAGGTCGCGCAGCTCCACCGGTGGGTTGCCGACCGGCTCCTCCTCGGCCGGGAGCCGGCCGGCCCAGAAGAGGTGCGGAGCCGCCGGCCCGAGGTCGTGGTCCCAGTACCGCACCGGGTAGGCCTCGTGCAGGATCGCGGAGACGCCGGCCTCGCTCCGGGCCTTCCGCCGCTCCTCGTCGGCGTCGGGCGCCGAGCCCCCGGGCATGGTCGCGGAGACGACCACGACGTCCCCGCTGTCGGCGGCGACGGCGAAGGAGCCGATGCCACCCGGTCGGGCCAGCACCGGCCGGGCCTCGCCCCCGTCGGCGGGCAGCCGCCACAGCGCCGGCGTCGGCTCGGCCGCCGGCTCCGCACCGGGGTCGGGCCGGGCCGAGGTGAACAGCAGCGAGCCGTCCGGCGCCCAGGCGGGGGCGGACTCGCCGGGCGCGCTGCGGGTGAGGCGGCGGGCCGGGCGGCGTCCCTGCGGATCGAGCTCCCACAGCGCCGACTGCCACTTCTTGCCTTCGCGGTCCAGCGTCTGCAGCGAGACCGCCAGCCGGGTCCCGTCCGGCGAGAGCGCCAGGGCGCCGAGCCGCGGCAGCGCGGTGAAGTCGGCCAGCCGGTGGAACGGCGTGGGTGCCGGCTCGGGAGCGGTGTCGGCGGGTGCCGGAGCGGACGAGCTCACCAGGGCCTTCTCTCGCGCGGCAGCGGGGGACCGCCTCACCGTAGTGAGCCGGTCGGCGCCCCGCTGTGCGTCAGCGCACGTCCCAGGCCCGGAGGAACTCATCCGGGCCCGTCGTCGCCAGCTCCGTGTCCACCGCCCGGAGCATGTCCCCGGCCGCGAACGGGTCACCGGCCGGGAAGCGCAGCACCTCCGTGCCGTCGTCCCGGCGGGTCACCACGACGTCGTGCACCGACGGTGCGGGCAGCACGCCCCACGTCAGCCCGCAGACGAACGCCCCGGCCACCCGCAGGCGGTGCAGCAGCGCCCCGCCGGGCCGGGGCAGCAGCCGCACGAGGAACACCTCGGCTGCCCGCGGAGCCGCCACGTGCTCCTCCACGCCCCCTCCTGCATCCGCTCGGCTCAGAGGCGCGGCGCGGCCTCGAGCGGGGTCAGCTCCTCGTCGACGGCGCTCACGAACATGTGCTGGGCGACACCGGTGGGCAGCACGTAGCCGTCCAGGCTCACCGATCCGTCGACGAGCTGGGCGGTCATCGAGACGCCCGGGCGCACCCCGTGGTCGGCCAGCGCCCGCAGCAGCTCGGCGTTCTCCTGCAGCTGCTCACTGATCCGGCGGATCACCACCGGCCGGCCCTCGGTCGTGGCGGTGGTGGACAGCAGCGTCAGGGAGTCGAGCACCGCGGAGGTCTCACCACCCAGCGGCTCGTCACCGCGCAGGGCGTCCAGCCCGGGGATCGGGTTGCCGAACGGCGACACGGTGGGGTTGCCGAGCAGCGACAGCAGGCGGCGCTCGACCGCCTCGCTCATCACGTGCTCCCAGCGGCAGGCCTCCTCGTGGACGTCTGCGTAGTCCAGGCCGATGACGTCGACGAGCAGGCACTCCGCGAGCCGGTGCTTGCGCATGACCGCGGTGGCCAGCTGGCGGCCCTCCTCGGAGAGCTGCAGGTGCCGGTCCCCCTCGACGGTCAGGAGGCCGTCGCGCTCCATCCGGGCGACCGTCTGGCTCACCGTCGGGCCGCTCTGGTGCAGGCGCTCGGCGATGCGGGCCCGGAGCGGGACGATGCCCTCTTCCTCCAGCTCGAAGATCGTCCGGAGGTACATCTCGGTAGTGTCGATGAGGTCGTTCACAGGTCTCCTCCGTGTCGGCAGCCAGTCTACGGGGCCGGAGGCCCGGTACCGGACCACCGGCGAGTGGTCTCGCCGACGTACCGGGCACCGCGGGACCCGGTAGCGTCGGCGACCGAGCCGCCGCGCCCGGCCGGGTGCGCCGGGAGGGGAGGTGCCGTGAGCGACTCGGTCGCCGTCGTCTGGGACGACGCGCTGCTCGGCTACACGATGGGGGGCGACCACCCGCTGCACCCGGTGCGGCTGGACCTGACGATGCGTCTGGCCGACGGCCTCGGCCTGCTGTCCAGCGACCGGCTCCGGGTGCTCGCACCGGAGCCGGCCGGCGAGGACCTGCTCACCCTCGTCCACGACCCGCTCTACCTGGAGGCGGTGCGTCAGGCGCCGGCCGATCCCGGTGTCGGCCACGGTCTGGGCACGCCGGACAACCCGATCTTCCCGGAGATGTACGAGGCCGCGGCGCTGATCACCGGCGGCAGCGTGCTCGCCGCCCAGCAGGTGCACAGCGGCGCCGCGCAGCACGCGGTGAACATCTCCGGCGGGCTGCACCACGCCATGCGGGGGGCCGCCTCGGGCTTCTGCGTCTTCAACGACGCCGCCATCGCCATCGCCTGGCTGCTGGGCCAGGGGTACGAGCGGATCGCCTACGTCGACCTCGACGTCCACCACGGCGACGGCGTCCAGGCCGCGTTCTACGACGACCCCCGGGTGCTCACCGTCAGCATCCACCAGACGCCGCTCACGCTCTTCCCGGGCACCGGCTTCCCGGAGGAGACCGGCGACCCCGACAAGGCCCTGGGCAGCGCCGTCAACCTCGCCCTGCCCAACGGCACCGACGACTCGTCCTGGCTGCGGGCGTTCACCGCTGTCGTGCCCAGCGTGCTCAAGGCCTTCGCGCCGCAGATCATCGTGACCCAGTGCGGGTGCGACGCCCACCACGAGGACCCGCTGGCCGACCTCGCGCTCACCGTCGACGGGCAGCGCGCCAGCTACAGGGCCATGCATGAACTGGCCCACGAGATCTGCGACGGGCGCTGGGTGGCCCTCGGCGGTGGCGGTTACGGCCTCGTGCGCTGCGTGCCCCGGGCCTGGACCCACCTGATCGCCGAGGCGGGCGGTGCGAAACTGGACCCGGCCACGGAGATCCCCGAGTCGTGGCGGGAGGACGTCGTGCGCCGCGGCCTCCGCGCGCGGCCGCCCACGCACATGACCGAGGGCGGCTACACCGGCTTCTCCCGCTGGGACCCCTTCACCGAGTCCCGCGTCGACCGGGCGATCATGCGCACCCGCCGCGCGAGCTTCCCCTACTTCGGCCTGGACCCGGACGACCCCCGTGACTGAGCAGCCCCGCACCGACGAGCAGCAGAACCCGACCCCGCCGCCGCACTGGGAGGCCGACATCGTCGCCGCCGACGGCGGCACGGTGCACCTGCGGCCGATCTGCCCGGAGGACGCCGCCGGCCTCAACGGGCTGATGGAGCGGAGCAGCGACCAGACGCGCTACTACCGGTTCTTCGGACCGATGAAGCGGCTGTCCGAGCGCGACCTGCACCGCTTCACCCACGTCGACCACGACAACCGGGTCGCCTTCGTCGTGCTGCTGGGCGACCAGGTCGTCGCCGTCGGCCGCTACGACCGGTACCCCGGCACCGACGACGCCGAGGTGGCCTTCCTCGTCGAGGACGCCCACCAGGGGCGGGGGCTGGGCTCGGTGTTGCTCGAGCACCTCGCCGCCGCCGGCCGGGAGCGGGGCATCAAGCGCTTCGTCGCCGAGGTGCTGGCGCAGAACAGCAAGATGGTGCGGGTGTTCCGCGACGCGGGGTACAAGGCCGAGCGCTCCTACGAGGACGGCGTCGTCCACCTGACCTTCCCCATCGAGCAGACCGAGGACGCGCTCGCGGTCGCCTACGAGCGCGAGCAGCGCAGCGAGTCGCGGTCGATCGCCCGGCTGCTGACGCCCTCCTCGGTGGCCGTGGTCGGCGCCAGCAACGACGCCGGCAAGATCGGCAACGCGGTGCTCCGGCACCTGCTGGACTACGGGTTCGCCGGGCCGGTGTACCCGGTCAACCCCAGCGCCCGGCACGTCCGCGGCGTCCCCGCCTACGCCGACATCGAATCCATCCCCGACGACCTGGACCTGGCGATCCTCGCCGTGCCGGCCGACGAGGTCGCCGGCGTGGTCGAGGCCTGCCGGCGCAAGCGGGTTCGCGGGCTGGTCGTGATCTCCGGCGGTTTCGGCGAGGCCGGGCCGGAGGGGCGTGAGGCCGAACGCCGGCTGGTCGCCGCGGCCCGTGCGTCGGGCATGCGCGTGGTCGGGCCCAACTGCCTGGGCGTGGTCAACACCGATCCGGAGGTGCGGCTGAACGCCAGCCTCGCGCCGATGGTGCCCGGCCGTGGCCGGGTCGGGTTCTTCGCCCAGTCCGGCGCGCTCGGCGTCGCGCTGCTCGAGCGGGCCCGCAGCCGGGGGATCGGGCTGTCCACGTTCGTCTCGGCCGGCAACCGCGCCGACGTCAGCGGCAACGACCTGCTGCAGTACTGGTCGACCGACCCGGGCACCGAGGTGGTGCTGCTGCACCTGGAGAGCTTCGGCAACCCGCGCAAGTTCGCCCGGCTGGCCCGCACCGTCGGGCGCACCAAGCCGGTCGTCGCGGTGAAGAGCGGCCGGCACGTCGGGGTCACCCCGGGCCTCGCCGGCACGTCGGTGGCCGTGCCCGAGCAGTCGGTGGCGGCGCTGTTCGCCTCGGCGGGGGTGATCCGCGTGGAGACCGTCGCCCAGCTGTTCGACGTCGGCACGCTGCTGGCCCACCAGCCCCTGCCCGCCGGATCCCGGGTGGCGGTCGTGGGCAACTCCACCGCCATCGGGGTCCTCGTCGCCGACGCGGTCCTCGAGGAGGGCATGGAGCTGGCGCGCGACGCGCCGGTGGACATCGGGGTCGCCGGGAGCCCGGAGGAGTTCCGGGCCGCGCTGCAGGCCGCCGTCGACGACGAGGGCGTCGACGCGGTGATCGCGGTGTTCCTGCCGCCGCTGATGGCCGGTTCCGCCGAGTACGGGCCGGCGCTGCGCGAGGTCTCGGCCGCATCGGGCAAGCCGATCGTGGCCAGCTTCCTCTCCGCCGAGGGCATCCCGCCCGAGCTCGCGGTGCTCGACGAGCACGGGATGCCGGCCCGCGGCTCGGTGCCCTCGTACAGCACCCCCGAGCGCGCGGTCATCGCGCTGGCCAAGGTGGTGGAGTACGGCCGCTGGCGCCGCCGCCCGGTCGGCGAGGTCCCCGATCTGCCCGACGTCGACGAAGCGGCCGCCCGCGGCCTGGTCCGCCGCGTCCTCGCCGAGGGCGCCGGGGGGCGGGAGCTGATCGACTACGAGCTGATCGAGCTGCTCGGGGCCTACGGCGTCCCGGTCCTCGCGACGCGGACGGTGACCAGCGCCGAGGACGCCGTCGCCGCCGCGGACGAGATCGGCTACCCCGTCGTCCTGAAGTCGACGGCCCCGTGGCTGCGGCACCGGTCCGACCTCGGCGGGGTGCGGCTCGACCTCACCGACGCCGACGCGGTCCGTGCCGGCTACGCCGCGATCCCGGCCGGCGACCCGGTGATCGTCCAGCAGATGGCCGCGCCCGGGGTGGCCACCGTGGTGGAGATCGTCGACGACCCGTCGTTCGGCGCGCTGGTCAGCTTCGGCGTGGGGGGCGTGGCCACCGACCTGCTCGGCGACCGGGCGTACCGCACGCTGCCGCTCACCGACCTGGACGCGGCCGAGCTCGTCCGCGCGCCCCGCGCCTGGCCGCTGCTGGACGGCTACAAGGGCGCGGAGCCGGTCGACGTGGAGGCGCTCGAGGATCTGCTCCTGCGGGTGGCCCGCCTCGCCGACGACATGCCCGAGGTGCTGCACCTGCAGCTCGAGCCGGTCATCGTGGGCCCGAGGAACCCGTGGCACGGGGGCCGGTCGCTCGTGGTGGCCGGCGGCACCGCCCGCATCGGTCCGCCCACCGCCCGGGTCGACCCCGGCCCGCGGAGGATGCGCTCACCGGTGTAGCGGTCGCCGTCCCGGCCGGGCGTGCGGGCCCGGGGCGCCGACAGCGCGCGCCGGGTGGTGGTCAGCGGGGGGCGCGGCTGCTGCACTTCCCGGGACGGGGCCGCCGTGCGACCGGAGGTCGGTGATGACCAGGTACGCCTTCGCCTACCGCGTGGGGTTCACACCGTGGGAGCGGTACGCCGTCGCAGCCGCCGCGAGCACCCGGGCCCTGCTGGCCCGCGAGGAGGCCGACCGCCCCACCACGCCCGGACGAGCGCTGGACCTGGGCTGTGGGCGCGGCCTGTACACGCACGAGCTCGCGCGCCGGGGCTGGGAGGCGGTGGGCGTCGACGCCGTGCCGCGGGCGGTCGAGGCGGCCCGGCGTGGCGCCGTCCCCGGGGCCCGGTTCGTGGTGGGCGACGTGACGGACCTGCCCGCGGCCGACGTGGGCTCCTTCGACCTCTTCCTCGACGTCGGCTGCTTCCAGGGTCTGGGGGCCGCCGGCCGGCAGGCCGAGGGCGTAGGCGTCTCGGCGCTCGCGAACGCCGGCGCGACGCTGCTGGTGCTCGCCTTCGGCCCCACCCGGATGCGGTCGTCCGTCGGGGGCGTGACGCGTGCCGAGGTCGAGGCCGCGTTCCCCGGGTGGGACGTGCTGTCGGTCGAGCCGGCCGACACGGCAGGGCTGGGCTGGCCGTTGAACCGGACCTCGCCGCAGTGGTACCGCCTCCGGCTGCGCCGGGTAGGCCGAGCGCACCGTCCTCCCTCACCTGGCAGCGTCCTCCCTCATCGCCGACGGTGAGGGAGGAGGCGCCATGATCAGGTTCCCTGATCGTGGCCGGTCCCCGCGACGACGAGAGCCCGTCCCCTGGTCGGGGACGGGCTCTCGTGGTGGCGCGCTGGTCGGCCCCCGCCGGAGCGGGTCCTGCCTCAGGCCAGGTAGTCGCGCAGGGCGTCGGCGCGCTGCGGGTCGCGCAGCTTGGCCATCGTCTCGCGCTCGATCTGGCGGACCCGCTCGCGGGAGAGGCCGAACTGCTTGCCGATCTGCTCCAGGGTGCGGGGCTGGCCGCCGTCCAGGCCGAAGCGCAGGACGACGACGTCGCGCTCGCGGTCCTCCAGCGTGGACAGCACGTTCCGGACGTCGCCCTTCATCATCTGGAAGGCCACGGCGTCCTCCGCGACGGCGGCGTCGGCGTCCTCGATGAAGTCGCCCAGGCGGGACTCCTCGTCGGCGCCGACGGTCTGGTCGAGGCTGACCAGGTCGCGGCTGTACTCGAGCAGCTCGGTGATCCGCTCCTCGGGCAGGTCCAGCTCGAGCCCCAGCTCCTCGGCGGTGGGCTCGCGCTCCAGCTCCTGGTGCATGCGCCGGCGGGTCCGGACCACCTTGTTGACCTGCTCGGCCAGGTGGACGGGCAGCCGGATCGTGCGGCCGGAGTCGGCCATGGCGCGGGTGATCGCCTGCCGGATCCACCAGGTGGCGTAGGTGGAGAACTTGAAGCCCTTGGTGTAGTCGAACTTCTCGACGGCACGGATCAGGCCGACGTTCCCCTCCTGGATGAGGTCCAGGAACGTCATGCCGTGGCCGGTGTAGCGCTTGGCCACGGAGACGACGAGCCGGAGGTTGGCCTCCAGCAGGTGCGCCTTGGCCGCCTTGCCGTCGGTGGCCAGGATCTTGTAGTCGCGCTTGCGGGCCGGGGTGAGGCCCTCCTGCTCGGCGAGCAGGCGCTCGGCGTAGAGGCCGGCCTCGATCCGCTTGGCCAGCTCCACCTCCTGCTCCGCGGTCAGCAGAGCAGTCTTGCCGATCGTGTTGAGGTAGACGCGCACGAGGTCGGTGGAGACCAGGCCGCTGGTGTCGGGCTCCCGCCGGGGGGCGCGCACGTCCAGGGTGTCGGTGGGGGAGGACTGCAGCAGCGTCACGATGGGTCTTCGTCCTTGCCTTGGGTTCGGATGCACCTGCCGGGCGTCGTCGGGCGGCGGTGCGATCCAGGCGTGGAGCGGGGCCACGGCTACGGGGTCACCGGCCGGTCCCGCTCTTCTCTGTCCGGTGTGGTACGCCCTGCACAACGGCCGCCACGGGGGTCGGTGTTCCACGAACCCGCCGTTCACAGCAAACCGACAGGGAGTGTCTTCGGTCACCCACCCGTACCCGGTGCCGCGGGGCCCCAGTCATGTGATTCGACCCGGGACGGCTTCCGCTGGTCAGACCTCCAGGAGGAGGGTCATCGGCCCCTCGTTCACCGACGAGACCCGCATGCTCGCGCCGAAGACCCCGGTGGCCACCGTCGCGCCCCGGCGGCGCAGTTCGGCCACCACCTCGTCGACGAGCGGTTCGGCGAGCTCGCCGGGGGCGGCGTCCTGCCACGACGGGCGGCGACCCTTGCGGGTGTCGGCGTAGAGCGTGAACTGGCTGACGACGAGCAGCGGCAGACCGAGGTCGGACGCCGACACGGCGCCGTCCGGCCCGGGGAAGACGCGCAGCTCGTGGATCTTCCGGGCCAGTGCCCGCGCCCGGTCGGAGTCGTCCTCCCGGCCCACTCCGACCAGTGACAGCAAGCCGGCGCCGATCTCGCCCACGACCACGTCGTCCACCGTTACAGCCGCTGTAGCCACCCGGCTCACCACCGCACGCACCACGGCATTCTCGCGCGACCCGTCCGCCGACGGCCGGGTTCCGGCGGATCCACAGCCAGCGGCAGGGGTGGCGCACAGGCCCGCCACAGCTGCGGCGCCGATGGTGCTGCCGGATCGGTCGCGGCAGACCGACCGGGAGCGAGGAGGGGAACGTGCGGAAGAAGCGGATCATCGCCATGACGACGGCCGGGGTGCTGGCACTGGGCGGGGGGCTGGCGGTCGCGGTGCCGGCCCTGGCGGACGAGGCGTCGTCGACCACTCGCCCGGACCGGATCCGGGACGCGCTCGCCGGCCTGGTGGAGGACGGGTCGATCACCGGCGAGCAGGCCGACGAGGTGGCCGCGACGCTGGCCGAGGCCGGGCTCGGCGGGCACGGCGGTCACGGCCGCGGTGGCCGGCTCGACCTGGCCACCGCGGCGACGGCGCTCGGCCTGACCGAGGACGAGCTCCGGGAAGCGCTGGCCACCGAGGGCACGTCGCGAGCCGACGTCGCCGAGCAGGAGGGCGTGGCCGTCGACGCCCTGGTCGACGCGCTGGTGGCGGCACAGCAGGAGCGGCTCGACCAGGCGGTGACGGACGGCGACCTCACGCAGGAGGAGGCCGACGCGCGGCTCGCCGGGCTGGATGAGCGGATCACCGAACGGGTGGCCGGCGAGGAGACCGGCCCGGGCGGGCGCGGTGGTCACCCCCGGGGCGACTGACCCGGGGCGCGGCGGCGCGTCCCAGCGGCGCGCCGCCGTCGTCACGTCCCGGCGGAGGTGAAGGGGAGCACCGAGGCGCCGTCGCCCATCTTGCCCGCGCCGATCACCGCGAACGTGCCGTCGGCCTGCAGGATCACCGCCGCCACGTCGTCGAGCGACCCGAAGCCCTTCTCCCGCGCCGCCGAGTGCAGGTCCGCCTCGATCATCCGGTGGCGGCGCAGGGCGCGGTCCAGCGGGCGCCCGTCGTGGAAGAGCAGCGTGGGACCGGGGTCGACCATCCGCTTGAGGGCGGGCCACCGGGCGCGACCCGCGGCGAACAGCCACTGCAGCGCGACGAGGAGGGCGAACGTCACGAGCGCCTCGGAGATGGGCACCTCCGAGGCGGTGAGCACCCGGCCGAACGCCGAGCCGAGCGTGACGGTGATCACGAAGTCGAACGGGGTCATCTTGGCCATGTTGCGGGGGCCGGTGCCGCGCAGCAGCAGCACCAGCCACACGTAGCCGAGGGTGCCGACCAGGAGAATGCGCAGGATCGGTTCCCAGCCGTCCCAGAGGAACTGGGTCTGGTTCACGCGGGTGACCTCCATCGGTGTCAGGGCGTCGCTGTCGACGCCGACGACAAGCTCAGCCGGAGTGCCTCCGTCGCGCCAGCCAGGATCGGGCGCGGCGCGGCGCGGGCGGGCCGCGCCGGGGCACCGCGCTCTCCGGCACACCGGTCGACGACCGTGATCGGGCGGGGAGCCGGCGTCGGCCCGTCCCGGTGCGCCCACCGATCAGGGCGGACCGGCAGTCGTGGGCAGCGGTGCCACCACGGACTCTCTGCGGACGCATGGATCGGCGGGTCCGGGTAACCCCGGAAGCCACAGCGGATCGCGATCACGGGAGCGCGCTGGTGTCGCAAGGGGGGACGTCGTGCCGGGAGCGAACGAGACGGAGAGCGTGGGCCGCACCGTCGTCCGGGGAATGCGGAGCACGGTGGGGCGGGAGAGCACCACCTTCGGCTTCTCCATCCTCGTCACCGTCACGTTCGGGATCTGCCAGGTGACGCAGGGATCGCCCGACCTGCCGCGCATCTTCCTGTACGCGGCCGGTGCGGTGATGTCCTTCACGCTCCTCGAGGGTCTCCTCTCGGCCGGCTTCCGACGGCCGATGCCCCAGCACCCCACGCAGACCCTGGCGCTGGGCACCAGCCTCAACATCCTGTCCGTGCTCGTCGGCCTGGGCGCCGCCGCGCTGCTGAGCGCGTCGTTCTCTCACGTCGCCGTCTGGGCGCTGGCCCCGTTCGTCGCCGGTCTGGTCTACCTGATCACCGAGAGCCTGGAGGCCGCGTTCGCCGAGCGGCTCCTCGTCTCCTCCGGTGACGCCGCCGCCCAGGAGGTCTCGGACTAGGCCCGGCCGCCAGGCCGGCCACCGACGGGGGCCTTCTCCGGTGGCATCCACGGCGGGCCTCCGGGGTAAGGCCGCCGGATCCGCGTCGTCACGACCGTGACAGGGCGGGCAGCCCACGAGCCCCTCCGCCCAGCAACCCGATCGAGGTGCGATGGAAACGACGCCCTTCTTCCTCCTGCTCTTCGTCCACCTCGCCGGCCTGGTCCTGGGCTTCGGATCGGTGCTGGTGACGGACCTCTACGGCCTGCTGTGGATCCGGGACCGGGTCCGCTTCCCGCAGCTCGTGCGCGTGAGCAGCGTGACGGAGAAGTTCGTCTGGGTGGGCTGGGGCGTCATGGTGGCCTCCGGGATCCCCCTGCTCGTGCTCAAGGGCGAGATCGACAACCTGCTGGTGGTCAAGCTCTTCTTCGTCGTCCTCATCGGGCTCAACGGCATCCTGCTGCACGTGCTCCACGACAAGGTGCGGGGCTACGAACAGGGCAGCGAGGTGCCGACCACCGTCCTGTTCCGGCTCTCCTTCTCGTTGCTCGTGTCCCAGATCGCCTGGTGGGGTGCGGTCCTCATCGGGTTCCTGCACCGCCACGTGCAGTCGATCATCGAGTGGCCCGATCCTCCCTGGGTGCTGATCGGGCTGATCGTCGCGGGCCTCGGGGCGCTCTGGGGCGGCGGCGAGGTGCTGGTGCGGCGCAAGCGCGAGGCCGCGGACGACCTGGTCGACGAGGTGGCGCCCTGAACCGGGCACCCGGGTGGCGACCAACCGCCCTCGGCGTCCAGCAGGCTCCCTAGTCCCACGGCCAGTCCTCCTGCGGCCGGAGCACGGCCTGCATGAACGCCCACGCCGTCACCAGATCGCTGAGCAGGGCGCCGAGATCGGCGTCCGCGGACAGGTCGACGTGGTCGAAGGAGCGGACGGCCGCCACCTCTGCCTCGGGGAAGGCCTGCTGGAGGCGCAGGAGCTCCGCGACCGGTACGGCCGGGTCGTCGAGGGCGTGTGCGGCCAGCACGTCGGCCTCGACCTGGTCGGCGACGGCGACCGGCGAGAACGTCTCGACGAGGGCGTCCCCGGGCGGCGGCAGGTTCCGGGCCAGGTCGGCGACCAGCACCGGGTCGTCGGTGGTCGCCATGCGGTAGACGAGGCGCACGGCAGCGGGGAGACCGCTCGGGTCCCGCTGCTCGAGCGCGCGGCGCAGCGGCTCCCCTTGGTCCTCGGGTACCAGCTGCGTCGCGGCGTCCCGGAGCACCGTGCGGACGACGGACTCGTCGGCGCCCCGCCACGGGTGCACCTCACCGTCCACCACGGACACCCCGGTCACCGCTGCCTGGAGCACCCCGACCAGGTCGGCGTAGGCGCCGAAGGTCGCGACCAGGTCGATGCAGCCGGCCACGCGCTCGTCCGCGGCCGCGACCAGGGCGAGGGACCCGCCGTAGGAGAACCCGAGGAACACCACTTCATCGCCCCCGCGGCAGAGCTCCGCGGCCACCTCCACCACCCGGGCGACGTCGTCGACGTCCAGCACCTCGTCGTAGAGGCTCAGCTCGGGGACCACCACCTCCCGCCCCGCGGCGGCCAGCGACGAGGCCAGGGACACGACACGCTCGTCGTCCCGTCCGGCGGGAGCCGCCCCGGGCACCACGAGGACCGGCGGCGCGTCGGCAGCGGGCGCGTAGCGGTCGACGACCACGTCCCCGATCTCCTGCTCGGTGCGCTCGACCGGCCGCGCCCACGGTCGGGGGAGCGGACCGTCGAGTGCGCCGTCGAGCACGAACACCGACTTGGCGGTCGCGCGCACGGCCGGATGGCACACGAGCCCGGCGATGGCGAGCACGGTCACGACCAGCCCCACCGCCAGCACGGCCCGGGGAGCTGGAGGACGCCGCATCCCCCGATCCTCTCGCGGTTCGCGACCACCCGCGGAGCCCGCCGACGCGGTCTTCGGCGAGGGCGACCCATCCGGCAGTTGATCGCGCCGGGATCGGACTACGGCACCATTCCGGTGTGCCGACTCTCCGCATCGCCCAGGATCCCGCCGCCGGTGAGCTGCTCGGCCGCGACCCGCTGGCCCTGCTGATCGGGATGCTGCTGGACCTGCACATGCGTCGACGAAGCAGCTGAAGAAGTCGACTGCAGTCCGACCCGCCGCGACGAGAGGGGCCGGTTCTGACCGCGCCTTCCCGTGGAGCGTCCGCGGCGCGAGAGTCACTCGCTACCCGCGCGGCCCCTGGAAGGTCGGCAGCCGACGCGCCCCGTGACCCCGTGACGGGGTGGCGTTCGCGCTCCGTGCCGTATGGGCGGGGGAGGCGCTGGCGACCTTGCGGCGGTAGCGCCGGGATCGTGGATCTGGCGGTTCCTGGGGCGAGTCCGCGGAGCAGCCCCAGGAACCGTGATCCATGTCAGGCGACGAGCTTGGCGGTCACCTCGGCGAGGCGGCGGCCCTGGTAGCGGGCCGCGGCCAGCTCGGCCTGGTTGGCGGTCGCCGCCTGGCCGCCCGAGGCGTTGGAGACGCCGTAGGGGTTCCCGCCGGCCTCGAACAGCAGGGGGTCGGTGTAGCCCGGCGGCACGATGACCGCCCCGAAGTGGGAGAACACGTTGAACAGTGTCAGGATCGTCGACTCCTGGCCGCCGTGGACGTTCTGGGCGCTGGTGAAGGCGGTGGCGCCCTTGTTGGCCAGCTTCCCGGTGAACCAGAGCCCACCGAGGGTGTCGATGAACTGCTTCATCTGGGCTGCGGGGGTGCCGAAGCGGGTCGGCGTGCCCAAGGCGTAGCCGTCGGCCCACTCGAGGTCCGCCGGCGTGGCCACCTCGACCTGATCGGCGGTGGTGTCCACGTGGGCGCGCCAGAGCGGGTTGGAGTCGATGGCCTCCTCGGGAGCCAGCTCGGGGACTCGACGCAGGCGGACCTCGGCCCCCGCTTCACGGGCGCCGTCAGCAACAGCGTCGGCGAGCTGGTGGACGTTCCCGGTCGACGAGTAGTAGACGACAGCGATGTTGGGCACGGTTCTCCCTGTAGCGCGTGGGTTCGGACATGGCGGGCGCAGTCGGCGCATCTCATTGAATACTCAACTACCGTCGCGACGCTACCGCGCGCCGGCTCGTTATGCATGTCAGGAAGTGGCGCCCGGGATGCGGACGGCGTGGTGGTTGCCGGAGTAAAGCGAAGCCGAGAATCAGCACTCGTTTACAAGGCCGTGAACGAGGTCTCTGGCAGGCGCATCGTCCACCGGCAGAGCCATACGGCCCGCGGTGCACGGTGGTGACTGCGACGGGATCGCTCTACGGCACCATCTCGATGTGCCGACTCTCCGCATCGCCCAGGACCCCGCGGCCGACGAACTGCTCGGCCGTGACCCCCTCGCGCTGCTAATCGGGATGCTGCTGGACCAGCAGTTCCCGATGGAGCGCGCCTTCGGCGCCCCGCGCCTGCTGGCCGACCGGCTCGGCGTGGACACCCTCTCGGCCGAGCAGCTCGCGGCGATGGACCCCGAGGAGCTCGTGCGGGTGTTCCAGGGGCCGCCGGCGCTGCACCGCTACCCCGGGTCGATGGCCGGCCGGACCCAGGAGGTGTGCCGGGTCCTCGTCGAGCGCTACGACGGCCGCGTGGAGGCGCTGTGGGCCGACGCCCCCGACGGCGCCACGGTGCTGAAGCGGCTGAACCAGCTGCCGGGCTTCGGAGCGCAGAAGTCGAAGATCTTCCTGGCGCTGCTCGGCAAGCAGTACGACGTCACCCCGCCCGGCTGGCGGGAGGCGGCCGGCGACTACGGCGTCGACGGCTCCCGGCGCTCGGTCGCCGACATCACCGGCCCGGAGACCCTGGCCGAGGTTCGCGCGTTCAAGCAGGAGCAGAAGCAGGCCGCGAAGGCCGCGAAGCAGGCGACGACGGGCTGACCGGGGCGGCTGCGCCGGGCTCCACGCGGTGGCACCATGGGGGTGGTCCGGGGAGCCGGCGGGGCTGATCCCCCGCGGACACCGGCCAGCGGAGGGAAGGGTGCCCGTGGCCTCGAGCCAGCAGTTCCCGCGGTCGCGCAAGCCGGAGCCGGTGCTCATCACCGAGGCGGCGCCGAGCCTGACCGACCAGCAGGCCGCCCGCAGACGGCGCTACGTGATCACCATGGCGATCCGCGGCCTGGCGCTGATCCTGGCCGCCGTCTTCTACAAGATCGTCTGGTTGATGATCATCCTCGCGATCCTGGGCACGGTGCTGCCGTGGGTCGCGGTCGTCATGGCCAACGACCGGCCGCCCAAGAACCGGACCCGCCTGGCCGGGGTGGACGCCCGCCCGGACCGGGTGCTGGAGAACCCCGCCCGGTCGGGTCGCGTCATCGACGGATAGCCGGTCAGCGCGCTCCGGGATGACCGACCACCCCGGCCGCGCAGGCCAGCCCGGCGTCGAGCGCGGCCGCGGGGGAGCACCCCGGTCTGCCGAGCCACGCGGCGAGCAGGCCGGCGGCGAACGCGTCGCCGGCACCGGTGGTGTCCACCACGGTCGCGGGACGGGCGGGCCGGTGCACGAGCTCCTCGCCCGCCGCCCACAGCGCGCCGTCGGCCCCGAGCGTGACCACCGCGACCGGGTGCCGGCGGGCCAGGGCCCTGGCCGCGTCGGCCACGTCCGCGCAGCCGGTCAGCAGCCGCGCCTCGTCGGCGTTGGGCAGGACCAGGGTCGCGCCGGCGGTGTCGTCGAGCCAGCGCTCCACCCCGTAGGCGCGGAGCGGGCCGGTCGACGCCGGGTCCACCGACACCGTGCAACCGGCCGCGGCCGCCGCCCGCAGCGCGCTGAGCCCGGCGTCCCGTGGCGCCGGGTCCAGCAGCGTGTAGCCCGACACGTGCAGGTGGCCGCCGGGGCGGGGGAGCGGCACGTCGGCCGCGCGCAGCGCCAGGTTCGCCCCGCGGTCGGCGAGCATGCTGCGCTGCCCGTCGCGCTCCACCAGGCTCACGATGGTGCCCGTCGCCGCGCCGGGCACGGTGCGCAGCCGCAGCTGCACCCCGGCCGCCGACAGCTCGGCGGCCAGGCCCGCCCCGGCGGCGTCGTCCCCGAGGCAGCCGGCCAGCAGCACGGCGGTGCCCAGCCGGGCCAGGTGCACCGCGACGTTGGCCCCCGCGCCTCCTCCGCGGCTGACGATCCGCGCGGGCCGGTCGGACCCCGGCGCCGGATCCCCGGAGAGGACGACGACGACGTCGGTGGCGACGTCGCCGACCACGACGACAGGAGCGGGCACGGCCGCGCTCAGGCGGCCAGCGCCGCGGCGATCCGGCCGGCCAGCTCGGCGTTGCGCAGCACCAGCCGGACGTTGACCGCCAGCGTCGCGCCGTCGCTGGCCCGGTGCAGGTGGTCGAGCACGAAGGGCGTGACGTCCTTCCCGCGGACCCCGGCCGCGTCGGCCGCGGTCAGCGCGTCGGCGATCACCCGGTCGTGGAGCCGCGGGTCCAGCTGCTCGTCGGCGGGCAGCGGGTTGGCCACGACCACCGCGCCGGGCGCCAGCCCGCGGCGGGCGGCGAACACCGCGGCGGCCTGCTCGGGGTCGGCCACCGACCAGTCCACCGTCGAGCCCGAGTCGGCCACGTAGAAGCCGGGGAAGGTGGTGGTGCCGTACCCGACCACGGTCACCGAGAGCGACTCGAGCCGCTCGAGGGTCGCGGGGACGTCGAGGATCGACTTCACGCCCGCGCACACCACCACCAGGGAGGTGCGGGAGAGCGCCGTCAGGTCGGCGGACTCGTCGAAGGTGTCGACGGCCTGCCGGTGCACCCCACCCAGCCCGCCCGTGGCGAACACGGCCACCCCGGCCGCCTCGGCCAGCAGCGCGGTGCTCGACACGGTGGTCGCGCCGCTCATCCCCAGGGCGGCGGCCACCGGCAGGTCGCGGACCCCCAGCTTGGCCAGGTCCGGGTCGGCGCACACGCGGTCGACCTGCGCGGCCGTCAGCCCGACGTGCGGGGTCCCGTCCAGGACGGCGATGGTCGCCGGGACCGCGCCGCCGGCCCGGACCGCCGCCTCGACGTCGTCGGCGGCCGCCCGGTTGTCCGGCCGGGGCAGGCCGTGGGCCAGCAGGGTGCTCTCCAGCGCGACGACGGGCCGGCCGTCGGCCAGGGCGTCGGCGACCTCGGGGGACAGGACCGGGCGGGGAGCGGTGTTTGCGGGCAGCACCCTGTCATCATGGTCACCGGGTGCGCCGAGCACCGCGGCGACCCCGGCCGCGCGGCCGGCGCACGACTGCACCGTCGACCAGGGAGACCGCATGAGCAGCAGCGACATCCTCGAGCGGCCGGACGTCCGCGACTCCGACACCGGCAACGCCAACGAGGTCTTCCACTACGTCCGGAAGAACAAGATCGCCGAGAGCGCCGTCATGGGCACCATGGTCGAGGCGCTGTGCGGCGAGGTCTTCCCGGTGACCAAGAGCCCCAAGCCCGGCAGCCCGGTGTGCCCGGCCTGCAAGGAGGTCTACCAGCAGCTCCGCAAGGAGTAGCGCTACCGCAGGCCGAGCCGGCGGGCCTCCTCGTCGAGCTTGGCCTGCCGCCGCTCCCGGCGGCGGCGCTCGTGCCGGCGCAACGGCGCCGGCCAGCGGGCCTGGATGGTGGCGTTGAGCTCCGCACCCAGGAGCACCGCCATGCCGAAGAAGAAGCAGAACAGCAGCGCGCCGATCGGCGCCGCCAGCGCTCCGTAGGGCAGGGCGGTGGTGAGGAAGGTGCCGACGTAGGCGCGCAGCAGCAGCGCGGCCACCAGGAAGAAGCCGAGGCTGAGCAGCGCGCCGGGGAGCTGGCGGCGCCACGGCAGCCGGTGCGGCAGGACGACGTCGAAGAAGCTGGTGAGCGCCAGCAGCAGGCCGATCACCACGATGGGCCAGTAGACGGCGTTGATCAGCATGTCGGTGGTGCCCCGCCAGTCGGGCGGGACGAGGCCGACCAGCGTGCCGCGGCCGAGCACCAGCAGCGGCAGCGTCAGCACCGCCAGGAACAGCCCGACGACGAAGAGCCAGAGCGCCTTCAGCCGGGTGCGGACCGGCCCACGCACGTCCCGCTGGTCGTAGGCGATGACGATGGTGTTCATGAAGGTGGCGGTCGCCGAGGACCCCGCCCACAGCGACACCAGGAAGCCGACGCTGACCACCTCGAGCCGACCCGAGCCGAGGATGTCGGTCAGCGTCGGGCGCACCAGGTCGTCGACGACGTCGCTGGTCAGCACCTCGGACGAGGCGTCGAGCAACTGCTCCTCGATCATCGTGACCGCGTCGTCGCCGATCAGGGAGCCCAGGTAGCCCAACGAGCCGAGCAACCCGATGAGCAGCGGCGGTACCGACAGGATCTGCCAGAACGCCGCCTCGGCCGACAGCCCGATGATCCGGTCCTGCCAGGCCTTCGCCAGCGTGCGTCCGAGGACCTGCAGCGGAACCCGCAGCGGGGTCGGCCACCGGCGCAGCCGGGACGGCGGTGGCACATCGGCCCGGGTCGCACCGGAGGCGCCGGGAGCGGGGTGCCCCGGCTCGCCCGCGCCGGCCCGGGCGCGGGAGCCGCTGGGGAGGACGGCGCTCACCTGCACAGTGTGCACGGCCGCGCCTGCATCGATCGGCGGGATGCCCGCCCCCGGCACCCCGCCCGACGTCCCGGACCCCTGCGTCAGGCCACCCGCGGACGCGGCGGGCGCCGACCGCCGGGCGCGGGGGAGCCGCCCGGGGCGGTGCCCTCCGGGCCCGGCGGGGCCGGCTCGGCGGGGACGCAGTTGATCACCGGTTCGGCGGCGTAGCGGGTGCGGAACTGCTCCCGCTTGACCTCCGCACCCGTGTCCAGGGCGCGGAAGACGCGGGTCACCGTGATGTCGAACCCGGTGGACCCCGACTGGGGCTCGCAGGTGGGGCTGTCCGGCTTGTTCTGCACGACCGGCTGGCGGATGTTGTAGCGCTCGCTGCTGATCGACTGGATCTCGTAGCGCGGGGTCCCGTAGAAGGTCACCGTGATCGTCCCCGGTGTCCAGGTGGTGTCGACGTAGACGCCCGTGTCCCCGTCGTTGCGCCACTTGAGGTCGATCGAGTCGTAGTAGACCGTCGCCTCGCGGCCCGCCGGGTAGCGGCTGATGTAGAAGCTGTGCGGCTTGTGGAAGACGTCCTCGAGACCGGCGAAGAAGACGGCGTTGAACATCGTCGTGGCGAACTGGCTGATGCCGCCGCCCACGGCGGTGGTGAACTCGCCGTTGTTGATGACGCCGGCCTCGACGTAGCCCTGCGCCAGGCCGCGCGGGCCGGTGAAGCCGTTCAGGCTGAACGTCTCCCCGGGCATGATGATCGCGCCGTCGACCTCTTCGGCCACCACCCGGATGTTGGTCCCGCTGGCCGGGTTGCCGATGTTGGTGGTGAAGCTGGAGATCTCTTCGCGGATGCCGAGGGCCTCGGCCTCCTCGGTGGTGAAGTTCGCGGGTACGGGGCCCAGTTCGGCGGTGACCGTCCGGGGCGCGTCCTCGGTCAGCGCCGGCAGCAGCTGCTCGGCCAGCCGGGCCGGCGCGATGCCGGTCCCGTCGACCGACGGGACGACGCTCACCGAGCCGCCGGACACGTCGAAGGTGGCGTCCTGCGCCGGGGTGCCGAAGACCGACAGCTCATCGCCGAGGGCCGCCTGCAGCGCCTCGGGGTCCAGCCCGACGGCGAGCTCGCCGTCGTCCTGGGGCGTGAAGGTCAGGGAGCCGGCGATCGCGTCCGCCGGCACCTCGGCGGAGGTGGCGCCGTCCTGGCTCACGACCTGGACCGGCGCGGACAACGCGGGGGTGACCGTCTCCTCGAGGACGCGGCGAGCCTCCTCGGCGTCGACCCGGACGGGCGTCACGTCCACGGGCAGCTCGATCGGCGTGCTGGGGTCCCCGCCGGAGGCCAGGGCATCGGTGATCGCCTCGGCTGCGCCTTCCCGGTCGAGCGTCCGGCCGTCCACCGGTTCCACGACCGAGGGCGTGGTGCCCTCGATGGCGATCGTGGCGTCCTGCGGAGCCCGGTCGACCTGCGCGGCGATGCCCTCGATCTGCGCGTTCAGCGCCGTCTCCTCGCCGGTGATCACCGGCTCCACCTCGCGGTCGGCGACGACCGTGACCAGCCGCGTCCAGGGGTTCAGCGGCTGCTCCTCGGCCGCGTCCACGGTGCGGGGCACGTCGAGGGTGATGCCCGCCGTGGCGGGGGAGAGGGTGGCCGTCACGTCGGCGGCGGTGACGGGGTGGTCGGCCACGACGCGGGGGGCGAGCTGCTCCTCCAGTCGCTGGGCCGCCGCCGCGGGGGAGAGCCCGCCGACGTCGACACCGGCGACGACGGTGTTCCGCGGCACCTCTCCGGAGGAAACGGCTAGGTCGATGCCGTAGAGGGCGGCCAGGGCGGCCAGCACACCGGCGGGGACCAGGGCGGCGCGGCGCCGCCACCAGGGGCCGCGCGGGCCGCCGTGGGCCTCCTGTCCGGACGGCGGGGGACCGGCTGCACCGGCGTCCTGGGGGGCCGGCTCGTGGGGCGTGGTGTCCGTGTCGTCGCGGTCCTCGACGGGAGGGACGACGGCGGTCCGTGCGCTGTCGTCGTCCGCGGCGGGCGCGTCCGCGTCCACCGGGATGCGGCTCGTGCTGGTGGCGTCGTCGTCGACCGGGTCGGACCCGGTGCTCGGGCTCACCGCGGTGCTCGGGCGCTCCGCGGTGACCGAGGACGGGTCGGGCGTGCCGGCCTGCCAGTCCCGGCCCACCGGACGGGTGTCGTCCGGCCCGGGCTCGTAGGCCGGGACCGAGCCCGTGGGCGGTGGCGGCCCGTCGCCGGAGTCGGGACGCAGGCGCACTGTCTCGTCGGATGCGGGGCGGTGCTGGGACATGGGGGTTTCCTCCGGTCGCCGCCGACCGGGGGTCCCCACAGACGACGGAGCCGCCGGTCCGGCGCCCGCACGAGGCGGGACGTCGGACGCGGCGGCGTCGTCGGGTGAGGCGGTCATCGCGGGCGCGACGATAGCGCCTCTCTCACGCAGTTACGCGCTGCTCGCCCTCAGTGTCGATGATGTCGACGGCGATGTCACGCAGCTTGCCCTCGTACTCGCGGGCGTGGTGTCCGCAGAACACGAGGTCGCTGCCGTTGGCGAGCACGACACGGACCTTGGCAAGTGCGCCGCAGCGGTCGCAGTGGAAGGGCACGACCAGGTCGTCGGCGGCGGGGGTCGTCGTCAGCGTCTGGGTCATCTGGGTCATCACTCGCTCTCTACCGCACGGACCCGCGGCTGCGGATCGGCCTCCTGCACAGCGCCAGGATGGCCCCTCGGATTCCCGTTCCCGCCCGGTTCATCCCGGACTCGCCGAATGAGATGAGTCCGTAACACGCCGGGCGTGGGTGGAGCGGGTTCAGCAGGGGACGTCACTGGCTGGGACGGGTGGTGCACGTGCTGGTGATCATCTGCCGGGCCGGTGGGTGACCGGTCCGACCGTGGGTCCGCTGCTGTTCTGACGGGTGCCACGCTACGCCGTCTACCCGACACGTGTCGGCGTACACCGCCGCCGGCACCCCGTGACCCGTCCGGGTCATGGCACTGCGCCACGACCGGCGACGGCGTCCCGGCCCGACGCCGGCGTCCTAGTCGAGGTAGTCGCGCAGCACCTGGGAGCGGCTGGGGTGGCGCAGCTTCGACATCGTCTTCGACTCGATCTGGCGGATCCGCTCCCGGGTCACGCCGTAGACCTGCCCGATCTCGTCGAGGGTGCGCGGCTGGCCGTCGGTGAGGCCGAAGCGCAGCCGGACCACGCCGGCCTCCCGCTCGGAGAGCGTCTGCAGCACGCTGGTCAGCTGGTCCTGCATCAGGGTGAAGCTGACCGCGTCGACGGCCACGACGGCCTCGGAGTCCTCGATGAAGTCGCCGAGCTGGCTGTCGCCCTCGTCACCGATGGTCTGGTCGAGGCTGATCGGCTCCCGGGCGTACTGCTGGATCTCCAGCACCTTGTCCGGGGTGATGTCCATCTCCTTGGCCAGCTCCTCCGGAGTGGGCTCGCGGCCCAGGTCCTGGAGCAGCTCGCGCTGGATGCGGCCGAGCTTGTTGATGACCTCGACCATGTGCACCGGGATGCGGATGGTGCGGGCCTGGTCGGCCATCGCGCGGGTGATGGCCTGGCGGATCCACCACGTGGCGTAGGTCGAGAACTTGTAGCCCTTGGTGTAGTCGAACTTCTCGACCGCGCGGATGAGCCCGAGGTTGCCCTCCTGGATCAGGTCCAGGAACGCCATGCCGCGACCGGTGTAGCGCTTGGCCAGCGAGACCACGAGGCGGAGGTTGGCCTCCAGCAGGTGGTTCTTGGCGCGCTCGCCGTCGCGGACGATCCAGTTGAGGTCGCGGCGCATCTGCGGGGAGAGCTTCTGGCCCTCCTCCTCGGCCTGACGCAGCCGCTCGGCGCCGTAGAGCCCGGCCTCGATCCGCTTGGCGAGGTCGACCTCCTCCTCGGCGTTGAGCAGCGCGACCTTGCCGATCTGCTTGAGGTAGGCGCGGACCGAGTCGGCGGAGGCGGTGAGCTCGGCGTCCTTGCGGGCCTGCCGCAGCGCCTCGGACTCCTCCTCCTCGTCCCACTCGAAGTCGGTGCCGCCCTCGGCGGTCTCCTCCTCGGCGGCGACCTCGACGCCGTCCTTGCCGGTGACGACCGTCTCGTCGAGCTTGAGCCCCTCGGAGCCGGCGTCCACCACGGCCACCGCGCCGTCCTCGGTGGCCACCGCGGTGAGCACGGCTCCCTCGCCGGTACCGGGCGACGGCGTGATCGCCGGCTTCGCGCGGCCCTTGGCCGCGCTCTGCGCGCCGGCCGGCTTGGCCGGGGCGCGCTTCCGGGCGGCCGCCGGCTCAGCGGCCGTCTTCTTGGCGCTGGCACGGGTACCGGCTGCGGCCGTCCTGGCGCGCGGGGTGCTCGCTGCGGCTGCTTCCGGTGCTGGCTGATCGGCGGGCACTCAGGTTCCTTCCCGTGCTGGGTGCGTTCCCCGGGGGACCGTGTGGCCCGCGGGCAGCGGCTCCGGCCCTGTGCTCGGAGCGGGAGGGGACCCCGCGGACCGGCGCGGCGTTTGGCCACGATCGGGTGTGGAAATCCCTCCCGGCTGAAGCGCGGCGGGCTGGGGCTCCACCATTGTAACGACGTCGCCGGGTGAAACCAGCGCCTCGCACCCGGGCCCCTCGCTCCGAGGGGGCGGTCGGCTCACCCCGGGAGGGTCACCCGGCGCCGCGACCCCGCGGTCAGGCCTCGCCGCGCTCGACGGCAGCCAGGGCGGCCCCGACGATCCCGGCGTCGTTCTGCAGCTCCGCGGGCACCACCGGGGTGCGCGTGGACAGCAGCGGGACCCACTTGTGCGCCTTCTTGCTGACCCCGCCGCCCACGATGATCAGGTCCGGCCAGACGCCGGCCTCCAGGACGTCGAGGTAGCGGTCCACGCGCCGCGCCCACTCGGGGTAGCTGAGCTCCTCCCGCTCGCGGGCGGCCGCGGAGGCCCGCTTCTCGCCGTCCTCGCCGTCGACCTGGATGTGCCCGAACTCGGTGTTGGGCACCAGCTTCCCGTCGGCGAACAGCGCGCTGCCGATGCCCGTGCCGAACGTGAGCATGAGCACCACCCCGCGCCGGTCGCGGCCGGCGCCGTAGCGCATCTCGGCCAGCCCCGCGGCGTCGGCGTCGTTCAGCGTCTCCACCGGGCCGGGGACGCGCTGCGCGACCCCGGCGGCGAGGTCCGTGCCCAGCCAGGTCTTGTCGACGTTCGCGGCCGTGTGCGCGACCCCCGACTTGAGCACCCCCGGGAAGGTCACCCCCACGCGCCCGGACCACTCGAACGAGCCCACGATGCGGGCCACGACGTCGAAGACGGGGTCGGGCAGCGACGGCTGCGGCGTCTCGATGCGCAGCCGTTCCCCGATCAGCCGTCCCGCGTCCAGGTCGACCAGGCACCCCTTGATGCCGCTGCCGCCGATGTCCACCCCGAAGCCCTGCACGCCGACAGGTTAGTAGAAGGACCCCCTCGCCCCCCGCAGCTCGCATGCTCGCAGCGGGCTCCTACGAGGGGGCCGCGCTGCGGCAGGATCGCCGCATGACCTCTCCGCACGCACTTCCTTCCGACCCGCCGGCACCGGGCGCGCTGCTGGAGCTCGCGGTGGCGGCGGCACGGGAGGCCGCCGCTCTGGTGGCCCGCGGGCGGGAGTCCGCCGGCGAGCGCATCACCACCAAGTCCAGCCCCGTCGACGTCGTCACGGCGGTGGACACCGCCAGCGAGGAACTGCTGGTGCGGCGGCTGCTCGCCGCCCGGCCGGCGGACGGCGTGCTGGGGGAGGAGGGGGCCGCGCGCGAGGGGACGAGCGGGGTGCGGTGGATCGTCGACCCGATCGACGGGACCGTGAACTTCCTCTACGACATCCCCGCCTACGCCGTCTCGGTGGCCGCCGAGGTCGGCGGGGTGGTGCAGGCCGGCGTGGTGCTGAACGTGGCCACCGGGGAGCTGTTCTCGGCGACGTCCGGTGGTGGGGCGTGGCTGGAGTCGCCCGGGCGGCCGGCTCGCCGGCTCGCCGTCCCGACGCCCGAGGCGCTGGACCGGACGATGGTCGCGACCGGCTTCGGCTACCGGGTCGAGCAGCGGAGGGCCCAGGGCGCGGTCGTGGCGCAGCTCGTCACGCGCGTGCGGGACATCCGGCGGTTCGGCAGCGCCGCGCTGGACCTCTGCGCAGTGGCGGCCGGCCGGGTGGACGCCTACTACGAGCTCGACCTGAACCCGTGGGACCACGCGGCCGGCGCGCTGGTGGCCGCCGAGGCGGGCGCGGTCGTGACGGGGCTCGACGGTGCGCCGGTGGGCGAGCCGATGGTCATCGCGGTGGCGCCCTCGGTGGCCGAGCCCTTCCTCGCCCTGGTGTCCGAGCTGCACCGCTGAGCGGCGGCGCGGCTCAGCAGTCGTCGGCCGCGCTCTCCGGCGCGGTGAGCGACACCTCGACCTCCTCGGGGGTGGCCAGGCTGTCGGGGAAGGTGAACTCGGGGCCGAGGACGAGGTCGACGACCGCGGTGGCCCGGGTGTCGCGGTAGTCCCCGACGCCCGGCGCGTGCACCGCGAGGAAGCGTGCGGCGTCGTTGCCCGGCGAGCCGTGTCGGACCTCGCCGACGCCCTCCACCTCGCGGCTGCTCGGGTCGTTCGCGACCTCGCTCACCGTGAAGCCGCGCGCGGCGAGCGCGTCGGCCACGGTCTGCGCCAGCCCGCCCTGGTCCGTGGCGTTGAGGACCCGCACCGAGACGGCGGCCGGGTCCAGCGACGGGGGCGCCGCCTCCGCGGTGGCGCAGGCCCGCGCGTCCGCCGCCCGCTGCTCCCGGTCCTGCCGGGCCACCGTCCACCACACCGCTCCGGCGGCCAGCGCGAGGACCAGCAGGAAAATCAGCGGGGGGAGCGGGCGCCGGCCACTGCGCGGGCGCACCGGAGGCTGGACGGTGCGCTCGGTCACGGGAATGCTCCTCGGGCGGGATCCGGCAGGCGTGGGACCGGCCGGCCGGAACGGGACGGACGGCGCCCGCGACGGGTGCGGACGGCTGTCAGCAGCGAGCTTAGGGGCGGACGGCGTTCCTAGATCGCACCGTCGTCCAGCGCGGCGCGTCCGAGCTGCACGCACGGCCCGATCCGCTCGGCGTAGCCGCTGGTGTCCTTGCCCGCCATGGCGCCCGCCGCCGACCGCGCCAGGATGCCCGCGATGATCGCGGCGAACTTGAAGAAGCCGAAGGCCACGTACCAGTGCAGCTCGGACAGGTCGGTGCCCGTCCGGGCCGCGTAGCGCTCGGCGACCTCCCGACGGGTCGGGAACCCGGGCAGGGCGGTGACCGGGCTCTGCGACGACGGACGCTGCTCGCCGGCCTCCGGCCAGTAGACGAGCATCATCCCGAGGTCGGTGAGCGGATCACCGAGGGTGGACATCTCCCAGTCGAGGACCGCGGCGATCCGGCCGGGCGCCGCGGGGTCGAGCAGGCAGTTGTCCAACCGGTAGTCGCCGTGCACGATGCTCGACCGCTGGGTCGTGGGCACCGTCTCGGCCAGCCGGGCCGCGAGCGCGTCGAGGTCGGGGCGGTCGCGATCCCGGGTGGCGTCCCACTGCTTGGTCCAGCGCCGCACCTGGCGGGCGGCGAAACCCTCCGGCCGGCCGAAGTCGGCCAGCCCCACCGCCGCCGGGTCGACGGCGTGCAGGTCGCCCAGCGTGTCGACGAGGGCGTCGCCGATGGCCCGCCGCTGCTCGGGCGCATCGGCGTACCCGGCGGGCAGCTCCCGGGCGACGTGCACACCGACGACGCGCTCCATCACGTAGAACGGCGCGCCGAGCACCGCGGGGTCGGTGCACAGGTGCAGCGTCCGCGGCACCGGGACGGGCGTCGGGCCCAGGGCGGAGATGACCCGGTGCTCACGGGCCATGTCGTGCGCGGTGGCCAGCACCGCCCCCGTGGGAGGCCGCCGGAGGATGACCGCTGCGTCGGCGGGGCCGTCCGAAGGGCTCACCACGTAGGTGAGGTTGGACATGCCCGCGGCGATCAGCTCGACGTCCACCGATCGCCATCGCTCCTCCCCGAAGACGGAGGCCAGGTACGGCCCGACGACGGCTGGATCAGCACCCGGGGAAGTCGCCACCGGCGCAGGGTAACCTCTGGCGCTCCGCCGCCCGCCCGACCGTTCCCGGGCCCGATGTGTCACGTCCGCTGAGTCGGGCACAAATCGGGGCCGAAGGGCGTTGGGGGGCCTGCTGGCCCCTCCGCGAGGGGAGGCCGGCGCAGTGGACGGGCGCCCGGTGCGGGATGCCCCACACCGACCCACCGGTCGCCCACCGGCGATCGGCCAGGACGACGGCGCGCACCCCGCGCCGCGTCAGACGAGCGGGCGCGACGCCCGCGAGAACCCCGGAGGAGGGGCACACCCCATGGCCACCGACTACGACGCCCCGCGCCGCAACGAGACCGACGAGCTCGGCGAGGACTCGCTCGAGGAGTTGAAGGCTCGCCGGGCGGAGGCGCAGTCCTCGTCGGTCGACGTCGACGAGACCGACTTCAACGAGAACCTCGAGCTCCCCGGCGCGGACCTGTCGAACGAGGAGCTGACCGTCCGCGTCCTGCCCAAGCAGGAGGACGAGTTCACCTGCTCGCGCTGCTTCCTGGTGCAGCACCGCAGCCGCCTGGCGTCCACCCGCGGCGACCAGCTGTTCTGCCGCGACTGCGCCTGAAGGGACCCCGTCCTCCCCACCCTTCGCAGGCTCAGGGTGGGACCCGGGACGGGGCCGTTCCATCCCGTCACCAGGGGGACCGATGACCGAGGGGCCGCGCACCGGCGCGCCGCGTGACGTCCCACCGCCACGGCCGGTGGCGCCGTCGGAGGGCGCCGTACCGGTCGAGGAAGGCCCCCTGGCGCGCGCCGGGCGGGCCATCGCGGACGCCGTCGCCGGGCTGACCGGGAGCGGCGCCGACCGGCCGGCCGGCGGCCTCCTGCGCGACGTCGTCGGTGCCGTCGCCGGCGCGGTGGCCGGGGCGTTCGGCGGGAGCAGCAGCGGCCCGCCGTCGCCCGGTCCGGCCGACGCCGGGGTGGCCGGCGGCGATGGCCGGGCGCCCGGGGCGCTGCTGGGCGACCTCCTGGCGGCCGCGGTGCCCCGGCTGCCGATCCGCGACCGGGAGCGGCTGCGCGCCGCCCATCCCGGCCTCCCGGACGACGAGATCGCCGAGGCGCTCGTCCAGCGCGCAGGCCGGGCCACCTCCGGGATCGGAGCGGCCGCCGGCGGGTTGTCCGCCGCCCACTGGTTCGCACCGCCGTCGCTGCTCGCCGTTCCCCTGGAGCTGGGTGCGGAGACGGTCCTGGTGGCCGCGGTGGAGGTCGTCCTGCTCGGTGAGCTGCACGAGCTGCACGGCCGACGGCCCCCGGGTGACGCCACCGCGCGGGCCCAGGCCTACCTGGAGGCCTGGTCGCAGCAGCGCGCCGTGGCCGGCGTCGGCGCCGCGGGGCTCGGCTCGGTCCTGGGCACCGCCGGCATGCGCGCCCTGCGCCGGCGCATGACCCGCCGGCTGGCCGGGGCCGTTCCCGGGGCGGCCCCCTTCCTCGTGGGCGCCGCCCTCTCCGGCCGGGTGAACCGCCGGGCGACCGAGACCCTGGCGCGCCGCGTCCTGTCCGACCTGCGCGGGCCGGGAGCTTGAGGGCGGACCCCCGTCCTCCCCGCCCTCCGCGGGCTCGGGGCGGGGCCGCTCGCCCCGCCGGGAGCGTGCGAGCGGTGGCGAGGGGGCCTTATAGGGTCGCCGACGTGCCCGATCCCTCCGCCGAGCTGGACGTGCCCGTCCTCCTCACCGCACCCGACGGCGCCGTGCCGCGCTACGCGCTGGCCGGTGACGCGGGCGCCGACCTGACCGCGGCCGAGGACGTCGAGCTGGCCCCCTTCGAGCGGCGGCTGGTGGGCACCGGTGTCGCGGTGGCCATCCCGGAGGGCTACGCCGGTTTCGTGCACCCGCGGTCCGGGCTGGCGCACCGGGTCGGGCTCAGCATGGTCAACGCTCCCGGCACCATCGACGCGGGGTACCGGGGCGAGATCATGGTCAACCTCATCAACCTGGACCCGGCCACCCCGTTGCGCCTGTCGCGCGGCGACCGCATCGCGCAGCTGGTGGTGCAGCCGGTGAGCCGCGCGCGGTTCGTGCCCGTCCCCGAGCTGCCGCCCAGCGAGCGCGGCGGGGGTGGGCACGGCTCCACCGGCGGGTACCAGGCCGGTGGGACCGGGGCCTCCGACACTCCACCACCCGAGGGGAACTGACATGCCGTTCGGACGACGGCGCAACCGCATCGACCGCAGCCTGCGCGAGCGGGGCGTCCCCCCGGAGCCGCAGCAGCGCATCCGGGACGTCCCGCCCACGAGCGGGCCCTGGGACGAGGCCGACGCGCCCGAGGACGGTCTGGCGCGCATCGACCTGGGCGCGCTCCGGCTGCCCGCCCTGCCGGGCATGGACCTGCGGGTCGAGCTCAACCAGGAGCAGAAGGTGATCGGCGCGACCCTGCGCCACGGGGACTCGCTGCTGCAGATCGCGGCCTTCGCCGCGCCCCGGGCGGCCGGCATCTGGGACGACGTCCGCGCCGAGCTGGCCCGCAGCGCCTCGGGCCAGGGCGCCTCGCTCCGCGAGGTGGAGGGCCCGTTCGGCACGGAGCTCGCCGGCACCGTCCTGGCGGCCCCGCCGGCGCAGCCCGGGCAGCCCGCCCAGCCGCCGGTCCGGCGACCGGCCCGCTTCCTCGGCGTCGACGGGCCCCGCTGGTTCCTGCGCGGGCTGCTCAGCGGCTCCGCGGCCGCGGGCGCCGAGGCGGAGGCGGCGGCGCTGGAGACGGCCTTCCGCGGCATCGTCGTCGTCCGGGGCAGCGAGCCCATGCCGGTGCGTGAGCCGCTCCCGCTCGCGCTGCCCCCGCAGGCCGCGGCCCAGCTGGCCGCGCAGCAGCCCGCGCGGGGCACGGCTCCGGGTCCGCGGTCGCCGGACGGCGGTCCGGCCGCCGGCCCGGCCTGACGACGCGATGCAGGGAACACCCGCGCGCGTCCCCGTGTGCACCGCGGCGCACTACGCTGGATCCGTGACGGAGACCCGACCGGCGGGCTGGTGGTCGCGCACGTTGCAGCGACTGACCGCCGACGACCAGACCATCGACGCGCAGGAGCTGCGCGCGGGAACGGCCACCGCCGGCTGCGAGCCGGTCAGCACCTGCCGCAAGGGCGCGGTGGTCACGGTCACCGGCCGGCTGAAGTCGGTCGTCTACACCCCGCGCGAGACGGTGCCCACGCTCGAGGCCGAGCTGTTCGACGGTTCGGGGTCGGTGACCCTGGTCTGGCTGGGCCGACGGCGGATCGCGGGCATCGAGCCCGGTCGATCGCTGACCGCGCGGGGGCGGTTCGCCGCCTTCGACGGCCGGCAGGTCATCTACAACCCCTGGTACGAGCTGAGCGCCGGCTGACCACCGCACAGCGGCGGGGAGCCGCCACGCGCGGGCCGGGCAGCGATCGGGGGAGACGAAGGTGACCGCAGCGGGCCGGCCGGGCGACGGCGAGCACGCTCCCGAGACGGGTGCGCCGGCCTCGCCGTTCGACCGCGAGCAGCTGCTGGCGCAGCTGGGCGGCTGGCGCGGCATGGTCGACGCCACGCTGCCCACGGTCGCCTTCATCGTGGCCAACGGCATCGCCGGGCTGCGCACCGGCATATGGGCGGCGGTGGTCGCGGCGGTCACGGTCTTCGTGCTCCGGCTGAGCCGGCGGCAGAGCGTGCAGCAGGCGGTGAGCGGCCTCGTCGGGGTCGGCATCGCGGTGGCCATCGCCGCCAACACCGGTCAGGCCCGCGACTTCTTCGTCCTGGGCATCGTGCGCAGCCTCGTGGTCGGGGTGGTGCTGCTGGGTTCGATCCCGCTGCGCTGGCCGCTGGTCGGGGTGGTGGCCGAGTTCCTGGCGCCGAGCCACCTCGGCGCGATGGCCACCCACTCGCTGCCCTGGAGCCGCCGGGCAGCGCCCGAGGACGCACCCGCGCCCACCACCGCGCCCCCGGTGCCCGACCCGGCCGCGGCGCCGCAGCTGCACTGGCGCCGGGATCCCCGGCTGCTGCGCGCCTACTCCTGGCTGACCGCGCTCTGGGCGGGCTCGTTCTTCCTGCGGGCGGGGGTGCAGTGGGTGCTGTACCGCGCCGACGAGGTGGAGCTGCTCGGCACGGCGTCGGTCGTGCTCGGCCTGCCGCTGACCGCGGTCGTGCTCGTGGTGACCCTGTGGGTGGTCGCCCGGCTGCACCGGCACCGCGCGCCCGGGCCGCCCGGCACCTGATCGCGGCTCCCTTGCCGGGGCCCGCCGCGAGCCTGCGAGCGGTGCGGGGCGAGGGCGTCCTCTCTCAGCGGTCGGTGCGGCCGGGGCCGACCGGCGCGAAGACGTGCTGCAGCTCCTCCTCGGTGTCGCCGTGCGACACGAACAGCAGCTCGTCGCCGGACTCCAGCGGCTCGTCCGGCGACGGGGTGATGACCCGGTCGCCGCGGAGGATCGTGGTCAGCACTGTCTCGCGGGGCAGCGGTACCTCGCGCAGCGGGCGGCCCACCCAGGAGGTGTCGTCGCCCAGGGTGATCTCCACCAGGTTGGCCGCTCCCTTGCGGAAGCTCATCAGGCGGACGACGTCGCCCACCGACACGGCCTCCTCGACCAGCGCCGCCAGCACCCGGGGGGTGGAGACGGCGACGTCGACGCCCCACGCCTCGGTGTAGAGCCACTCGTTGCGCGGGTCCTTGACCCGGGCGACCACGCGGTTGACCGCGAACTCGGTCTTGGCCAGCAGCGAGACGACGAGGTTGGCCTTGTCGTCACCGGTCGCGGCCACGACGACGTCGCAGGTGGCCAGCTGCGCCTCCTCCAGCGAGGAGACCTCGCAGGCGTCGGCCTGCACCCACTCCGCGCCGGGCACCGAGCGCGCGCGGACCTTGCGGCTGTCCTTCTCCAGCAGCATGACGGTGTGGCCGTTCTCCAGCAGCTCGCCGGCGATGGACCGGCCGACGGCGCCGGCCCCGACGATCGCGACCCGCATCAGTGGCTCCCCTCCTGGGGTCCGTGCTCGACCACCTCGTGCACGCGCGCGGTCAGCTCGTCGGTGACGGCGACGACGAGTTGGTCGCCGTCCTGGAGCACCGTGACCGGCGTGGGCAGCTGGGCCTCACCGAAGCGGACCAGCCACGCCGCGCGGGCCCCGGTGGCTGCCTCGAGGGCGGCGAGCTTGCGCCCCACCCAGGGGTCGGTGACCGTCACGCGCACCAGCAGCACCTTGCCGGTGGGTTCGCGCCACAGCTCGCTCACCTTGACCGAGAGCAGTTCGCGCAGCAGCCGGTTCACCGTCCAGGGCACGGTGGCGACGCTCGGGATGCCCATGCGCTCGTAGACCTCGGCCCGCTTGGAGTCGTAGATGCGGGCCACGACGTGCTGGACGCCGAAGGTCTCCCGCGCCACGCGGGCCGAGATGATGTTGGAGTTGTCGCCGCTGCTGACCGCCGCGAAGGCGCCCGCGGAGTCGATGCCGGCGTCCAGCAAGGTCTGCCGGTCGAAGCCCAGGCCCTTGATCTGGCGCCCGGTGAACTCCGGGCCGAGCCGCCGGAAGGCCTCGGGGTCCTGGTCGATCACGGCCACGCTGTGCCCGATCTGCTCCAGGCGCCGGGCGATGGCCGAGCCGACACGGCCGCAGCCCATCACGACCACGTGCACGCGCGTCACTCCCGCAGAGTTCCGGTGGCGCCGGCGCCGACCGCCCGCGCATCACCGGCCGCGAAGCTACACCCGCGGGCGGTCCGCGAGCGGGCAGGACGCCCGTATCCCCCCGTCGGGGCGGGGTGCGCCGAGTCACGCCCGCGGGGCTCCCGCACGTCCGTACCATCGCGCCGTGCCAAGCCTGTCCGACCTCGGACAACTCCCGAAACGCCTCGTCCTCGGCCGCCCCGTGCGCAGCGACCGGGTGGGGGAGTCCCTGCTGCCCAAGCGGCTCGCGCTGCCCATCTTCGCCAGCGACCCGCTCTCCTCCGTGGCCTACGCCACCCAGGAGATCCTCATCGTCCTGACCCTGGCGGGCACGGCGTTCCTCTACCTGGCCCCCTGGCTCGCGCTGCTCGTCGTGCTCCTGCTGATCACCGTGGTGCTCTCCTACCGCCAGGTGGTCCGCGCCTACCCCTCCGGTGGCGGCGACTACGAGGTCGCGATGAAGAACCACGGCCAGTTCGCCGGCCTCGTCGTGGCCAGCGCGCTGCTGGTCGACTACGTGCTCACCGTCGCGGTGTCGGTCTCGGCCGGCACCGACAACATCATCTCGGCCTTCCCCGCGCTCAACGAGCACCGCGTGGCCATCGCCTTGGGCCTGGTGGCGATCCTGGCCGCCGCGAACCTGCGCGGGCTGCGGGAGTCGGGCCGGACCTTCGCGCTGCCGACGTACATGTTCGTGGCCGGGATCATGATCATGATCGTCACCGGCCTGATCCGGGACTTCTTCACCGACAACCCGGTCGTCGCCGAGAGCGCCCAGTACTCGATCACCCCGGAGCCCGGCTACGAGCAGGTGGCGGGCCTGGCGCTGGTGTTCTTCGCGCTGCGCGCCTTCGCCTCCGGCTGCACCGCGCTGACCGGGGTCGAGGCGATCGCCAACGGCGTCCCGGCGTTCCGCCCGCCTAAGAGCCGCAACGCCGCCACGACGCTCGCGCTCATGGGCGGGCTGGCCGCCTTCATGTTCGCCGGGGTCACCGCGCTGGCCCTGCTCGGCGACGTGAAGTACACCGAGTTCCCCTGCGACCTCGAGGGCTTCACCGCCTGCGAGACCGAGCCGCAGCGCACGGTCATCGCCCAGCTCGCCGCGGCGACCTTCGGCGGCGACACCTCGGTCGGCTTCTACTACATCCAGGCCGCCACAGCGCTCATCCTCATCCTGGCCGCCAACACCGCATTTAACGGGTTCCCGTTGCTGGGGTCGGTGCTGGCCCAGGACCGCTTCCTGCCCCGGCAGCTGCACACCCGGGGCGACAAGCTGGTGTACAGCAACGGCATCCTGCTGCTGGCCGGCTTCGCCGGGCTGCTGATCGTGGTCTTCGAGGCCGACGTGACCCGGCTGATCCAGCTCTACATCATCGGGGTGTTCACCAGCTTCACCATCGGCCAGTGGGGGATGGTGCGGCACTGGAACCGGGAGCTGCGCGCGGAGGACGACGCCGCCGTCCGCCGGCGCATGCGCCGTTCCCAGGCGATCAACTTCGTCGGCGGGTCGCTCACCACCGTCGTGCTGCTCATCATCGTGGTCACCAAGTTCACCCGCGGCGCCTGGCTGGTGCTGCTGGCCATGCCGGTGCTGTTCCTGCTGATGAGGGCCATCAACCGGCACTACTCGAACGTGTCGCAGCAGCTCGAACCCGACACCGACGCCCGCACGTTGCCGAGCAAGGTGCACGCCGTCGTCCTGGTCTCCAAGGTGCACAAGCCGACGCTGCGCGCGCTGGCCTTCGCCCGGGCCACCCGCCCCGACGCGCTCACCGCGCTGACGGTCAACGTCGACGACGCCGAGACCCGGGCGCTGCAGGCCGACTGGCAGCGCTACGACATCCCGGTGCCGCTGACCGTGCTGGAGTCGCCGTACCGGGAGATCACCCGCCCGGTGCTCGACTACGTCAAGAGCATCCGGCGGGACAGCCCGCGCGAACTGGTGGTGGTCTTCGTGCCGCAGTACGTCGTCGGCCACTGGTGGGAGAACGTCCTGCACAACCAGAGCGCACTGCGGCTGCGCGCCCGGCTGCAGTTCCAGCCGGGAGTCATGATCACGACGGTGCCGTGGCAGCTGGAGAGCACCGCCGGGCACGACGACGACGCCGACGGGCGGCGCGGCGGGCCCGCACCCGGCGACCTCCGTCGGGGCTACACCGACGACGAGATGGACGTGACGCCGTATGGCTGAGGACCCCGCTGCCCCCCGGCACTCGCGAGCTCGCGCCGGGTCCCTGCAGCGCCGCCGACGGGGTAGCGCTCCCGAGGACCGTGGCGGTGGGTGGGTGGGGCGGGAGTTCGAGGTCGAGGTGGGTCCGGTGGCGCACGGCGGGCACTGCGTCGCCCGGCACGAGGGCCGGGTGGTGTTCGTCCGGCACACGCTGCCGGGTGAGCGGGTCCGGGTGCGGGTGACCGAGGACCGGCACCCCGGCTTCTGCCGCGCCGACGCCGTCGAGGTGCTGGTCGCGGCACCGGGGCGGGTCGAGCGCCCCTGCCCGTACAGCGGCCCCGGCAGGTGCGGCGGCTGCGACTGGCAGCACGTGGAGCCGGCCGAGCAGCACCGGCTCAAGGCCGCGGTGGTGCGGGAGCAGCTCGTCCGGCTCGGCAGGCTCGACCCCGAGGACCCGGTGGTGGCCGGTTTCGCCGTCGAGGAGCTGCCCGGTGGCGCCCTGCGGTGGCGCTCGCGCGCCCGCTTCGCCGTCGACCGCGCCGGCGCGTCGGGGCTGCGGCGGCACCGGTCGCACGACGTGGTGGTGCTCGACGACTGCCCGATCACCGTGGAGCCCGCGGCGCGGGCGGTGCTCGGACGGCGCTGGCCGGGAGCGGGCGCGGTCGACGTCTCGGTCGACTCGGCGGGCACGGTGACCACCGCCCGTCTGGACCGCCGGGGCCGGGTGCAGGCCACCGAGGTGCTGCGGGCGGGGGAGGAGCTGCCCGCCGAGCCGGCCGGTCGCGCCGAGCGGCGGGCGGGCGGGCGCGACTGGGAGGTCGAGGGCACCGGCTTCTGGCAGGTGCACCCGGCCGCGGCCGACGCGCTCGTGGCGGCGGTGACGGAGTTCGCCGCGGTGGGTCCGGGGGAGGCCGTCCTCGACCTCTACGCCGGCGCGGGCCTGTTCGGCGGTGCTCTCGCCCCCGCCGTCGGGGAGCGGGGCCGGGTGGTGTGCGTGGAGTCGGACCCGGGCGCCTGCGCGGCGGCCGACGCCAACCTGGCGGCGTTCCCGCAGGCGGAGGTGTGGCAGGGCGAGGTGGACGCCGACGGGCTGGCGGAGCTGCTCGCCGAGCTCGGCTCCGCGCCCGACGTCGTCGTCCTGGACCCGCCGCGCGCCGGGGCCGGGAAGGCGGTGAGCCGGTTGCTGGCCGGCGCCGGTGCGCGCGCCGTCGTCTACGTGGCCTGCGACCCGGCCGCGCTGGGCCGGGACGTCGCGGCGTTCGGCGAGGCCGGCTACCGGCTGGCCGCGCTGCGCGGCTTCGACGCCTTCCCGATGACCGCCCACGTGGAGTGCGTGGCGCTGCTGGTGCCGGCCGGCCGGTGACCGGGACAGGGAGTCTCCCGTCCTGCTGCCGTCACCCGCTGGACGCCCATTGGATACCGTCTCCGTGTGCCCACGTGGGAATACGCCTCGGTCATCACCGCGAACGACGCCGAGTCGCAGCGGGCCGGAGTGAGCGTCAAGCTCCCCGGCGGTCAGTCGGAACGGCAGCAGGGCGACACCAGCTCGGTGCTCAACAAGCTCGGCGCCGAGGGGTGGGAGCTCGTCAGCTACCACTCCAGCGGTGCCGGCACCTGGGGGTTCGAGCAGTTCTGGCTCAAGCGGCAGGTCGACTCCTGACGACGGCGCCGCTCGCCGGCTGACGCCCGGGCACCGGCACGCCGTCGAACGCCTGTTCGACCGGTGCGGCAGACTGGTGTCGTGGACGCGACGGTGCCGCCGGGCTGGCCGGAGGAGGTGCGCCCACCCGGCGCGCCCGACTGGGAGCGCACCGCCGTCGCCTGGTTGTTCGACCTCGTCCCGCCGGACTACCGCGCGCACGAGGTGCTCCGCCGGTATCCCGTGCTGCTCGCCCGGTTCGCCGGTGACCACGTCGCCGCCGGCCTGGAGGCGGCGCGCGCCGGCTGGCGCACCCTGCGCGTCGAGCTGGCCGACCAGCTCCCGCCCGAGGCCATCGAGGCGGCGATGGGGGCCTACGAACGGGAGGGCGCCCGGCTGGCCGCCGCTGCCCGCGGCGTCGAGGTGGTCGGTGGGGCGCTGCGGGGTGAACGGTGGGTTCCCCGGCTGTGAGCGGGGAACGGAGCGGACCGGGGCGCTGTGAGCTGCGTCCGCGCCACCCGCTCGACCGGAAGTACCCGTGAAGCGCAGCTACAGTGGGTCGGCGGCTGCTCAGCAGCCTCCGCCCAGACCGAGAGGACACCGCCGCACCGTGCCGCTCCTGCGATCGCTGCGGGGTCCGGAGGACCTTCGAGCCCTTCCCCCCGAGCAGCTGCCCGCCCTCGCGGCGGAGGTCCGTGACGCCCTGGTCACCAGCGTGGCCAGGACCGGGGGGCACCTCGGCCCGAACCTCGGCTGCGTCGAGCTGACGATCGCCCTGCACCGGGTGTTCGACTCCCCGCGCGAGCCCATCGTCTTCGACACCGGCCACCAGTCCTACGTGCACAAGATGCTGACCGGCCGGGTCGAGGGCTTCGAGCGGCTGCGCCAGCGGGGTGGGTTGTCCGGTTACCCCAGCCGCGCCGAGAGCGAGCACGACTGGGTGGAGAACAGCCACGCCTCGACGTCGCTGTCCTACGCCGACGGCCTGGCCAAGGCCTTCGCCATCCGCGGTGACTCCCGCCCCGTCGTCGCGGTGATCGGGGACGGCGCGCTGACCGGCGGCATGGCCTGGGAGGCGCTGAACAACATCGCCGCGGCCCAGGACCGCCCGGTCGTCATCGTGGTCAACGACAACGGCCGCTCCTACTCGCCGACGATCGGCGGGGTCGCCGACGCGCTCGCCACCCTGCGGCTGCGCCCCGGGTACGAGGAGGCGCTGGCCGCCGTCCGGCAGGCGCTGCACCGGGCACCCGTCGTCGGCACCAAGCTCTACGACGCGCTGCACGCGATCAAGAAGGGTCTGAAGGACGTCCTGTCGCCGCAGGGCATGTTCGAGGACCTGGGCATGAAGTACGTCGGCCCGGTCGACGGCCACGACGTCGAGATGATGGAGTCCGCGCTGCGGCGGGCCCGCTCGTTCGGTGGGCCGGTGATCGTGCACGCCGTCACGACCAAGGGCTTCGGCTACCCGCCGGCCGAGACCGACCAGATCGACGCCTGGCACGCCACCGGCGTCTTCGACCCCGACAGCGGCGCGAGCGTCCGCAAGACGGGGCTGGCCTGGACCGACGCCTTCGCCGACGAGCTGGTCCGCGTCGGCACCGAACGTCCCGACGTCGTCGCGATCACCGCGGCGATGCTGCACCCCACCGGGCTGGCGCCGTTCGCCGAGCGGTTCCCCGAGCGCACCTTCGACGTCGGCATCGCCGAGCAGCACGCGCTGACCTCGGCCGCCGGGCTGGCCATGGCCGGGATGCACCCGGTGGTCGCCGTCTACTCCACCTTCCTCAACCGGGCGTTCGACCAGTTGCTCATGGACGTCGCGCTGCACCGCCAGCCGGTGACGGTGGTGCTCGACCGCGCCGGCGTGACCGGTGACGACGGCGCCTCGCACAACGGCATGTGGGACATGTCGATCCTCTCCGTCGTCCCGGGGCTGCGGCTGGCCGCGCCGCGCGACGAGGCCACCCTGCGCGAGGAGCTGCGCGAAGCGGTGGAGGTCTCCGACGGGCCGTCGGTCGTGCGGTTCCCGAAGGGATCCCTGCCGCCGGACATCCCGGCGGTCGAGCGGCGCGGACCGGTCGACGTCCTGCGGCGCGGCGAGCGGCGGGAGGTGCTGCTGGTCGCCGTCGGCTCCATGGTCCCGATGTGCCTGGCGGTCGCCGAGCGCGCTGCCGACCACGGCATCGAGGTGACGGTCGTCGACCCGCGCTGGGTCCTGCCGGTCTCCGAGGAGCTGCTCGAGCTCGCCGCCGGCTCCCGGCTGGTCGTCACCGTCGAGGACGGCGGCCGCGCCGGGGGAGTGGGGACGACGCTCACGCAGGCGCTGCAGGACCGCGACGTCGACGTGCCGGTGCGCACCCTCGGGTTGCCGCAGCAGTTCTTCGAGCACGGCAGCCGTGGCCAGGTGCTCGCCGACGCGGGGCTGACCGAGCAGGACGTCGCCCGGCGGATCGCGGAGTGGACGGCCCGGCTGACCGAGCGCGCCGAGGCCGGGGACGACGTCGTCGAGCCGGTCGAGGGCGGGCGGTGACCGTGATCGCCGAGATCCAGGTCGCGCCCTCGCCGCCCGGGACCGCCGAGGATCCGCACGCGCACGTGGAGGCGGCGATCGCGGTGATCCAGGCCTCGGGGTTGCGCTACGAGGTCGGGGCGCTCGGGACGACCCTCGAGGGGGAGGCCGACGAGGTGTGGGCGACGCTGCGGGCAGCGCACGAGGCGATGCTCGCGGCCGGCGCCGCCGGCGGGCTCTCGCACATCAAGGTCGCGTCGGTGAACCGCACGATGGACAGCCTCACCGCCAAGTTCCGCTGAGCCCGTCGCTCTCCGCGACTCGCCCGCGCCGGGCAGCAGCGAACCTCGCGGTACACGGCGAGGGTCGCTGCCGCACCGCGACGTCCGGGCCCGCTGGGGCGCGGCCGCGTCGTCCGTCGTCGTCCTCCCTCACCGCAGAGCGTCCTCCCTCACCGCAGAGCGTCCTCCCTCACCACAGAGCGTCCTCCCTCACCGCACACCGCGAGGGAGGACGCTCCATGATCAGGTCACCTGATCCCAGCGGTGATCAGGCGGTGAGGGAGACGGCGGCACGTCGAGGTCGGCGCCCGCTGATGCGCTGAGGCCCGGCCGCGACGTCCGTCGTCGGTACGGCTAGAACGATCGCTTGGTCAGCCGCCAGACCTGCCCGTCGCTGTCCGGCGCGCCGGTTCCGGTGCCGGGGGAGAGCGAGTTCACCGCCACGTACACGTTGCCGGGCTGGTCGACGACCACGCCCGCCGGCGATGGCACAGGCAGCGTGGCCCGTGCGCCGTTCTTCGGCACCAGCACCACCTGACCGGACCCGTCAGCGCCGCCGAACAGTTCGCTGACGTACAGGTTGCCGGCCTGGTCCTGTGCTGCGCCGGTCACTCCGGTGAAGCCGGTCCAGGTCTGCTGGATGGCCCCGGTCTGGCGGTCCAGTTCCCAGACCCGGCCCGCGCCGGGAACCAGCGACCCCAGGCCCGCCACGATGATGTCCCCGTCGCGGCTGAAGGTGAGCGTTGTCGGGACCGGGTCGCAGGACAAGCTGCCGTCCTGGTTGGTTCGCGAGTCACAGCCGCCACCGCTGATGGTGGGCAGGACGGCGAACACGCTGATCGCGCCGCTACCGTCGACGGCGAGGAGGGCGTTGGCGGCGGCGTCGGCCACCAGTACCCGGTCGCCGAGGTCGAGCACCCCGTACGGGTTCGACTCGACACCCTGGCCGTCCGGGTCGAACGCCCTCTCGAAAGCGCGGATGTCGGCGACCACGACGGCCGGCTGGCCCGCCGCTGCGCGCAGCAGGCTGCCCTCCTGCTCCTCCGGCAGCCCGGTGATGCCGTCCGGGACGTCGACGTCCTTGGCGATGAAGATCCGGTCCAGGGACCGCGCGCTCGCCGCGTCGTTGCCGGTCGCGCCGATCCCGGACGGACCGGCCTCGGACAGCAGGCCGGTCACCACGCGCTCCGCGGTGACCCCCTCGACCTTGCTCGGGCGCCGCACGACGCTGACCGCCCCGGTGGTGCCGACGCACACGGTCTCCCCGCCCACCTCAGCGCAGTCGGTGCCGCCGGTTCCGGACTCCGCGATGACCAGGACCCCGTCACTGGTCAGGTCCAGTTGCCGGGGGTTGTCCAGATGCCGGGCCACCGGCACCGGGGCCAGCCGCGAGGCATCGGCGGGCGCGGCGACGGCGGGGCTGATCCCCAGCGTCGTGATCGCCAAGCCGGCGGTGGCTGCTGCACACACGACACGTCTCATCATTTCCCCCAGCGAGTCGAGCAACCTGGGCCGTCGGCACGGTCCAGCGAAGGACGCCGAACGTTCGCAGGGTGGCCCAGGGCCGTCAACCACCTGCGGCGTCATGCGCTGGAGGACGGGCCGCCGGCGCCGCTGTTCCGCAGCTCGCCGGCTGCCTGCCGATCACGGCGGCCCGACGTGGGCTGGAGGCGGGGCCCGGACCTCGTCGCGGACGGTCGACGGCGCCCGCTGATCGGACCCCGCCGTGCGGCACAGCACGTTCGATGTCGGGGGGCGGTCGTGTCGGTGCTGGTGAGACGACCACGGCGCGCAGCTCGCTCGCGCCGTCGTCCTCCCTCATGGCGGAGCGTCCTCCCTCACGGTGCACCGCGAGGGAGGACGCTCCATGATCAGGTCACCTGATCCCAGCGCAGGTCACGCGGGGAGCGAGGCCACGCCCTGGGGCAGGAACCGCGAGCCGGTGACCTTCTCCGAGACGCCGGTGCGGTCCAGGTAGGCGGAGATGCCGCCCAGCCAGAACGGCCACCCGGCGCCGAGGATCATGCACAGGTCGATGTCCTGCACCGCCTGCACGACGCCCTCGTCCAGCATCAGCCGGATCTCCTGCGCCAGCGCCTCGACCGCGCGGTCGTGCACCTGCTCCGCGGTGAGCGGCGCGTCACCGGCGAAGGCGTCCGCCAGCTCCGGGTCGACGACGCCCGGCTCGACGAAGACGCTCGACTTGCCGAGCTCGACGACGCGCTTGAGACCCTCGCCGACGGCGAACCGGTCGGGGAATGCCTCGTGCATGCGCTCGGCCACGTGCAGCGCGACCGCGGGCCCGACGAGCGAGAGCAGCTCGAACGGCGTCATGGGCAGGCCCAGCGGGTCGAGAGCGCGCTCGGCGACCTCGACCGGCGTGCCCTGCTCCACGGCCGAGGTGACCTCACCGAGGAAACGGGTGAGCAGCCGGTTGACGACGAACGCCGGGGCGTCCGCGACGAGCACGCAGCTCTTCTTCAGCGACTTGCCGACGGCGAAGGCGGTGGCCAGCGTGGCGTCGTCGGTCTGCTCGGCGCGCACGACCTCCAGCAGCGGGAGGACGGCGACCGGGTTGAAGAAGTGCAGGCCGACCACGCGCTCGGGGTGCTCGAGCTTGGCGGCCATCTCGGTGACCGACAGCGCCGAGGTGTTCGTCGCCAGCACGCAGGTCTCGGACACGATCGCCTCGACCTCGGCGAACACCTGCTGCTTCACCGACATCTCCTCGAAGACCGCCTCGATGACGAGGTCGGCGTCGGCGAAGACGTCCTTGGACAGCGAGCCGGTGACCAGGCCCTTGAGCTGGTTGAGCTTGTCGGAGGTCAGCCGGCCGCGCTGGGCCAGCTTGTCCAGCTCGCCGTGCACGTAGGCCACGCCCTTGTCGACGCGCGCCTGGTCGATGTCGGTGAGCACCACCGGCACCTTCAGCTGGCGCACGAACAGCATCGCCAGCTGCGAGGCCATCAGCCCGGCGCCGACGACGCCGACCTTGGTGACCTTGCGGGCCAGCGACTTGTCCGGCGCGCCGGCCGGCCGCTTGGCCCGCTTGTTCACCAGGTCGAAGGAGTAGAGCGAGGCCCGCAGCGGGTCGCTCATCAGCAGCTCGGCGAGTGCGTCGTCCTCGGCGGCGGTGCCGGCGGTGAAGGCCTCGCCCTCGACGCCGGCCCGCGCCAGGTCGAGCAGCTCGACGGTGCGGACGGCGCCGGGGGAGGCGTTGCGGGTGCGGGCCGCCACGATTCCGCGGGCGCGGGCGATCGCGTCGTCCCACCCCGAGCGGTCGATCTCGGGCCGGGACACCGGCACCGAGCCGTCGAGCACGCCGACGGCCCACTCCAGCGAGCGCTCCAGGAAGTCGGCCGGCTCGAACAGCGCGTCGGCGATACCGAGCTTCGCGGCCTTCGGCGCCGGCGTCATCTTGTTCTGCGCCAGGGCGTTCTCGACGATGACCGTGACGGCCGGGTCGATGCCGATGAGGTTGGGCAGCAGCTGGGTGCCGCCCCAGCCGGGCACCAGGCCGAGGAAGGCCTCGGGGAAGGCGACCGCCGCGCCGGCGCTGATCGTCCGGTAGTGGCAGTGCAGCGCCAGCTCCAGGCCACCGCCCAGCGCGACGCCGTTGACGAAGGCGAACGTCGGGATCGACGAGTCCTTGAGCCGCCGGAACACCCGGTGGCCGGTCTCGGCGACCTCGCGCGCCTGCTCCGCGGAGGCGATCGAGGGCACGCCGGAGAGGTCCGCGCCCACCGCGAAGATGAACGGCTTGCCGGTGACGGCGATCGCCGCCGGCGCCGGCGAGTGCGCCGCGATCTCGTCCAGGGCGGCGTCCAGCGACGCCAGCCCGCCCGGGCCGAACGTGGAGGGCCGGGTGTGGTCGTGCCCGTTGTCCAGGGTGATCAGCGCGATCTCCCCGGCCAGGCCCGGGTGGGCGAGGAACCGCACCTTGGCGGAGGTGACGACCTCGTTCTCGAAGACAGCAGTCACTTGGCCGCACCTTCCCAGTTCGGGTTCTCCCAGATCACGGTCGCGCCCATGCCGAGGCCCACGCACATGGCGGTGAGGCCGTACCGGACGTCGGGGCGCTCGGCGAACTGGCGGGACAGCTGGGTCATCAGGCGGACGCCGGAGGAGGCCAGCGGGTGGCCGACGGCGATCGCGCCGCCCCACGGGTTGACGCGCTCGTCGTCGTCGGCGATGCCGAAGTGGTCGAGGAACGCCAGCACCTGGATGGCGAAGGCCTCGTTCAGCTCGAACAGGCCGATGTCGGAGATGGACAGGCCGGTGCGGGCCAGCGCCTTCTCGGTGGAGGGCACCGGGCCGATGCCCATCACCTCGGGCTCGACACCGGCGAAGCCGTAGCCGACCAGCCGCATGCCGACGTTCAGCCCGAGCTCCTCGGCGACGTCCTCGGCGGCGAGCAGGCAGCCGGTCGCGCCGTCGTTGAGACCGGCGGCGTTGCCTGCGGTGACGTGGCCGTGCGGGCGGAACGGCGTCTTCAGCGTGCCCAGGCCCTCGAGGGTGGTCTGCGGGCGCGGCGGCTCGTCGACGGTGGCGACGCCCCAGCCGTGCTCGGCCGAGCGGGTCGCCACGGTGACCAGCTCCGGGCCGATCTGCCCGTTGGCGACCGCCTTCGCGTACTTCTGCTGGCTGGCCAGCGCGAACGCGTCGGCGCGCTCCTTGGTCAGGTGGGGGAACCGGTCGTGCAGGTTCTCCGCGGTGGAGCCCATGACCAGCGCGGAGGGGTCGACCAGCTTCTCGCTGATGATCCGCGGGTTCGGGTCCACGCCCTCGCCCATGGGGTGGTTGCCCATGTGCTCGACGCCGCCGGCGATGGCGACGTCGTAGGCGCCGAAGGCGATGCCCGACGCGGTGGTGGTCACAGCGGTCATCGCGCCGGCGCACATGCGGTCGATCGAGTAGCCGGGGACGGTCTTCGGCAGGCCGGCCAGCAGCGCGGCCGTGCGGCCGAGGGTCAGGCCCTGGTCGCCGATCTGGGTGGTGGCGGCGATGGCCACCTCGTCGACCCGGTCGGCCGGCAGCGCCGGGTTGCGGCGCAGCAGCTCGCGGATGCAGCGCACGACGAGGTCGTCGGCGCGCGTCTCGGCGTAGATGCCCTTCGGGCCGGCCTTGCCGAAGGGGGTGCGCACGCCGTCGACGAAGACGACCTCACGCAGCGAGCGTGGCCGCCGCTCAGTGGATGACACAGAACCTCCGCAGGATTCGTAGCAGGCCCGGCAGGGCCCGTCGCGGTACAAGTTACCCGTCGGTAACCGGAGGACCAAGGGTGGCACGACCCCGATCGAGGGGGTTCCGGATCACGGTCCGGCAACGGCCAGGGGGTGTGCTTGCGGTCACAAGGGCCGGGCGCGCAAGATGACCCGCCGGAATTTCTCTGTAACCCCAACGAAATAGAGGTCCCTCTCATGGCGCGACGGCGCACGGTGACGACGGCGATCGCTGCGGCCCTGGTCTTCGGGCTGGCCGCGTGTGGTGGCGACGACAGCGGCAGCAACGGCGGCAACGGCGGTGGCGGTGGCGGTGGCGAGGCCGCGGGCAAGGTCGGCGTGATCCTCCCCGACACCGCGTCCTCGGCCCGCTGGGAGTCGGCCGACCGTCCCCTGCTCGAGGCCGCCTTCGAGGAGGCCGGCGTCGAGTACGACATCCAGAACGCGCAGGGTGACGCGCAGCGGATGGCCACCATCGCCGAGCAGATGATCACCGAGGGCGTCACCGTCCTGGCGATCACGAACCTCGACTCGGCCTCCGGTGCGGCGATCCAGCGCCAGGCCGAGCAGCAGGGCGTGCAGACGATCGACTACGACCGCCTGACCCTCGGCGGGGAGAGCGACTACTACGTCTCCTTCGACAACGTCGAGGTGGGTCGCCTGCAGGGCGAGGGCCTGGCCCAGTGCCTGGAGGAGAACGGCCTCACGGAGGCGAACATCGCCTTCCTCAACGGCTCGCCCGACGACAACAACGCCACCCTCTTCTCGCAGGGGGCGCACGAGGTCCTCGACCCGATGGACCAGTACACCGTCGTGGCCGAGCAGGCCGTGCCGGAGTGGGACAACCAGCAGGCCGCCACCATCTTCGAGCAGATGTACACGCAGGCCGGCGGTGACATCCAGGGTGTCCTGGCCGCCAACGACGGCCTGGCCAACGCGGTCGTGTCGATCCTGGCCCGCAACAACGCTGCGGGTGAGGTGCCGGTGACCGGCCAGGACGCGACCGTCGAGGGGCTGCAGAACATCCTCGCGGGGCGTCAGTGCATGACGGTCTACAAGCCGATCGAGGAGGAGGCCAACGCCCTGGCCGAGCTCGCGGTCGCCCTCGTCAACGGCGAGGAGCCCGAGGTGGACGGCTCGGTGGAGGACCCCGAGGGTGACCGCGAGGTGCCGTCGGTGCTGCTCGAGCCGGTCTCGATCTTCCGCGAGAACGTCTCGCGGGTCATCGAGGACGGCTACCAGTCGGCCGAGGACGTGTGCACGGGCGAGTTCGCGGCTGCCTGCGAGGAGCTCGGCATCTCCTGAGCCGGTCCGGCCGGGGCGTCCACCAGCTGGGCGCCCCGGCCGTCTGCCGCCCGCCCTGCGGGTCTCGGGTCACCCGCGGACCCGCAGGGCGTCAGACTGTCTCCCTCCGGCCCACGACGGGCCGACCCCCTGCGGAAGGACGCACCGGTGTCCGCACTCGAACAGAGTCCGACCCCCACGACCACCGACCGGCCCACCCTGAGCCTGCGCGGGGTCAACAAGAGCTTCGGGGCCGTCCAGGTCCTGCACGACGTCCACCTCGACGTCTACCCCGGCAAGGTCACCGCGCTCGTCGGTGACAACGGCGCGGGCAAGAGCACGCTGATCAAGGCGATCGCCGGCATCCACCCGGTCGACTCCGGCACCGTCGAGTTCGAGGGGCGGCCGGTGCAGCTGCACGGCCCGCGCGACGCGGCCCGCCTGGGCATCGAGGTCGTCTACCAGGACCTCGCGCTGGCCGACAACCTCGACGTCGTCCAGAACATGTTCCTCGGCCGGGAGCGCAAGCGCGGCCTGGTCCTCGACGAGGCCTCGATGGAGGAGGCCGCGCGGGACACGCTCACCAAGCTGTCGGTGCGCACGCTGAAGTCGGTGCGCCAGCTGGTGTCCAGCCTCTCCGGTGGGCAGCGGCAGACGGTCGCCATCGCCAAGGCCGTCCTCTGGGAGTCCAAGCTCGTCATCCTGGACGAGCCCACCGCCGCGCTCGGCGTCGCGCAGACCCGTCAGGTGCTCGACCTGGTCCGCCGCCTCGCCGACACCGGCCACGCCGTCGTCTTCATCACCCACAACATGGTCGACGTGTTCGAGGTCGCCGACCGGGTCGCCGCCCTGTACCTGGGCCGGATCGCCGCGGACGTCCCCATCTCCGAGGTCGACCGCACCCAGGTCATCGAGCTGATCACCTCCGGCCGCTCCGGTGAGCTGGGGCTCGCACCGGACGCGCTCGAGGACTGAGAGGACTTCCATGTCGAGCAACACCCTGACCGCCGCCGAGGCGAGCGGATCGCAGAAGCCGGCCGCCGGTTTCGAGGGCGACCGCCAGGACAACTCCCTGGGCGGCGCCGTCCGCGGCTACGTGAACAAGCTGCGCGCCGGTGACCTCGGCGCGCTGCCGGCCATCATGGGCATCATCGTCCTGGGCATCCTGTTCACCGTGCTGCGGCCCGGCACGTTCCTCGCGCCGATCAACCTGGCCAACCTGCTCACCCAGGCCATCCCGATCACCGTGCTCGCGATGGGCCTGGTCTTCGTCCTGCTCCTCGGGGAGATCGACCTCTCCGCCGGCGTCGTGAGCGGCGTCTGCGCCGCCGTCCTCGCCCAGCTGCTGGTGCAGGCGGACGTGGCCTGGTACCTCGCCGTGCTGGCCGCGATCGCGGTCGGCGCGCTCATCGGGTTGTTCACCGGCAGCCTCGTCGGCATCGTCGGGATCCCGTCCTTCGTGGTGACCCTGGCGCTGTTCCTGGGCTGGCAGGGCGTCACCCTCTGGCTGATCGGCCAGGGTGGCACCGTGCCCGTCCGGGACGACGTCATCGTCGGCCTGATCAACCAGAACCTCCCGGTCGTGTGGGGCTGGGTGCTGGCGATCGGGGTCGTGGTCGTCTACGCCGTCGCCGAGCTGTGGCGGTGGCGCAGCCAGCGGGCGCGGGGACTGGCGCACCAGTCGCTGATCGTCGTCCTGCTCCGCGTCGTGGTGATCTCGGCGGTCGTGCTGGTGGCGACGGCCATCCTGAGCGTCGACCGGGCGCTCGCCGCCGCGATCGACCTGCAGGGCATCCCCTACGCGGTGCCGATCGTCATCGTGCTCCTGCTGCTGCTCACCTTCGTGCTGAGCCGCACCAGCTACGGCCGGCACATCTACGCGGTCGGGGGGAACGCGGAGGCGGCGCGTCGCGCGGGGATCAACGTCACCCGCATCCGCGTGAGCGTCTTCGTCCTCTCCTCCAGCCTGGCGGCGCTCAGCGGCATCTTCGCCGTCTCCCGGCTCAGCTCGGTCACCCCGGACGCCGGTGCCGGCAACACCCTGCTCTACGCGGTCGGGGCCGCGGTGATCGGTGGTACCAGCCTCTTCGGTGGGCGCGGCCGGGCCCGGGACGCCGTCCTGGGTGGGCTCGTCATCGCGATCATCGCCAACGGGCTCGGGCTGCTGGGTGTGGCCGCGTACCTGAACTTCATCATCACCGGCGGGGTGCTCCTGCTCGCCGCGAGCGTCGACGCGCTCGCCCGCCGACGGGCTGCCACGGCCCGACGATGACCCCTGCCGCCCGCCGTGCTCAGCGCCGGCGGGCGGCAGGCGACCACGCCGACGCCGGCGTCGTCCGCACCCCGCGGGCGGCGCCGGCGTCGTCGTCGGCCCTCCTGCGGCCCCGGGGCAGGGACCCGCTGCGAGCCTGCGAGCCGCGGGGGGCGGCGGGGTCCTCCCTCAGGCGCGGGTGATCGCGTCGGCGAGCAGGTCGCGGGTGAGCTCGAGCTGCCACTCGCGGGCGCCGCCGGCTCGCAGCGCCTCGGCCACGGCGCCGGGCTCCCGAGGTTCCGGCGGGCTCCACACGAGCCGCCGCACCAGGTCGGGGGAGAGGATGTTCTCCACCGGCACGGCGTGCTTCTCCGACAGCTCGGCGAGCCCCGCGCGGACCACCTGCAGCCGGGCGGCGGCCGCCGGGTCGCGGTCGGCCCACCGGTTCACCGGCGGAGGCCCGTCACCGGGCCTGCTGTGCAGCGGCAGCTCGTTCTCCGGCAGCGCCTTGCCGCGGGCCAGTGCGTTGTACCAGTGCGCCACCAGCCGGCGGTTGGCCCGGCCGCGGAACACCGGCAGCTCCAGCAGGGCGCCCTCGTTCTTGGGGTCGGCCTGGACGGCGGCGACCATCGCCGAGTCGGGCAGCACCCGGCCGGGCGCGACGTCCCGCTTGCGGGCCAGCTCGTCGCGCGCCTCCCAGATGGCCTTGAGCATGCCCAGCTGGCGCCGGCTGCGCAGGCCGTGCACGCCCGAGGTGCGGCGCCACGGGTCCTGCCTGGGCGCCGGTGGGCCGGCGGCGAGGATCGCCTCGAACTCCTGCCGCGCCCAGTCGCTCTTGCCCTGCTCCTCGAGGATGGCCGCCAGCGCGTCGCGCAGGTCGACCAGCACCTCCACGTCGAGCGCGGCGTAGACCAGCCACTCTTCGGGCAGCGGGCGGGTGCTCCAGTCGGCGGCGGAGTGCCCCTTCTGCAGCGAGAAGCCGAGCAGCGACTCGACGACGGCGCCCAGCCCGACCCGGGGCAGCCCCGCGAGGCGGGCGGCCAGCTCGGTGTCGAAGATCCGGGCGGGGACCAGACCGATCTCCGCCAGGCAGGGCAGGTCCTGGTTCGCCGCGTGCAGCACCCACTCGGCGTCGGCGATCGCCTCCTGCAGCACCGACAGGTCGGGCAGGGGGATCGGGTCGAGCAGGCCGGTGCCCGACCCGTCGCGCCGCAGCTGCACCAGGTAGGCGCGCTGCCCGTAGCGGTAGCCGGAGGCCCGCTCGGCGTCGACGGCGACGGGGCCGCGACCCGCGCGCAGCGCCTCGGCGTACTCCACCAGCTGGGTGGAGGTCTCGATGACCGGCGGCAGCCCGTCGCGGGGTGCCAGCAGCGGGATCGGTTCGGGGGCCGCAGCGGCCGCCGGGTCCTCCGGTGGCTGGGGAGTGGGCTCGGTGCTCAGTTGCCGTCCACCTTCTTGCCGGTCCTCGTCTGTCGGTCCACCGGCGCCCGGGCCGGGGTGCACCGCGCCGATCCTGGGGAGGAGCACCGGCGCAACGGGCTCCGTGCCGCTGTGCCGCACCGATGTTAGAGAGTCTCGCTACCGACCCGGTCGGAGGGACCCAGCAGCCGGACACCGGGCGGCGGGAGCCCGGCGGCGTTGCCGAGCACCTCCAGCCAGGCCAGCAGGTGCCGGTCCAGGTCAGCGCCGTCGGCCGTCCAGGAGGCGCGGATCTCGACGTCGACGGAGTGCTCGGGCCCGGCCAGCTCGCCGAACCGCGTCGAGGCGGTGCGGGTGACCGTGCCGCCGACGGTGTGGTGCGCCGCGCCGGCGTCCCCCAGCGCGTCGGTGAGCCAGCTCCACGCCACCTCGGAGAACATCGCGTCGTCGACCAGCTGCTCGTCGGTCGCTGCGGACAGGTAGCCGACGCACCGCGTGGTGCCGTGCCAGGCCTCGTGGCCCTCCGGGTCGAACAGGACGATGAACCGCGCGCTGGCGATCTCGACGTCGTCCTCGTCCTCGGCGTCGGGGTCGGGCACCCGGGCGCCGATCGCGTAGGCGAAGGGAGCCAGCCGCTGCGGGGCGGGGATGCGGCCCAGCTCGATCTCCGGGCGGACCCGCACTGCGGCCAGCGACTCCAGGGCGGCGCGGAAGGCGGCCGGGACGGCGTCGTCCCGGTTCCCGTCCCCGGCATCGGCCCGGTTGCGCGGCTCCACGTCCGCAGAGTAGGCCCGGACGCAGCACCAGGGCGCCGACGCGCCGCAGTCGCGCAGGACGCGGCGGACCGGTGCCGCCCGGCCGTCTGGGAGGATCGGCGGTCGTGAGTCCCGCTCCCGCGTCGGCGTCCCCGGCCGATTCCGACCTCGTCCGCGCCGCACGTGGTCTCCCGGTGAGCCGCACCCCCGTCTGGTTCATGCGCCAGGCCGGGCGTTCGCTCCCGGAGTACCGGGCTCTGCGCGCCGGCACGGCGATGCTGGCGGCCTGCCAGGACCCCGACCTGGTCACCGAGATCACCCTGCAGCCGGTCCGCCGCCACGGGGTGGACGCCGCCATCCTCTTCTCCGACATCGTGCTGCCGCTGGTCGTCGCCGGCGTCGACATCGAGATCAAGCCGGGCATCGGGCCGGTGGTCGCCGACCCGGTGCGCACGGTCGCCGACGTCGACGCGCTGCCCGACCTGGCGCCCGAGCAGCTCGGCTTCCTCCAGACGGCGGTGCGCTCGCTGGTCGCGGAGCTCGGTCCCACGCCGCTCATCGGCTTCGCCGGGGCGCCGTTCACCCTCGCCACCTACCTGATCGAGGGCGGTCCCTCCAAGGAGCACGCCCGCACGAAGGCGTTCATGTACGCCGAGCCGGAGGCGTGGGGCCGGCTGCTGCAGCGGCTCTCGGCGTCGGCGGCGACCTTCCTGCGCGCCCAGGTGGACGCCGGGGCGTCGGCGGTGCAGCTGTTCGACTCGTGGGCCGGCGTCCTGTCCGCCGCCGACTACTCCGAGCGGGTGCTGCCGCACTCGCGCGCGGCCTTCGACGGGCTGGGGGAGCGGGACGTCCCCCGCATCCACTTCGGTGTGGGCACCGGGGAGCTGCTGCCGCTCATCGGCGAGGCCGGGGCCGACGTCGTGGGGGTCGACTGGCGGGTGCCGCTGGACGAGGCCGCGCGGCGCGTGGGCCCCGGCCGCTCCCTGCAGGGGAACCTGGACCCCGCGGTCCTGCTGGCCGACCGGGCGACGGTCGACCGCGAGGTGCGCCGGGTGGTGCGGCAGGCGCAGGCCGCCCGCGGGCACATCTTCAACCTCGGGCACGGCGTGCTGCCCGAGACCGACCCGGACGTGCTCACCCACGTCGTCGAGCTCGTCCACGAGCTGACCGCGCGATGACCCGGTCCCGGCTCGTCGTCGTCGGGGCCGGCATCACCGGGCTGGCCGCAGCCTTCGAGTGGCGCCGTCGGCGCCCCGACGACGAGATCGTCGTGCTCGAGGCCGGTGACCGGATCGGCGGGAAGCTGCACCGCATCGAGCTGGCCGGGCACTGGTACGACACCGGGCCCGAGGCGATGCTGGCCCGTGTACCCGAGGCGATCGGCCTGGTCGAAGCCCTCGGGCTGGGGGACCGGCTCGTCGCGCCGGCCACCACCCAGGCGTCGGTCGTGCTGCCCGAGGGCCGGTTCCCGCTCCCGGCCGGCACCGTGCTCGGCGTGCCGGCGACGGCGGACGGGCTCGACGGCATCCTCACGCCGGCGGGCGTCGCCCGGGTGCGGGCCGAGGTGGAGCTGCCACCGCTCACCGTGGACGGCGACGTCGCCGTCGGCGGCCTGCTGCGCGAGCGGCTCGGCGACGAGGTGGTCGACCGGCTGGTCGAGCCGCTGCTGGGCGGCGTCTACGCCGGCCGGGCCGACGAGCTCTCCCTGCAGGCGACCATGCCGGCCCTGTTCGCCCACCTGCAGGGCGCGGAGTCGGTGCTGGCCGCGGCCGCGGCCGCCCGGGAGACGGGGAACCGGAGCCGGGGCGACGCCGACGGCCCCGTGTTCCAGACGGTCGACGAGGGCATCGGCGCGCTGCCCGCGGCGCTGGTGACCGCGGCCCGGGCCGAGGTCCGGCTGCGCACCCCCGCGCACGGGATCCGGCGGACACCCGCGGGGCTCGAGCTCTCCGTGGGCCCGGCGGGTGCGCCGGAGGTGCTGCGCGCCGACGCGGTCCTGGTCACCGCCCCCGCCGGCAAGGCCGCCCGGCTGCTCGCCGACGTCGCCCCCGGGGCGGTGCAGCCGTTGCTGGGCATCCCGTACGCCTCGATGGCCGTGGTGGCCATGGCCTTCACCGCGCAGCCCGTCGACGCCGGCAGCGGGCTGCTCGTGCCGCCGGTCACCGGTCGGCTGGTCAAGGGCGTCACGGTCTCCTCCGCCAAGTGGCCGCACCTGGGCGGGGACGTGCTCCTGGTGCGCTCGTCGGTGGGCCGGTTCCGTGACGAGTCCGAGCTGCAACGTGGCGACGACGACCTGGCGGCCGCGGTGGTCGCCGACGTCGCCGACCTGCTGGGGCTGTCCCGCCCGGAGCCGCTGGAGACCGCCGTCGTCCGCTGGGGCGGTGGCCTGCCGCAGTACCTGGTCGGGCACCAGGCGCGGGTGGACGCCGTCCGCGCCGCCGTCGCGGAGGTGCCGGGGCTGGGTATCGCGGGGGCCGCGTTCGGCGGGGTGGGCATCCCTGCCTGCATCCGGGACGCCCACCGGGCGCTCGACGCCCTGACCTGAACTCCGTGGCCGTCGTGGTGCGGACCACGGCCCGGGCGGGGCATCACCGGTGCCGCCGCGGCGTTGGAACCCCGGTGAGCACGACGTACCGCCACGACCAGTTCCCCGTCACCCCCGTCCGCTGCCTGCGCCACCACGTCTGGATGGCCGCCTGCCCCGACTGCCGCGAGGCCCACCGCACGCCCGCCCCCCGGCGCGGTGCCGCGACCGGCGAGAAGACCACCGGCTGACCCTCCGGTTGCCGGGCCCGCCGCCGCACCACAGGGTCGGAGCATGACCAGCACCTTCGTCCGCGGCCTGGCGGCCGGTGCCCTGGGCGCCGTCGTCCTCGACGCCGTCAACTACCTCGACATGGCCGTCCGCGGGCGCCCGGCGAGCACGGTGCCCGAGCGGCTGGTCGATGCCGTCGCCGCGCGCGCGGGACGGGAGATCCCCGGCCGCGGCGCCGCCCGCGACGCCCGGCGGACCGCGCTCGGCGCGCTCGCCGGCACCGTGAACGGCCTGGGCGTGGGCGTCCTGGCCAGCGCTGTCCGGTCGCTGGGCGTCCGGTTCCCCGCCCCGGTGGGGGCGCTGCTGGCCGGTGCGGCGTCGACGGCGGCCACCGACGGGGCGGTGGCGGCGCTCGGGGTGAGCGACCCGCGCGACTGGTCGGCCGACGACTGGCTGGCCGACGCGCTGCCGCACCTGGCGTACGGCGCGGCGGTGCAGGGGGTGCTCGAAGCGGTGCCCACCGCCCGCGAGCGGGCGACGCCCCGCGGCCCGGCCCGGGCCCGGCTGGTGGTCCGCTCCGCGGTGCTGGGGCTGGCCGCCGGCAGCCGCAGCTCGCTCGGCTTCGCCGGCCCCGTCCTCACCGCACCCACGGCCGCAGGGGCGCCGGGCGGCGTGACCAGGAAGCAGCAGGTCTTCAGCGCCGTCGGCGTCCTGGTGGAGCTGGTCGCGGACAAGCAGCCGGGTGTGCCACCGCGGACGGAGGGCGCCGCGCTGGCGCCGCGGTTGCTCGCCGCTGCCGAAGGTGGTGGGCGGCTGGCTGCCCGCGAGCGGGCCAACGGCGCGCTGCCGGTCACGGTCGGGGTCGCCGGAGCGCTGGTCGGCTCGTACGCGGGCCTGGGCTGGCGGCGTTGGGCGGCCGGGCGGATGCCGGGCACCGCCGCGGCGATCCTCGAGGACGGGGTCGCGCTGGGGCTGGCCGCGCTCGCCTGCTGGCCGGGGCGCACCCGCCGGCACCTGTCGGTGATCCCGAGCACGTGACCCGCCCGGTCCTCGCGCCGTCCACGCCGCGGAGGAAGATGTGGGCATGAGCGAGCAGCAGGTGGACGAGCGCAGCACCGGAAAGCGGGCCAACGAGCTCAACGCCACCATCCGGTACACGATGTGGTCGGTGTTCAGGCTGGCGCAGCCCTTCGGTGACGAGCAGCGGTCCGCCGCCGCCGACGAGGCCACCGCGCTGGTCGAGGAGCTGGCCGGCAAGGACGTCGTCGTCCGCGGTACCTACGACGTGAGCGGCCTGCGGGCCGACGCCGACCTCATGGTCTGGTGGCACTCCTCGTCGGCCGAGGCGCTGCAGGACGCCTACACCCGCCTCCGCCGCACGGCCCTGGGCCGGCGCCTGGAGCCGGTGTGGTCGCAGATGGCGCTGCACCGGCCGGCGGAGTTCAACCGCAGCCACATCCCGGCCTTCCTGGCCGACGAGGAGCCGCGGCGGTTCGTCTGCGTCTACCCGTTCGTGCGGTCCTACGAGTGGTACCTGCTGCCCGACGAGGAGCGGCGGGACATGCTCAAGGAGCACGGCATGCAGGCCCGGCCCTACCCCGACGTGCGGGCCAACACGGTGGCCTCGTTCGGGCTGGGCGACTACGAGTGGATGCTCGCCTTCGAGGCCGACGAGCTGCACCGCATCGTCGATCTGATGCGCGACCTGCGGGCCAGCCGCGCCCGGCGGCACGTGCGCGAGGAGGTGCCGTTCTACACCGGCGTCCGCAAGCCGGTCGCCGAGCTGGTCGCCGACCTGGCGTGACGACGCCGGACAGCACTGCGTCCCGCGTCGCGGGGCCCGGAGGGCTCCCGACGCGGGACGCGGACGCGCTCAGCGGAGCCGGGGAAGGGCTCGTGGACGCGGTGTGATCCGGAGGATCACGGTGTCGTGGCGGGCTGCAGCCGGATGCTGACGCTGTTGATGCAGTAGCGGTCGCCGGTCGGCGTCTGCGGCGCGTCGTCGAACAGGTGGCCCAGGTGGCTGTGGCAGGTGGCGCACAGCACCTCGGTGCGGTTCATGCCGAAGCTGCGGTCCTCGCGGAGGATGACGTTGTCCTCGGCGGAGGCCTCGTAGAACGACGGCCAGCCGCAGTGGGAGTCGAACTTGGTCTCCGAGCGGAACAGCTCGGCGCCGCACGCGCGGCACTCGTAGACGCCGACGGTCTTCGTGTCGACGTACTCGCCGGTCCAGGCGCGCTCGGTACCGGCCTGCCGGAGCACCGCGTACTCCTCCGGGGACAGCTGCGCCCGCCACTCCTCGTCGGTCTTGGTGACCTGGGGCTTCTCGGGGGAGGTCGTCATGCCCCGGTCAACGAGCACCGCCGGACCACCATTCCCCGTGCTCACCGGCCCGGCCCCGCCTCCCGGGCGCGCACGGGCGACCCGGCCGGAGCGCATGGTGCCCCGTGACGCCGGGCCGGGGCGCCCCGGCGTCGGGCGCCGGGGAGACTGGGCGGGTGACTCCCGCGCCCCCATCGCCCGACGGCCTCCTGCCCGACGTCTGGTTCACCCGTGACCTGCCCGTGCTCCGCGCGATCGCCCGGCTGGTCGACGAGCCGAAGCACGGCGGCGCCCCGTACCTGCTCGGCTCGGTCGTGCCGGGCAGCGGGCTGCCCAAGGCGGAGGTCGTCGCCGCGGCGAAAGCGCTGGCGTCCGCGGGGTACATCGAGCCGCTGACCAACCACGCCGGTGACATCGTGCGCATCACGGCGATCTCGGCGGAGGCCCGGCGGCTGGCCGGCCTCTGGCCGACCCCGCAGGGGGAGTGGGAGCGGTTGCTCGAGCAGCTGACCGCCCGGGCGGAGAACGCCCCGACCGAGCTGGAGCGGCAGCGCTGGCGAGCCTTCGCCGACGCGGCGGCCGCGGTCGGCGAGCACGACGGGGCCCTGCTGATGTCCGCGCTCATCGGCGGGTACGTGCCGCGGGCCCGCTGACCGCCCGCCCGGGCGGCCCACGAACGACAGCGCCCCCCGCCCGGTGAACCGGGCGGGGGGCGCTGTGCTGATCAGACGATCAGAGCGGGGTGACGTTCGCAGCCTGCGGGCCCTTCTGGCCCTGCTCGATGTCGAACGCGATCCGCTGGCCTTCATCGAGCGAGCGGTACCCGCTGGACTGGATGGCCGAGTAGTGGACGAAGACGTCCGGTCCGCCGCCGTCCGGGGTGGCGAAGCCAAACCCCTTCTCCGCGTTGAACCACTTGACAGTTCCTTCGGGCATTGCTCGCTCCTAGCTGAGGTGGTACATCGGGGTCCTGCCATAGCGCGGGGCCTTCCCGACGTCCTCACCCTAGCCGTCGATCGGGGGATCCGGACACCGGTGCGGCAGAACTGTGATCTGGGACTCTTCTCCGTGCCGGCCTCGACGGCGTCCGGAGCTCAGAGCAGGTGGCCGGGCTCCTCCGGGAACGCGGGGGCCACCCGGCGTCCGCGCCGGTTCCGCGCCGGCCCGTAGGCGCCCACCGAGTACGGGTTGCGCGCGGGGGTGGCGGCCGGCAGGGCGAGGGGCTCGGGACGCCACGAGCGGACGCCGATCGGGCGGTCCACGAGGAACGCCGGGGGCGCCGGGGGGTGCAGCCGCGCGGCCACCACCGGGGCCCAGCGCCGCAGCCCCAGCTGCCCGGCCAGCAGCACGGCGAGGGTGATCGAGACGGTGAGGAAGGCGTCGGTGACCGCGGTCGCCACGTCGAGGGCGGTGATCCGGGGCCAGCCGATGCTCTCCAGCTGGTGCCCCACCATCTCGACGACGACGTACAGGACGCCGTACGCCAGCAACCAGATCCTCACCCGTGCTCCTCCGCCGTCGTCGACTGCCGCATCGACCAGCGCTACCCCCGGCTGGAGCGCCCGGAGCCACCCGGGTGCCGGCGCTCACCCGTCCGGGGGACGCCGCGCCGCCCCTACGACGGACACGGCCGGTGCCGTGGTCGCGCAGGACGGCGAGCGGGCGGTCTTGCGGTTTTCCTGCGGTTCTCTCGGGGCCGTCGTGCGGCTGCTCCCCGACGGTGGGACCTGCCGGACGGATCCGGCGCACCACCGATCCAGGAGAACGCCATGCACCCGCTCGTCGCCTCGCCCGTGTCCTCCCGCGTTCCCGCCCCCGGCGGTGCCGTCTTCCTGCGCGACGTCGACGACCTGCACGACGCCGATCTGGACCTGGTCCTCGCCGACCGGCTGGCCGAGTCCGCCGACGCGCTGCGCGCAGCGGTGACCGCCGCCCGGCTGGCGCAGCAGATCGCGCAGCCGGTCGCGCTGAGCGTGCACGCCCTGGGCCCGGCCGCGCACCGGCTGGCCGGCTGACGGGCGGCCGCACGCCCACCGGCTCCGGCCACCTGTCCGGGGACGGGTGAGTGACCTGCAGGGGCGCCCCGCCCTGCCTACGCCGACCAGGGGAGGCGGGTGCGCGGGGTGCCCGGCCACGCCGCGACGGCGGGCGCCGGCGAGGTCGGGCGCGCTCCCGGACGGCGGCCGCGCTCGCGGCCGCCGTCCGGGAACCGGTCAGACCGGGGTCAGGTCGGTCTGGTGCAGGACGTGCCCGGCGACGTCGCGGAGCTGCACCGTCATGGTGCCGCTGCCCCCGTCGACGTGGACGTGGCCGAGGAACTGCAGGCCGTCGCTGGGCGGCTGGTTCGGGCGGTCGGCGGCCCGGTTGAACACGACCTGCGGGCCGAACGTGGGGTCGAGCTCGTTCGGGCCGAAGGTGCCGGCGTGCAGCGGGCCGGAGACGAACTCCCAGAACGGGTCGAAGTCGGTGAACGCAGCCCGTGCCGGGTCGTAGTGGTGCGCCGCGGTGTAGTGGACGTCGGCGGTGAACCAGACGACGTTGCGGACCCCGTGCCGCTTGAGGTCGGAGAGCAGGCGGGCGATCTCCAGCTCCCGGCCCGCGGGGAGACCGGGATCGCGGTTGGCGATGCCCTCGTGGTCCACCGGCCCGTCCGGCACGACCAGGCCGATCGGCATGTCGGAGGCGATCACCTTCCACAGGGCCCGGGAGTTGCGCAGCTGCCGGGCGAGCTGGCCGAGCTGGCTGGTGCCGAAGATCCGGGCCTCGGGGCCACCCATCGCCAGGTTGGGCGAGTTGGGACCGCGGTAGGTGCGCAGGTCCAGGGTGAACACGTCCACCAGCGGGCCGTACGGCAGCACCCGGTCGATCCTCTTGCCGCCGATCGGCATGTACTCGAGGAATGCCCGCCGGCCGCGGGCGGCCAGCGTGTCGACGTCCTTGACCGTGTACCGCTCGTCGGTGAGCACCTCGCCCGGGTACCAGTTGTTGGTCACCTCGTGGTCGTCCCACTGGACCAGTTGCGGGATCTCCGCCGCGAAGCGCCGCACGTTGTCGTCGAGGAGGTTGTACCGGTACTGGCCGCGGTACTCGTCCAGCGTCTCGGCGACCTTGCTCTTCTCCGGGGTGACCACGTTGCGCCACACCGTGCCGTCGGGCAGGACGACGCGCTCCTGCAGCGGTCCGTCGGCGTACACGCTGTCGCCGGAGTGGATGAAGAAGTCCGGGGCGAGCCGGCGAACCGCCTCGAACCCGGTCATGCCGTGCAGGTCGGGATTGATCCCCCACCCCTGGCCGGCGACGTCCCCGGACCAGGCGAAGCTCACGTCCCGGCGGTCGCCCGGCGCGGTGCGCAGCCGACCGGTCAGCGGCTCGCTGGTCTGCCCCGCGTCGTGCTCGGCGAAGCTGACCCGGTAGAACAGCTCCGTCCCGGCCGGCAGGCCGGAGAGGTGCACCTTGCCCGTGTGGTCGGTGTCCGGCCCGACGTCGACCGACCACCGGCCCCGGGGGGTGCGGAAGTCTTCGGTCGCCGCCACCTCGACCACCATGCGCGCGGGGCGGTCGGTCTTGGACCAGACGACCGCCGAGCGCGCGGTGACGTCCCCGCTCTGCACCCCCCAGCGCACCTCCGGCCTCGACCGGGTCAGGCCCGGCGCGCCCCATGCCCGGGGGGCGGGGCCCAGCACGGTGCCCGCCCCGACGCCGACCCCGACGACAGCGGCGGCCTGCAGCAGGCGCCTCCGGGTCAGCGCGGCCTCGGCCGGCGAGCCGTCCCGGGAAATCGATGACTCGGTCACGTGTGCCTCCTCGACGTGGGTGTCCGGCGGACAGCGTGGTGTCCGGGGAGGACGCCGGGAGGACGGCATGGCGACCCGCGGAGGAGCATCGGGTGAACGCAGTGACCACCGGCGCCGCGGAGGCGCGGCGCCGGTGGCGGGTGCGGCCCGGGGGTCAGTCCTCGGTGGTCGCGGGCTTCCGTGCGCGGCTGGGCTGCACCCGCATCGGCTCGCCGGGCATCTTCGGGTAGTCCGGCGGATAGGGCAGGTCACCGAGGCCGTCGTCGGCGGCCTGGCGCTCGGCCAGCTCCAGCAGCGGCTCGATGCCGAAGGCGTGGTCGGCCAGCCCGGCGTGCTTGTCACCCACGGCCGCGAACCGGGCCGGCATGCTCAGCACGTCGAAGTCGGTGGGGTGCACATCGGGCAGCTCCTCCCAGTCGACCGGTGCGGAGACGGGGGCGTGCGGCCGGGGCCGGATCGAGTACGCGGACGCGATGGTGCGGTCCCGGGCCATCTGGTTGTAGTCGATGAAGATCTTCTCGCCGCGCTCCTCCTTCCACCACGACATGGTCACGCGGTCGGGGAGACGGCGTTCCAGCTCGCGGCCGAAGGCGATCACCGCCCGGCGGACGTCGGTGAAGGTCCAGCGCGGCTGGATGGGCACGTAGATGTGCAGCCCGCGGCCGCCCGAGGTCTTCGGCCACCCCTCCATGCCGAGCTCGTGCAGCAGCTCCCGCACGTGCGGCGCCACCCACACCGCGTCGGAGAAGTCGGTGCCCGGCTGGGGGTCCAGGTCGATGCGGATCTGGTTCGGCGACTCGACGTCGGCCTTGCCCACCGGCCAGGGGTGGAACGTGAGCGTGCCGAGGTTGGCGCACCACGCGACGACGGCGACCGAGTCCGGCGCGATCTCGTCCGCGGTGCGCCCGCTCGGGAAGGTGATGTGCGCCGTCGGCACCCAGTCCGGGGCGTTCTTGGGCACCCGCTTCTGGTAGAACGCGTCGCCGGTGTTGTCCACCCGCGTGGAGAGCCGGGCTCCCTCGAACACGCCACCGGGCCAGCGCTCCAGCGTCGTCGGCCGGTCCTTCAGCGCGAACAGGATCCCCTCGCCCACGGCGAGGAAGTACTGCACGACGTCGATCTTGCGGATCCCGCGCTCGGGGAAGTACGGCTTCTCCGGGTTGGAGACCCGCACCTCGTGCCCGTCGACGTCCAGGACGACGGCGTCCTTGCTCGTGGCCATCCAGCTGCTCCGCTCGCTCCGGGGCCGACGAGTGTCACGCGGGACAGGTCAGCCCGTCCATGGGGGGCGCCAGGTCGATGAGGTAGGCGTTGATCGCGCCGGTGACGCACTCGGTCTTGGGATAGGCGGTGTGGCCCTGCCCCTGCCAGGTCAGCAGCACGCCGCTGTCGAGATCCTCCGCGAGGTCCACGGCGCCGGCCAGCGGGGTCACCGGGTCACCGGCGTTGCCCACGACGACGATCGGGGCGCTGCCCTCGGCGTCGCGCTCCGGCACGGGGGTGCGGTCGGCCTCCCACACCGAGCAGGTGAACAGCCCCGCCGCGGAACCGGCGCCGAAGAGCGGGTACCGCTCGCCCCACTCGGCGGCGAGCTGGCGGACCCGGCTCTCCTCCACCGTCTCCTCGGTGTCGGCGCAGTTGATCGCCACGTTGGCGTCGAGGAGGTTCGAGTACGACCCGTCCTCCAGCCGCCCGCTGTAGTCGTCGGCCAGCGAGAAGAGCGCCCGGGCGTCGCCGTTGCGGGCGGCGGCGAGGCCCTGCGCCAGCTGCGGCCACGACGCGGTGTCGTAGAGCGCCGCCTGCACCGCGGTGAGGACGACGCCGGGCGTGGCCTGCCGGGTCTCGCCCTCCTCGCTGCTCGGGATCGGGGCGGCCTGCGCCTGCGCGAGCAGCTCCTCGAGGAAGAGCCGGGGGTCGTCGCCCAGCGGGCAGCCGGCGATCAGGCCCCGGCAGTTCTCGGCGAAGGCGTCGAAGCCGGCCTCGAAGCCGGCGGCGCTGGCCTCCGCCTCGGCGATGGCGTCGTCGTCGGGGTCGACCGCGGCGTCGAGGACCATGGCGCGCACCCGGTCGGGGTAGAGCTCGGCGTAGGTGGAGCCAAGCGTGGTGCCGTAGGAGTAGCCGAGGTAGTTGAGCCGCTCCTCGCCCAGGGCCTCGCGCAGCCGCTCCATGTCGTGCGCGGTGTCCACGGTGTTGAACGTGCCGAGCGCCTCGCCGTACTCCTCGGCGCAGCCCTCGGCGATCTCCCGGGACAGTGCGAAGACGCTGTCGAGCTGCTCGTCGGTGGTGGGGCGGGGCTCCGCGGCGATCGCGCGGTCCTTGAGCTCCTTGGGGATGCACTCGACGGGCGTGGACAGCCCCACGCCGCGCGGGTCGAAGCCGACGACGTCGAAGCGGCGCAGCACGTCCTCGGGGAGGGTGAGCGCCAGCCCGATGGCCGCATCCGCGCCCGAGCCGCCCGGCCCACCGGGGTTCACCATGAGGGAGCCGATGCGGTCGGTCTGCCCGGCCAGCACGGCGCGGACGAGGAAGAGCGGCAGCGTGGCGCCCCCGGGCTCGTCGTAGCTGATCGGCACGTCGGTGCGGCCGCACTCGAAGGCGACGTCGCGCTCGCTGCCCGGCTGGCCCTCGATCAGCGGCTCGATCTGCGCGTCGCAGTCGGTCCACTCGATCGGCGCCGCCTCGGGCTCGGCCGGTGCCGTGGTGGTCGCCGCGGGCTCCTCGGCGCTCTCCCCGAAGGACGTGCAGCCGCTCAGCGCGAGGGGCAGGGCCAGCAGCAGGCCGGACGCGGCGGCCGGGAGGCCTCGGTGCAGACGCATGATCACGAGCATAAGGACCTTTCTGCCCCCCACCGCTCGCACGCTCGCGGCGGGCCCCTGCAGAAAGGCCGCCGCGGAGCACCGTCTCAGCCCTCCAGGACCTCGCCCAGGTCGTAGCGGACCGGCACGTCGAGCTGGTCGTACGTGCAGCTGCGGGGGTCGCGGTCGGGCCGCCAGCGCAGGAACTGGCCGGTGTGACGAAGCCGACGGCCCTCCAGCTGGTCGTACTTGATCTCCACGACCAGCTCCGGCCGCAGCGGCACCCACGAGAGGTCCTTCTTCGCGTTCCACCGGCTCACCGCGCCCGGCATCCGCTGCTCGCCGGCCTGCACCTGGGCGTTCGCCCAGTCCTGCCAGGGGTGGCCGTCGAGCGCCTCGGCGCGGTAGGGCGCGAGCTCCTCGACCAGCTCGGCCCGGCGCTTCATCGGGAAGGAGGCGGCGACGCCGATGTGCTGCAGCTCGTCACCGTCGTAGAGCCCCAGCAGCAGCGAGCCGACGATCGGCCCGCTCTTGTGCCAGCGGAACCCGGCGACCACGCAGTCCGCCGTCCGCACGTGCTTCACCTTGGTCATCAGCCGCTGGTCGGGGCCGTAGGGCAGGGTGGCCGACTTGGCGACGACGCCGTCGAGCCCGGCCCCTTCGAACGTCTCGAACCAGCGCTCGGCGGTGGCGGCGTCCCGGGTGACCCCGGTCAGGTACACGGGCGCCCGGGCGCCCGCCAGCGCGGTCTCCAACCGGGCCCGCCGGTCGGCGAACGGCGTCTCGAGCAGCGACTCGTCGCCCAGGGCCAGCAGGTCGAAGGCGACGAAGGACGCCGGGGTCTGCTCGGCCAGCAGGGTGACGCGGGACTCGGCCGGGTGGATGCGCTGCAGGAGGGCCTCGAAGTGCAGCCGGTCGCCCCGCGGCACGATGATCTCGCCGTCGACGACGCAGCGCTCGGGCAGGTTGGCCTTCACCGCCGCCACGACCTCGGGGAAGTAGCGGGTGAGCGGGCGCTCGTTGCGGCTGCCCAGCTCCACCTCGTCGCCGTCCCGGAACACGATGCAGCGGAAGCCGTCCCACTTGGGCTCGTAGAACCACTCGTCGCCGACGGGCACGCGCGTGGCGGCCTTGGCCAGCATCGGCTTCACCGGCGGCTGCACGGGGAGATCCATGCCGGTCAGTCAAGCAGCACCGACGCACCGGCGGCGGCGGCCGACGTTGCGGTCACCACGGCCGGCTAGCGCCAGGCGAAGACCGGCTGCTCGTAGTGGGCGACCCGCTGCACCTCGCCGCGGCAGGCGATCCGGCAGAACTGGTGGACCACCGCCGCCGTGGGCGCGTGCACGTGGCCGCCCAGCAGCGGCAGCCGGATCACCGGCGCCTCGGACTCGGGGATCGTCTCCACGACCGGGTCGACGTCGAGGTCGGCCAGCGGCACCTCGTGGACGGCCGCCACCTCGCGCTCGGACCCGGCGAAGCCGTCGACCGGACCGGCCCAGCAGACCACCGGTGTCATCACGTAGCCCGAGCGCGTCACGTAGTCGTCGAGCAGCCCGAGGACGGCCGAGGGGCCCAGGTCGAGCCCGATCTCCTCGTGCAGTTCCCGGAGCGCTCCCGCGACGGGGCCCTCACCGGCGTCGAGCCGCCCGCCGGGCAGCGCCCACTGACCGGCGTGGGCCCGCAGCCCCGCGGCGCGGCGGGTGATCACCAGGCTGGGCGCGCCGTCGCGGACGGTCACGCACACGGCCACGGCCGCCTGCTTCAGCTCGGGCCGCTCCGCGGCCACCCGCGGGAAGCCGGCGAGACGCCCGGCGATGCCGTCCCGGTCCAGCGGTTCCACGGGCTCTCCTCGTTCCGGCGGTGCGGCTCTCGGCCGTGGCCCACCCTCGCACGTCACCCGCCGCGGTCCCGTCCCCGAGCAGCCCGGAGCAGGATGTGGCCATGGCGACGATCCACCGGACGACGATGGTGCCGACCAAGCTCGAGCTGATCGGCGGGTGGCTGCCCCGCCAGCCCTGGTACCGCCCTCCGGGCGCACCACCGGCGCTGCGCCGGGCCGGGGGATTCCGGCTCGACGACCCCGCGGGCGAGGTCGGGCTCGAGTTCCTCGTGGTCGCCGACGGCCCACCGGGCCGGGAGACGACGTACTTCGTGCCGCTGAGCTACCGCGGCGCCCCCCTTCCCGGGGCGGAGGAGGGACTGCTCGGCACATCCGAGCACGGCGTCCTCGGCACGCGCTGGATCTACGACGCCGCGCACGACCCGGTCGCCGTCGCGCAGGTGCTCGCCTTCGTCGCCGGGGCGGCCGAGGCGCAGCACCAGGACGACAGCGACACCCCCGACCCCTCGGTGACGGGTCACTGGACCGGCGCCGGCGCGCCGGAGGCCACCACCTCGGTCGAGTTCGTCCGGGTGCTGCGGCCCGGTGACAGCGCCCCGGGGGAGGCGGCGGGGTCGATCGAGGCCGGGTGGACCGCGGTGGACGGCGCCGCCGTGCGCGGGACCGTGGTCGTCGTGCGGGCCTGACCAGCGCGCCGACCCCTACGCGGAGGTCGCGCCGCCCACGCCGTACCGGGTGAAGAGCATCCCGTCCTCCTCGAGCACCTGGTGCAGCGTCAGCCGCACCGGTGCCGGCAGGGCGTCCTCGAGCAGCCGCGTCTGGCCGCCGACCAGCGTCGGTGACACCGACAGGTCCAGCTCGTCGACCACCCCGGCCCCCAGCGCGGTCCGCAGCAGCTGCGGACCGCCCTCGCAGGTCACCTGCTCCAGGCCGTGCTCGGCCAGGGCGTCGAGCGCGGCCGGCAGGTCGACGTCGTCGTCGCCGCACACCAGCACCTCGACGCCGGCGGCGGCCAGGGCCGCGCGGCGTCCGGGGTCGGCGGCGGCGCAGGTGACCACGATCGTGGGGGAGACGGCGGCGGTGACCAGCGTGCTCGCCGGGTCCAGCGCGGCGCGCCGGGAGACGACGGCGACCGGCGCGGTCGGGGTGCGGCCGAGCTCGTCCCGCAGCCGCCCGACCGGCGAGTCGGGCAGCACCGGCCGGTAGCCCTCGGTCGCCGCCGTGCCGTGCCCGACGAGGACGACGTCGGCGAGCGCGCGCAGCACGCGGAACACCCGGCGGTCGCCGGGCGAGCCCAGGCCGGCGCTCACCCCGTCGACGGCGACGGCGCCGTCGAGCGAGGCGATGAAGTCCATGCGCAGCCACCGCCCGGGCGGGCAGCGGTAGGCCTCGACGAGGCCGGCGTCGTCGAGCTCGGCCGGCTCGGGGAACAGCCGGCGCACGTCAGCGGGTGCCGAGCACGGCCGCGCTCTCCGGCGGGAGCGTCACCGTGCGTCCGTCGAGGGCCGGCAGCTCACCGGTGGCGAACAGCACGTCGGCGACCGGCACGTCGAGGTCGATCTCCCGTGGCTGGTCGGCCAGGTTCGCCACCACCCGCAGGGAGCCCCGGTGCACGACCAGCCAGCGGTCGGCGTCGTCCCAGTTGACCTGCACGGCGGAGAGGTCGGCGTCCACCAGGTCGGGGTGGGCCCGGCGCAGGGCGAGCAGCGAGCGGTGCACGGCCAGCAGCCGGTCGTGGGGCTCCTCGCCCAGCTCCGACCAGTCCAGCTTCGACCGGGTGAAGGTCTCGGGGTCCTGCGGGTCGGGCACCTCGGCGGCGTCCCACCCGTGCTCGGCGAACTCGCCCTTGCGCCCCTCCGCCGTCGCCCGGCCGATCTCGGGGTCGGTGTGGCTGGTGAAGAACTGCCACGGCGTGGCGGCCCCCCACTCCTCGCCCATGAACAGCATGGGGGTGAACGGGCTGGTCAGCACGAGCGTCGCACCGACGGCCAGCAGCCCGGGGGAGAGGGAGGCCGAGATCCGGTCGCCGACGGCACGGTTGCCGATCTGGTCGTGGTCCTGCAGGTAGGTGACGAACTTCCAGCCCGGCAGCCGTGCGGTGTCCACCGGCCGGCCGTGGTGCCGGCGCCGGAAGCTCGACCACGCGCCGTCGTGGAAGAAGGCGCCGGTGAGGGTCTTGGCCAGCCCGCCCAGCCCGGCCTGCGCGAAGTCGCGGTAGTAGCCCTGGTCCTCGCCGGTCAGCGTGGCGTGCAGCGCGTGGTGGAAGTCGTCGCTCCACTGGGCGTGGATGCCGGTGCCGCCCGCCACCCGCGGGGTCACCATCCGGGGGTCGTTGAGGTCGCTCTCCGCGATCAGGGTGAGCGGCCGCCCGACGGCGGCCGAGAGCCGGTCCACCTCCTGCGCCATCTCCTCGAGCAGGTGGGTGGCCCGCTCGTCGACCAGGGCGTGGACGGCGTCCAGCCGCAGCCCGTCGACGTGCATGTCCCGCAGCCACATCAGCGCGTTGTCGAGGATGTAGCGGCGCACCTCGTCGGAGTCCGGGCCCGACAGGTTGACCGACTCGCCCCAGGTGTTCGCGCCGCCCTCGCTGAAGACCGGCATGAACAGCGGCAGGTAGTTGCCCGACGGGCCCAGGTGGTTGTAGACCACGTCCTGGATCACGCCCAGCCCGCGCTGGTGGCAGGCGTCGACGAAGCGCTGGTAGGCGGCGGGGCCGCCGTAGCTCTCCTGCACCGCGTACCAGAGGACGCCGTCGTAGCCCCAGTTGTGGGTGCCGTCGAAGGCGTTGACCGGCAGCAGCTCGACGAAGTCGATCCCGAGGTCGACCAGGTGGTCCAGCCGCGCCACCGCGGCGTCCAGCGTCCCCTCCGGGGTGAAGGTGCCCACGTGCAGCTCGTAGACGGAGCCACCGGCGAGCTGGCGGCCGGTCCACGCACCGTCGCCCCAGCGGTGGGCGGACGGGTCGAACCGGCGGGAGAGCCCGTGCACGCCCTCGGGCTGGCGGCGGGACCGCGGATCGGGGCGGGGCGTGTCGTCGTCGCCCAGGAGGAAGCCGTAGTCCGCCTCCGGCCCGGCCTCGACCTCGGCGCGCCACCAGCCGCCGTCGTCCCGGCGCATGTCGCGGACGGTGCCGTCGACCTGGACCCGTACGCGCTCGGGCAACGGGGCCCAGACGGAGAACTCGACGGGTGCGGACATGCGGGGGCCTCCAGGGAGCGGGCGGGACGGACCTGGCCGAGGGGTTCCAGGCGCGAGCTTCATGCCCGCACCGCCGGCGCCCAACCACGCGATCGCGGTCGGTGCGCTCGACGCCGCGATCGAGGTCGGTGCGCTCGACGCCGCGACCGGCCGGGGTGTCGCGTGACCGGCGTCCCCGGCGCGTTGTCGGAGGCCCGGGACGAGGACGGCCGGCCGGATCTTCCCCGCGGTGGTGCTGGAGAGGGTCTGCGCGACCGCGCTCGCCGGGCTGCTGCCGGTGATCATCGCCGTCCGTGCGAAGGTGATCGATGCGATCCGCTTCTGAGCGGCCCGGATCCGCCGGCGGCGTGCGTCCACCGCGGCGGGGTTCCGGGACGGGAGCTCCCATCCAGACCCTCCGCGGCCGCGGGGTACCCGTGTGCGCCACGGAGAGACGACCGCCGGAGATGCCGGCGTCCCGCGCAGGGAGGACTCAACGATGCCCCGCAGTCGGCTGAACTCGGCTCTCCGCTCCTACCTGCAGCCGGCGCACCGCCGGGTCGCGGGGCTGCTGCCGCCGACTGCCCGGCGGCGGTACCTGTACCTGGCCGGACACCGGCGGCTGCCTCGGCTGCGGGACCCGCGGACGTTCTCGGAGAAGGTCAACTGGCGCATCCTGAACGACCGGCGGCCCGAGCTGGCGTGGACGTGCGACAAGCTGGCGATGAAGGAGCACGCCTCCCGGCTGCGGGACGAATCCGGGATCGCCGTGCCCGAGACGCTGTGGTGCGGCGAGGATCTCGGGGCGGTGGTCGGCCGCGCCTTCGACCGTCCGTGGGTGCTGAAGCCGAACCACCGCAGCGGTCTCGTGCGGTTCGGGGCGGCCACGCAGGAGATCGACGCCTCGACGGTGGAGGCGACGCGGGACTGGTCGCGGGACGACGAGGGAGTGCTGCTGGGGGAGTGGGCCTACAGCCAGGCCCGGAGGCTGTTCCTGGTCGAGGAGCACATCGCCGCCGGTGAGCCGCTGGACGACTACAAGTTCTTCGTCTTCCACGGGAAGGTCGCCGCGATCCAGGTGGATCGGGGCAGGTTCACGACGGGGCAGGCGAGGAACTTCTACACCCCCGACTGGGAGCCCCTCCCCGTGCAGAAGACCGTGCGGAGCGGGCCATCGACGGCAGCTCCGGAGAACCTGGCCGCGATGCTGCGCGCAGCGGAGGTGCTCGCCCACCCCTTCGACTTCATGCGGGTCGACCTGTACGACGCGGGTGGCATCCTCTGGTTCGGCGAGCTCACGCCGTACCCGGGCGGCGGTGTCACGCGGTTCGAGCCGGCGGAGTTCGACGCGTGGCTCGGGGCGCGGTGGTCGGTGCCGCAGCCGCCGCGCTGAGCTCAGCGCCGTCGCAGCACGTCCAGCGCCGCGGCGGGTTCCCGTAGCGCCTTCCTCGTCTTGCGGCCGAGGTCGCGCACCGCGACGAGGACGGGATTGGCGAACCGGACCCCCTCGTCGTGCGTGAGCCGGCAGGGCCGGCACCGGCCGCACGGCTTCCCATCCAGCGGGCGGAAGCAGGACCAGCGGAGCAGGAGCAGATCCAGGAAGCCGTGGGCCTGCGCGATCTGCCGCATCTCCTCCTTGGTCAGGTGGATCACGGGGAACGACCAGAACCGGAAGAGCTCCGACTCCGGTGAGCCGTTGAGCTGCCCCGGCTCGTCGAAGACCCTGCGCTGCCAGTCGCTGAGGCCGGACTCGTAACGCTCGATGCAGAGCTCGACGTCCGACCACCCGAGCGCCTCGGCGGGGCCACTCAGCCAGACGTACTGGGTGCCCATCGTCGTCTCCCGGCGCAGGCGCTCCCCGATCGCCGCGTCACGTGGGCCGGGCAGGTGGTCGCTCGCCAGGACGCATGCGGTCGGGGCCAGGAGGGAGGGGTCCGGCAGTCGTGCGAGCACCCCTGCGCGCATGGCCTCCATCGCGCGCAGCTCGAAGAGCGTGCTCGGTCGACCGGTGTCGATCACGTAGATCGGCTGCACTGGGCGTCGCTCGACGAGCAACAGGTGCAGCAGCCGGAACGACGAGTCCCAGCCGCCGGTCCACAGCAGCCGCACCTGCTCCGCGTCTCGTCCTGCTGTCACGCAGCCGGATGCTACCCACGGGGAGTCGCTCGGCTCGGCCGGCGACCGGGGGCTCTCGCCGTTCGGCGCCACGACCGGCTCCGACCCGGCCGCCTGCGTCCGCCCAGGGCACGACCGAGGACGGCGACAGGAGTGACGGGGCTAAGGTCGCCGGATCGATGACTGCCCACGGGGCTCGAGATGGCGGGAGACGGTCACGATGGTGCCGATCGGCAACACCAGACGCTTGCTCGTCGCGCTCAGCGTGGCCGCGATCGTCATCAACCTCGTGAGCCTCGTGCTGCGGGTGGTCGCGGCCCAGCCGGCGAACGCGGCCGAGCTCGACAGCGGCGTGCGGCAGCCGGTCTTCTTCGGCTTCCAGGGCCTGCTGCGGATCTTCAGCGTCGACCAGGAGGCCAATCTGGCGTCCTGGCTGTCCGCGACGATCCTGCTCCTCTCGGCCCTGGTCGTCTGGGGGATCGCCGTGGACCGTCGCACCGCGGAGGACAGGTGGTGGCGGCACTGGGCGTTCCTCGCCGTCGCCTTCGCCTACCTCTCCGCCGACGAGGCGGCCAGGTTGCACGAATCGGCCGAGGTGGTGGTCGATTCGCTGATCGACGCCCGCGGCATCTTCTCGTTCGGCTGGATCCTGATCGCGGCGCCCGTCGTCGTCGCCTTCGCGCTGGCCTACCTCGGATTCCTGCGCGCGCTGCCCACCTCCATCGGTCGGCTCGTCGTGATCGCCGCCGTGCTGTACGTCGGAGGGGCGATGGGCGTCGAGGCCATCGGCGGCCTCGCCTACGACCTCAACGGTGGCCAGAAGGGCAGCCTGGCGTTCGTCGTGGCCTCCTCGATCGAGGAGTCGCTGGAGATGGCCGGTGCCATCGTCTTCCTGGCGGCGATGATCTCGGTGTCCCGGTCGACCGTCCGGCTCGCCCGACGACCGGCCGACCTCGCCGAGCACCGGCCGGGCACCTCGCTGTCGTGACCACCTGAGCCACCTGCGGCCCGACGGCCGCGGAATGCCGCCTGCTCCCTGGGCGATCCCCGCTCGCCGGGGACGCCGCCTCGACGGGTCCCGTGGCCCAGCCCGCCGGCGGCTCTCGCTCGACGGAGGGAGAACGGGAAGCTCGCTCGCCGATCGCCGCTAGCCTCTCCGCCACGGTGGGACACGCGTGTCCGCCCCGGCCAAGGGACCGCCGGACGTGCCGGCGTCCTCCGCAGAGAGATATGTGATGCCCCGAAGCCACCTGAACGCACGTCTTCGCTCGTCCCTGCAGCCCGCGCACCGCCGGTTCGCCGGGCTCCTGCCGCCGGCTGCCCGGCGGCGGTACCTCTACCTGGCCGGCCAGCGGCGCCTCCCTCGCCTCCGGGACCCGCAGACGTTCACGGAGAAGGTCAGCTGGCGCATCCTGCGGGACCGCCGGCCCGAGCTCGAGTGGACGTGCGACAAGTTGGCGATGAAGGACCACGCGCAGCGCCTCCAGCAGGAGGCCGGCGTGCTGGTGCCCGAGACGCTGTGGTGGGGCGAGGACCTGGGCGCGGTGGTCGGCCGGCCCTTCGACCGCCCGTGGGTGCTCAAGCCGAACCACCGCAGCGGCCTCGTGCGGTTCGGGTCGGCCTCGGACGTGATCGACGCCTCGACCGTGGCGGCGACGCGGGAGTGGCTGCGGGACGACCAGAGCGCGCTCCTGGGGGAGTGGGCCTACAGCAGGGCCCGCAAGCTCTTCCTCCTGGAGGAGCACATCGCCGGGGGAGCCCCCCTGGACGACTACAAGTTCCTCGTCTTCGACGGCGAGGTCGCCGCGGTCCAGGTGGACCGGGGCAGGTTCACGAGCGAGCAGACGCGCAGCTACTACACCCCCGACTGGGAGCAGATCCCCGTCCAGCTCGTCGCCCCGTGCGGGCCACCGATGGAGGCGCCGGAGAACCTGGCCGCCATGCTGCACGCCGCGCAGGTCCTCGGGCGTTCCTTCGACTTCATGCGCGTCGACCTGTACACCACCGGGGACGCGGTCTGGTTCGGCGAGTTCACGCCGTACCCGAGCGGGGGCACGATGCGGTACGAGCCCCGTTCGTTCGATGCATGGCTCGGGGGGCACTGGTCCCTGCCGACGGCACCGCACCCGGTGCCGAAGCCAGGCCCCTGGCGGCGTCGCGCGACCGCCGCGGCGGAGACCCGGCTGGCGTCGTGACGTCGGCCGGTGGCGCAGGAGGGTGGTCCGGCGCCACCGGCGGTGGCACCTACTCCCGCACGAGCAGGGCCACCGGCAGCCGAGCGAGAGCGACGTCGGCGGCGACACCGGCGACGTCCGAGACCACCCGTCCACCGGTGAGCAGGTCCCGCCAGGCGCCGTTCGGCAGCTGGAGCGCGGTGTCGCCCCAGCCGTTGCGCCCCAGCGTCGCCGGCAGCCGCGTCCCGGCCACGACGACGCCGCCCCGGTCGTAGGCGACGACGTGGTCGGCCGCCGATCCGGTGACCGCCACCGGCTCGTACGCGGTGAACCACTCGGGGTGGTCCCGGCGGGCGCGCAGCGTCCGTGACACGACCAGCAGCTTCGCCGCGCCGGTCTCGTCCACCGCAGGTACCTCCCCGCCGTCGAGCCGGGCGAGCAGCTGCCGGCGCCGGGCGTAGTCCACGGGGCGGCGGTTGTCCGGGTCGACCAGCGAGAAGTCCCACAGCTCGGTGCCCTGGTAGACGTCGGGGACACCGGGCATGGTCAGCTGGAGCAGCTTCTGGGTCAGCGAGTTCGACCAGCCCAGCGGCGCGACCCGGGTGACGAAGGCGTCGATCTCCGACCGCGTCGTGGGGTCGTCGTAGGCGGCGTCGACCAGGGCGTGCAGCTGCCCCTCGAACTCCTGGTCCGGATCGGTCCAGGTGGTGGAGGTGCCGGCCTCGCGGGCGGCCTTCTCCGCGTAGGCGTGCGCCCGCTCCCGGGAGAGCGGCCACGCGCCGACCAGGTTCTGCCACACCAGGTGGGCCAGCGCGCGGTCGGCCAGCGGGTGCCGGGTGATCCAGCCCCGCACGAGCCGTGCCCACTCGGCGGGGAGCTCGGCGAGCACGGCCAGCCGGGCGCGCACGTCCTCGCTGCGCTTGGTGTCGTGCGTCGACAGCGTGGTCATCGACCGCGGTCGCAACGCCAGCCGCCGCCGCTGGGCCTCGTGGAACTCGGCCACCGTGCTGCCGAAGCGGGCCGGGTCACCGCCCACCTCGTTCAGCGCCACGAAGCGCGCCCACCGGTAGTACGCGCTGTCCTCGACGCCCTTGGCCATGACCGGCCCGCTGGTCTGCTCGAAGCGGGTGGCCGCCTCGCTACCGGCCTGCGAGAGCACCGGGTGCAGCGCCTCCAGCGCCGGCGCCAGGTCGGGGCGGCGTTCCCGGACCGCGGCCACGGTCCGGTCCAGGTGCTCCCGGCCGTCGGGCAGGTAGCTCCGGTAGACCGGGAAGGAGGCGAGCAGCTCGGCCAGGGCCTCGGTCTGCTGCTCGCCGTCGACTGCGCCACCGCCCGCCCCCCCGAGCGCGCCGATGACGCGGACCAGCCGGGCGACCTCCGAGCCGAGCATCCCGTCGGTGACCTCGCGCTTGCAGTCGTGGACCAGCTGCGCGTAGTCGACCCGCCGGCCCGCGAGCTCGGTGTCGAGGGCGGTGACCGCCGGCTCCCCGGCCGGGTCGACGAGCACCTGATCGACCTCGGTGAGCGCGTCGTAGCCGGTCGTCCCCGCGGTCGCCCAGCTGCCGGGCAGGTCCTCGCCGGGCTCGAGGATCTTCTCGACGACGGTCCAGCGGCCGCCTGACGCCTCGGCGAGGCGATCGAGGTAGCCCTTCGGGTCGGCCAGGCCGTCGGGGTGGTCGATCCGCAGCCCGTCGACGGCGCCGTCGTGCACCAGTCGAAGCACCAGCTCGTGCGTGGCCTCGAAGACCGCCGGGTCCTCGACCCGCAGGCCGGCGAGCGTGTTGATCGCGAAGAACCGCCGGTAGTTGAGATCGCTGTCCGCGCGGCGCCAGTCCACCAGCTCGTAGTGCTGCCGGGCGTGCACCTCCTGCGGCGTTCCCTCCCCGGTGCCGGGGGCGATCGGGAAGCGGTTGTCGTAGTAGCGGAGCTCCCCGTCTCCGTCACCCCCACCCTCCCGACCGACCACCTCGAGCTTCTCGAGGTCGTCGGCCGAGCCGAGCACCGGGATGCGGACCTTGCCACCGCCGAAGTCCCAGTCGATGTCGAAGGCGGCCGCGTGCGCGCTGGCCCGCCCGTGCTGCAGCACGTCCCACCACCACGGCGCCGCCGCCGGGTCGTCGACGCCCATGTGGTTGGGCACCAGGTCGAGCACCAGCCCGAGCCCGTGCTCGTGCAGCGCGGCGACGAACCGGTCGAACCCGGCCTGCCCGCCCCGCGCCTCGTCGATGTGCGCGTGGTCCACGGTGTCGTACCCGTGGTTGCTGCCCTCGGCCGAGCGGAGCAGCGGGGAGGAGTAGGCGTGGGTGACGCCGAGGTCGGCGAGGTAGCCCGCGACCTCGGCGGCGTCCTGCAGCGGGAAGCCGGCGTGCACCTGCAGCCGGTACGTCGCCGCCGGGTCCGCGCGGCGGCGGTCGCTCCCCGGCACCCGGATGGGCTCGCTCACTGGGCAGGACCGGTCAGGACGACGATCGAGCGGCCCTGCACGGTGACCTTCTCGCCGGGCTTGATCTCCACCGGCTCCACCTCGTGCATCTCGGCGGTGTCGAGCACCGGCGTCCAGCTCTGCGAGTAGTCGGCGCTGGGCAGGGCGAACTCGATCGGCTCGTGCGAGGCGTTGAAGGCCAGGTAGAAGTGGTCGTCGGAGACGTACTCGCCGCGCTCGTCGGTCTCCCGGATCCCGACGCCGTTGAGGTAGACCGCCAGCGACTTGGCGTAGGCGGCGTCCCAGTCCTCCTCGGCCATCTCCTCGCCGGACGGGGCCAGCCAGGCGATGTCGGGCACCGGGTCGCCCAGCCCCCGGCGGACCGGCCGGCCGTGGAAGAACCGGCGCCGGCGGAACGTCGGGTGGTCGCAGCGCAGCCTGGTCACCTTCTTGGTGAACTCCAGCAGGCCCTCGTCGACGTTCTCCCAGTCGATCCAGGTCAGCTCGGAGTCCTGGCAGTAGCCGTTGTTGTTGCCGCCCTGCGAGCGCCCGAGCTCGTCACCGTGCAGCAGCATGGGCACGCCCTGGCTCAGCATCATCGTGGTGATGAAGTTGCGCCGCTGCTGCGCGCGCAGCTGCAGGATCTCGGGGTCGTCGGTCTCGCCCTCGACGCCGCAGTTCCAGCTGCGGTTGTGGCTCTCGCCGTCGTTGTTGCCCTCGCCGTTGGCCTCGTTGTGCTTCTCGTTGTAGGAGACGAGGTCGTTGAGCGTGAAGCCGTCGTGCGCGGTGACGAAGTTGATGCTGGCCACCGGCCGCCGGCCCGAGTGCTGGTACAGGTCCGACGAGCCGGAGATCCGGTCGGCGAACTCGCCGATCGTGCCGCCCTCGCCCCGCCAGAAGTCGCGGACGGTGTCGCGGTACTTGCCGTTCCACTCGGTCCACAGCGCCGGGAAGTTGCCGACCTGGTAGCCGCCCTCGCCGACGTCCCAGGGCTCGGCGATGAGCTTGACCTGGCTGACGACGGGGTCCTGGTGGACGAGGTCGAAGAAGGTGGCCAGCCGGTCGACGGCGTGCAGCTCGCGGGCCAGGGCGGAGGCGAGGTCGAAGCGGAAGCCGTCGACGTGCATCTCGGTGACCCAGTAGCGCAGCGAGTCCATGATCAGCTGCAGGGCCTGCGGGGTGCGGACGTTCAGCGTGTTCCCGGTGCCGGTGTAGTCCATGTAGTACTGCTCGTCGCCCTCGACGAGCTTGTAGTACGTGCGGTTGTCGATGCCGCGGAAGGACAGCGTCGGGCCCAGGTGGTTGCCCTCGGCGGTGTGGTTGTAGACGACGTCGAGGATGACCTCGATGCCCGCCTCGTGCAGGGCCCGGACCATGCCCTTGAACTCCTGCACGTGCTGCCCGGCCGTGGTGTTGCTGGCGTACTCGTTGTGCGGCGCGAAGAAGCCGATCGTGTTGTAGCCCCAGTAGTTGCGCAGGCCCTTCTGCTGCAACGTGTCGTCCTGCACGAACTGGTGCACCGGCAGCAGCTCGATCGCGGTGATCCCGAGCTCCTGCAGGTGCTCGATGGTGGCCGGGTGGGCGACGCCGGCGTAGGTGCCACGCAGCTCCTCCGGGATCCGCGGGTTGGTCATCGTCAGCCCCTTGACGTGGGCCTCGTAGATGACCGTCTTGTTGTAGGGCGTCCTCGGCGGGCGGTCGACGCCCCAGTCGAAGTAGGGGTTGACGACGACGGACTTCGGCATGTGCGCCGCGGAGTCGTCGTCGTTGCGCTCCTTGGTCTCGAAGTCGTAGCCGAAGACGGACGGGTCCCAGTCGATCTGGCCGTCGATCGCCTTCGCGTACGGGTCGAGCAGCAGCTTGTTCGGGTTGCAGCGCAGGCCCTGCGCCGGGTCGTGCGGACCGTGCACGCGGAAGCCGTACTTCTGACCGGGGTGGATGCCGGGCAGGAAGGCGTGCCAGACGTACCCGTCCATCTCGGGCAGCCGGACGCGCTCCTCGTTGCCGTCCTCGTCGAACAGGCACAGCTCGACCTTCTCGGCCACCTCGCTGAAGATCGCGAAGTTGGTGCCGGTGCCGTCGTACGTGGCACCGAGGGGGTAGGCGCTACCGGGCCACACCTGGGTCATCTGGGTCGTTCCTCCTGCCAAGGGCGCCCCGGGGCTGGGGGCGGGAGACCCGGGTACGTGCTCACGCGACCGGGTCTCGACGGACGTCGGGACCCCGGTGCCCGCGTCCGGGGCCCGCCACACCTCTGGCGGGCGTGAGACCGGCGACCGTGCCCGGGCCCCCGGCGGGGACGCCGGCCCGGCGGGCGACGACGACGCCCCCCGCGGCGGGCCGCGGGGGGCGTCGTGCGCAGGCCCGGCCGGGGTGCCACCGAGGAGCCCGGCCGACCGGGCGCGGCGGTGCCGCCTGCCCGGCGGGGCCGGACCGGCGGCGCGCCGGGTCCGACCTCGCCCGGGGAGCCCGGGTGGCGCTGGTCCTCGGCGCGGACCGCTCCTGCGACTGGGCACGCTAGGGGTGCGAGCCGGTGCAGACAAGTACCCGCCCCGCCGCCGCCGTCCCCTCCGCCCCAGCCACCGCCCGGTGCGCGCGCGACGCCTTCTGTCACACCGCCGACGTACCGTCGACGCGTGCGCACGACCACCGATCTCCGGCCCACGCAGGGGCGCTTCCGCGTCGTCAGCGAGTTCGAGCCCGCGGGCGACCAGCCGGCGGCGATCAAGGCGCTCGCCGAGCGGGTGAACGCCGGGGAGAAGGACGTGGTCCTGCTCGGCGCCACCGGGACCGGCAAGTCCGCGACCACGGCGTGGCTGATCGAGCAGGTGCAGCGCCCGACGCTGGTGATGGCGCCGAACAAGACCCTCGCCGCGCAGCTGGCCAACGAGTTCCGCGAGCTGCTGCCCGACGCGGCGGTCGAGTACTTCGTGTCCTACTACGACTACTACCAGCCCGAGGCCTACGTCCCGCAGACGGACACCTACATCGAGAAGGACTCCTCGGTCAACGAGGAGGTCGAGCGGCTGCGGCACTCGGCCACCAACAGCCTGCTCACCCGGCGCGACGTCGTGGTGGTCTCCACGGTCTCGTGCATCTACGGCCTGGGCACGCCCGAGGAGTACGTCGACCGCGCGCTGAAGATCTCGGTGGGGGAGGAGCGCGACCGCGACGAGCTGCTGCGCACCCTGGTCACCGAGCAGTACACCCGCAACGACCTCGCCTTCACCCGCGGCACGTTCCGGGTGCGGGGCGACACGATCGAGGTCTTCCCGGTCTACGAGGAGCTCGCCGTCCGGATCGAGATGTTCGGCGACGAGGTGGAGCGGCTGTACTACCTGCACCCGCTCACCGGCGAGGTCGTGCGCGAGGTGGAGGAGCTGTTCGTCTTCCCGGCGAGCCACTACGTGGCCGGCCCCGACCGCATGGAGCGGGCGATCGCCTCCATCGAGGCGGAGCTGGAGGTGCGCCTCGCGGAGCTCGAGAAGCAGGGCAAGCTGCTGGAGGCGCAGCGGCTGCGCATGCGCACCACCTACGACATCGAGATGATGCGCCAGGTCGGGTTCTGCTCCGGCATCGAGAACTACTCGCGGCACATCGACGGCCGGGCGGCCGGCAGCGCCGGCGCCTGCCTGATCGACTACTTCCCCGACGACTTCCTCCTCGTCATCGACGAGTCGCACGTGACGGTGCCGCAGATCGGTGGCATGTACGAGGGCGACATGAGCCGCAAGCGCACGCTGGTCGAGCACGGGTTCCGGCTGCCGTCGGCCATGGACAACCGCCCGCTGAAGTGGGAGGAGTTCACCGACCGGATCGGCCAGACGGTGTACCTCTCGGCCACGCCCGGGGACTACGAGCTCGGCCGCGTCCAGGGCGACGTCGTCGAGCAGGTCATCCGGCCGACCGGGCTGATCGACCCGGAGGTCGTGGTCAAGCCGACGAAGGGGCAGATCGACGACCTGGTGCACGAGATCCGCCTGCGCACCGAGAAGGACGAGCGGATCCTGGTCACCACGCTCACCAAGAAGATGGCCGAGGACCTCACCGACTACCTGCTCGAGCTGGGCATCAAGGTGCGGTACCTGCACTCCGAGGTCGACACCCTGCGCCGCGTCGAACTGCTCCGGGAACTGCGGCAGGGCGAGTACGACGTGCTCGTCGGCATCAACCTGCTGCGCGAGGGGCTGGACCTGCCCGAGGTGTCGCTCGTGGCGATCCTCGACGCCGACAAGGAGGGGTTCCTCCGGTCGGGCAAGTCGCTGATCCAGACGATCGGCCGCGCGGCGCGCAACGTCTCCGGGCAGGTGCACATGTACGCCGACAAGATCACCCCCTCCATGGCGCAGGCGATCGACGAGACCAGCCGCCGGCGCGAGAAGCAGATCGCCTACAACACCGAGCGCGGTATCGACCCCCAGCCGCTGCGGAAGAAGATCGTCGACATCCTCGACGGCATCTACCGCGAGGCCGAGGACTCCGAGTCGGTCGAGCTCGTCGGCGGATCGGGGCGGCAGCAGTCCCGCGGCAAGGCCCCGGTGCCGGGGCTGTCGTCGAAGGGCAAGGTCAAGGCCGGCTCGATCGACGTGCAGGGCCTGCCGCGCGCCGAGCTGGCGGACCTGATCACGCAGATGAACGAGCAGATGCTCGCCGCCGCCCGCGAGCTGCAGTTCGAGGTCGCCGCCCGTCTCCGGGACGAGCTGAACGAGCTGAAGAAGGAGCTGCGCCAGTTCGACGCCGCGCACGCCTGAGACACCTCGCCCGACGGGAACTCCCGGGGAGCCGCGCGCGTTGTCGGTCTCGGAGCAGGGTGCGGTGGTGGCGATGGTGGCTGCCCCGAGCGCTGCCCCGCTGAAGGAGGGGAGTATCCCCCCGCGGCAGGGTCGTCAGTACGAGGACGGGGACGCATTCCCGACCTCCGGCCTTGCTGGTCGCCGGCACGTCCGGCGGCGGGAGAGACCTCCGGCACTGACGTACATCCGCCAGTCTCCGGAGGTTTTACTTGGACGTCCCCTTCTGGGTGTGGGCACTCACGGTCACCGCGATCGTGGCGATGCTCGCCTTCGACTTCTTCGGCCACGTGCGCACGCCGCATGCGCCCACCCTGCGTGAATCGGCCACGTGGTCGGCGATCTACGTCGCGCTCGCGGTCATCTTCGGCATCCTGATCTGGATCTTCTACGGCGGGACGTACGGCGGTGAGTACTTCGCCGGCTACGTCACCGAGAAGAGCCTCTCGGTCGACAACCTGTTCGTCTTCGTGCTGATCATGGCGAGCTTCGCGGTGCCCCGGGAGCTCCAGCAGAAAGTTCTGCTGTTCGGCATCGCCTTCGCACTGGTGCTGCGCACGATCTTCATCGCCGTCGGCGCGGCCGCGATCGAGAACTTCAGCTGGGTCTTCTACCTGTTCGGCGCGATCCTGGTCTACACCGCCTGGGTGCAGGCCCGCAGCGGCGGGCACGACGACGCCGAGGAGTTCGAGGAGAACGCCGTCCTGCGGTTCGCGCGCAAGCGGCTGCGGACGACGGAGGAGTACCACTCCGACCGGATGGTGGTGAAGCAGGCCGGCAAGCGCTTCCTGACCCCGCTGGCCATCGCGCTGATCGCCATCGGCACGGCCGACATCATCTTCGCGGTCGACTCGATCCCCGCGATCTTCGGGCTCACCCAGGAGGCCTACCTGGTCTTCTCGGCCAACGCGTTCGCGCTGCTCGGCCTGCGGCAGCTCTTCTTCCTGATCGACGGCCTGCTCGACCGGCTGGTCTACCTCAGCTACGGCCTGTCGGTCATCCTCGGCTTCATCGGCATCAAGCTGCTCATCCACGCGCTGCACAAGAACGAGCTGCCCTTCATCAACGGGGGCGAGCCGTGGACGGTGATCCCGGAGGTGCCGATCTCGCTCTCCCTGGCGGTCATCGGGGTGACCCTCGCGGTGACGACCGTCGCCAGCCTGGCGCGCAGCCGGCGGGACCAGGCCGAGCACGAGGCGCTGCGGGCCGCGGCCACCCCCCGGCCTCCGCACGGCCTGGCCGCCGCGGAGCGGCCCGAGGGCGGCGACCCGCACGTGGGGCTGCACGCGCCCGAGGGCGACCCCCTCGGTCGCGGCGTCGGCGAGGCCGGGCACGACATGACCGGGGCAGGGGGTCGGGCGGCGCGCCCGGGTGACGGGACGCACGAGCGGTAGTTCACGCGGCGCCGGGGTACGGTGTGCGCCAGTACCCCGGCGCCGGCACCCGACGACGCGTGCATGGCGACGGGGTTGCACGGTGGAGGGGAGTATCCCCGCGCGGCAGCGTCGTCATCACGAGGTCCCATGGCCTCCGGTGCTGCCGGTCGCCGGCCCTCGGCCGGCGGCGGGAGAGACCTCCGGTGCCGGACGTCGGCAGTGATACCGGAGGTCTTCTGCAATGGACGTGCCCTTCTGGGTGTGGGCCCTCACGGTCGGCGCCATCGTCGGCATGCTGGTCTTCGACTTCTACGGCCACGTGCGCACCCCGCACGCGCCGACCCTGCGGGAATCGGCCACCTGGTCGGCCATCTACGTTGGGATCGCGGTCGTCTTCGGCCTGCTGATCCTGTGGGCCTACGGCGGCACGTACGGCGGTGAGTACTTCGCCGGCTACATCACCGAGAAGAGCCTCTCGGTGGACAACCTGTTCGTCTTCGTGCTGATCATGGCGAGCTTCGCGGTACCGCGGGAGCTGCAGCAGAAGGTGCTGCTGTTCGGGATCGCGTTCGCGCTGGTCCTGCGGACCATCTTCATCCTCGTCGGCGCCGCGGCGATCAACAACTTCAGCTGGGTCTTCTACCTCTTCGGCGGATTCCTCATCTACACCGCGTGGGCGCAGGCGCGCAGCGGCGGGCACAACGAGGACGAGGAGTTCAAGGAGAACGTCCTCCTCCGCCTCACCCGCAAGGCCGTGCCGACGACCAAGGAGTACCACGGCGACCGGATGGTCACGAAGCTCGAGGGCAAGCGCTACATCACGCCCCTGGCGATCGCACTGGTGGCCATCGGTAGCGCCGACATCCTCTTCGCGGTCGACTCCATCCCGGCGATCTTCGGGCTGACCCAGGAGACCTACCTGGTGTTCAGTGCCAACGCCTTCGCGTTGCTCGGGCTCCGGCAGCTCTTCTTCCTGATCGACGGGCTGCTGGACCGCCTGGTCTACCTGGCCTACGGCCTTGCGGTGATCCTCGGCTTCATCGGCATCAAGCTGCTCATCCACGCCCTGCACGAGAACGAGCTGCCCTTCATCAACGGCGGCGAGCACGTCACGGTGGTGCCCGAGATCCCGACGTGGCTGTCCCTGACGGTCATCCTGGTCACCCTGCTGGTGACCACCGTGGCCAGCCTGGCCAAGAACAAGCGCGACCAGGCGGCGGGCTACACCAGCCCGACGGGCGCCGGGGACCCGGGCGCCGACCGGACCGGGCGCAACGTGCCCGCCCCGGGCAGCCGCGACGGTCTGGACACCCCCGGGCGCGGCGAGGGGCCGCCGGACCCGAGGAACGCGCCGGTGACCTCGCGGGACGACGGCTCGACCGACTGAGCCCAGGCCGGTGCCGCCCGGGTGGGGTGACCCCCCGGGCGGCACCGGTCGCCCAGCCGGCTCCGCACGCGGGGCCGGCTGGTCTCGGCCGACGAGCCGGAGGAGGCCGGGGCCGTCCCCCGGGTGGCCCCGCGGCCGCCGCAACGGTCGAGGCGCGGACCGCCGGTACGAGCGACCCCGGTGGGGACGACGCCGCACGCTGACGGCGACGGCCCGGCCGCCGGGCGGCCGGGCCGGGCCCCTCGGCTAGCGTCCCCGGCATGCGGCCGTCGGACCTCGCTCTCCTGCGCACACCGGGGACGCCGACGGTCTCGCCCGACGGGCGGATGGTGGTCGTGGCGGTCGGCTGGCCCGATCCGGAGGTCGACGAGTACCGCAGCCAGCTGTGGGCGGTGCCCACCGACGGCTCCGCGCCGGCGCGCCCGCTCACCACCGGCCGGTGCGACACCGACCCGCAGTTCTCCCCGGACGGTCGGTGGCTGGCCTACCTGGGCGCGGAACCCGGTGGCCGTCCGCAGCTGCAGGTGCTGCCCGCCGCCGGTGGCGCGCCGCGCCGGCTGACCGACCATCCGCTGGGTGCCGGCGCGCCGGTCTGGTCCCCGGACTCCCGCCGCCTCGCGTACGTCGCGCGGGTGCCCGAGCACGGCCGGTACGGCACGGTCCCCGGCGTGGGCCCGGCCGACGAGCCGCCCCGCCTCATCACCACGCTGACCTACCGCCGGGACGGGCTGGGCTTCTTCCGCGACCGTCCCGCCCAGGTCTTCGTCGCCTCCCTGCCGGCCGACTTCGCCGACGACACCGCCGCGCTACCGCAGCCGGTGCAGGTGACGGTGGGCGAGGCGGACTGCGCGGACGTGACGTGGCGTCCGGACGGCGCCGAGCTGGCATTCGTGTCGGCGCGCCACGACCGGGCGGACCGGGATCTGGTCCGGGACGTGTACGCCATCCGCCCCGACGGCTCCGGCCTCCGACGCGTCACGGAGTGCTGCGGCGACTGCTCCTCCCCGGCGTACACGCCGGACGGCGCCACGATCGTGCTCACCGCCATCCCCGACCTGGGGCCGGACGGCGTGGACGCGGTCGCCCGGCAGGCGGTGCCCTGCCGGGTTCCCGTCGACGGCGGCCCGCTGGCGGTGCTCCTCGACCGCGAGCAGCACGGCCGGGGCGACACCACCGCCGCGACCGTGCTGGCCGACGGAGCGGTGCTGGTCGGCGTCCAGCGACGGGGCGCGGTCGAGCTGCTGCGCGTTCCGCTGGATGGCGGGCCGCCCGAGACGCTCGTCGACGGCCCGTTCACCGTCCGGCGCATCGCGACCGGGGGCGCGGTCGTCGTCGCCACGGTGGCCCACGACCGGTCGGCCGGGGAGCTGCTGGCCCTCAGCGGCGGGGGGCGCCGGCTGCTCACCGGCTTCGGCCGCGAACTCGGCGCCACCGGGCGGCTGCACCGGATGCGCGAGCGCACCGCCGAGGCGCCCGACGGGTACGCGGTGCACGGCTGGGTGACCGCGCCACCGGGGCCGCGCCCGCACCCGGTCCTGCTCGTGGTGCACGGCGGGCCGTTCCGCCAGTGCGGCTGGGAGCTGTCGGAGGAGGTCCAGGTCCTCGTCTCCGCCGGGTACGCGGTCGTGCAGTGCAACCCGCGCGGCTCCTCCGGCTACGGCGCGGCTCACGGGCGGGCTGTCCGGGGCGCATGGGGCGGCCCGGACGCCGACGACGTGCTGGCCTTCCTCGACGCGGTGCTCGCCGAGCCGGCGCTGGACGCCGGTCGGGTGGGGATCATGGGCGGCGGCTACGGCGGCTCGCTGACCGCGTTGCTGATCGGCCGGACGCACCGGTTCGCGGCAGCCGTGGTGGAGGGCGCGCTCACCGACCCGGTCGCCTTCGCCGGCACCTCCGACGAGGGCTGGTACCTGGTCGACACGCACCTGGGCACCGACCCCGAGCGGTTGGCGGCGCAGAGCCCGCTGGCCCAGGCCGGGAAGATCCGCACCCCGACGCTGGTCGTCCACTCGGAGGAGGACCGGCGGACGCCGCTGGAACAGGGGCAGCGCCTGTACGCGGAGCTGGTCCGGCACGGGGTGCCGGCGGAGCTGCTCCTGTTCCCCGGGGAGGGGCACGAGCTGGCGCGCCGTGGCCGCCCCCGCCACCGGGTGGACCGCCTGGCGCACCTGCTGCGCTGGTGGGGCCGGTGGCTCCCGGTGGACGGGGCAGGTTGAGGTCCGCGCCGCCGACACCGCTCGCCGAGCGTCACGGCCTGTCACGGAGCGTCGTCCCCGGTCTCAGCGTGTCGTGACCTGCCTCACACCGAATGCGCAGGTCGGCCCGGAGAAGAGCGCTCGACGGGCGGGCGCCGCGCGGGCTCCCGCGGGTTCCGGATCGCGAACTACCCCTATGCAAGCGCCCTCTCCTCCGGTGGAGTTCCGGTGCCGGCAACGGCGCCGGCTCAGGCGGCAGCGCCGCCGACCACCGATCGAAAGGGATCGAGCGTGAACGAACGACGGACCGCGTCCGCACGACGGACGGCGGCTCGAGCCATCGCACTGGGCACCAGCGGGCTGCTCCTGGCGCTGGCCCTCCCCGCCACCACGGCCACCGCCGCGCCGCGGGATTCGAACACCCTGCCACGGGATCCGTGCGACCGCCGGCACAACATCACCTACGAGAAGCTGCTGGAGTGCGTCGACCTCGAGGACATCCTCGAGCACCAGCGCGCGTTCCAGGAGATCGCGGACAACAGCGACGACCCGGTCTACCCGGGCAGCCGCGCGGCGGGCACGGACGGCTACGCCGACAGCGTGGAGTACGTCGCGGGCCTGCTGCGGCAGGCCAGGTTCGACGTCACGCTCGACCCGGTCGAGGTCACGTTCAACTTCCCCGCCGAGCTGCGCCAGCTCACCCCCGTCGCGGCCGAGTACGAGACCGGCGTCTTCACCGGCAGCGGCTCGGGCACCGTGGAGGGCGCCGTCGTCCCCGTCGATCTCGCACTGACCGACCCGGCCGCCTCCAGCAGCGGCTGCGAGGCCGAGGACTTCGCCGGGCTGGACCTCAGCGGCCCGGCCGACATCGCCCTCGTCCAGCGTGGTACCTGCAACTTCGGCGACAAGGTGGTCAACGCCGAGCAGGCCGGCGCCGAGGCGGTGATCATCTTCAACCAGGGGAACGGCCCCGACCGCATGGAGCTGATCGTCGCCAACGCGGCGACCCTCGGTGACGGCACGACGGTGGAGCACGGCATCCCGGTCGTCGGTGCCAGCTTCGCGCAGGGCGAGGCCCTGGCGGTCGACGGTGCCACCGCCTTCGTGAAGGTGCTCCCCGCGGAGACGCGCACCGACTACAACGTCATCGCCGAGCTGCGCGGCAGGGACCGGGACAACGTCGTCATGGCGGGTGCCCACCTGGACAGCGTCGAGGTCGGGCCCGGTATCAACGACAACGGCTCGGGGTCGGCGGCGCTGCTCGAGACGGCGCTGTCGATGGCTCGGATGAAGCCGCACAACACCCTGCGTTTCGCCTGGTGGGCCGCGGAGGAGCAGGGGCTGGTCGGCTCGACGAGCTACGTCGAGAAGCTGCCGCAGTCGGAGCTCGACCGCATCGCGCTGTACATGAACTACGACATGGTGGCGTCGCCGAACTACGTGCAGATGGTCTACGACTCGGACGAGTCCACCTGGGACGCCTCGGCCCCGATCCCGGCGGGCTCCACCGCGATCGAGGACCTCTACGAGTCGTACTACACCAAGATCGGGGTTCCCTACGACGACGCTGAGTACTCCGGCCGCAGCGACTACCAGGCGTTCATCAACGCCGGTATCCCGTCCGGGGGCCTGTTCACGGGCGCCGAGGTGCGCAAGACCGAGGAGCAGGCGGCGATCTGGGGCGGTACCGCGGGGGAGCAGTTCGACCCGTGCTACCACCTGGCCTGCGACCAGATCGACAACATGGCCCTCGACGCGCTGGACGTGAACAGCGACCTCATCGCCTTCGCCATGCTCACCTTCGCGTTCTCCACGGAGTCGGTGAACGGCGTTCCGGGCCGACCGGTGCCCGGTCCGGCCTTCGAGCTGCCGGCCCCGGCCGGCGAGCAGGGCACGTTCAAGGAGGAAGCCGGCGGCGGCGGCCTCGCGCACGACCACGTGCACGGTCACGAGGTCGTGGACTGACGGCTGACGGGGCGCGGCCGCACCGGCCGTGCCCCGTCGGCCTTCCGACCGGTCGAGCCGTCGCCGGCGTTCCCCACGGGGGCGCCGGCGACGGCTCGACGGCTACCGGGCCTCGTCCAGGCGGCGCACGACGCGGGCCGGGTTGCCGACCGCGACGACGTCGGCCGGCAGGTCCCGGGTGACGACCGCGCCCGCCCCCACCACCGTGTTCGCGCCGATCGTGACGCCCGCCAGGACGATGACGCCGCCGCCGAGCCAGACGTTGTCGCCGATGGTGATCGGCTGCGCGGCCTCCCACTTCTGCCGTCGCGGCTCCGCCTCCACCGGGTGCGTGGGCGTGAGCAGCTGGACGTTCGGCCCGATCTGCACGTCGTCACCGATGGTGATGGGGGCGACGTCGAGGGCGACCAGCCCGAAGTTGGCGAAGCAGCGGGCGCCGATGGTCAGGTGGCGGCCGTAGTCGACGCGCAGCGGCGGCCGCAGCTCGGTGCCCTCGCCGACCGATCGCAGCAGCTGCTCGAGCAGCTTCCGGCGCAACCCCGCCTGGCGGACCGACGTCGCGTTGTACGCGTCGGCGAGGTCGAGGGCTCGCGAGCTGAGCTCCGCGAGCTCCGGGTCGTCGGCGAGGTACGGCTCGCCGGCCAGCATGCGGTGCCGCATGGAGCGGCCGTCGTCCTGCGGCGTCGTCATCGACCCAACCTACGGTCCGGGCGTTCCCCGGACGCCCCGGGCGCGACGGGATGCCGGACGGGGCCCCGGGGGCCTACCGTGCGCAGGATGGCGCTCATCTACCCGGTCCGGATCGACTCCCCGGAGCCCGACGAGGACGCGGCTCCCGACTTCGCCGAGCTCGCTGCCGACCTGTCGGACCAGTGGCTCGTCGAGGTCGACCTGGGCGAGGACGGCGACGACGCCTGCTTCGGCCCGCTCACCCCTCGCGCGGCGTGGGACCTGGCGCTCGGCGTCGAGGAGCGGCGCCCGGAGTGGTCGGTCTCCGTGCTCCCGTTGCACGTGCCGGGCACGCCCGACGAGCTGGTGGCGCTCTTCAGCGACGAGTAGCCGGGCCCGGGGTCACCAGCCGCGCTCCCGCCACTCGCCGAGGTGCGGGCGCTCGGCGCCGATGGTCGTGTCGCTCCCGTGCCCGGGGTAGACCCACGCCTCGTCGGGCAGGACGGCGAACAGCCGCTGCTCGACGTCGTCGATCAGGCTGGTGAAGCGGGCGGCGTCCTGCTGCGTGTTGCCCACCCCGCCGGGGAAGAGGCTGTCGCCGGTGAAGACGTGGACGCCGGCGTCGCCGGGGCCGCGCCAGACCAGCGCGATGCTGCCCGGGGTGTGCCCGCGCAGGTGCACCACCTCGAGGGTCTGCTCGCCGACGGCCACGGTGTCGCCGTGCTCGACGGGCCGCTGCACCGGCACCGGCAGGTCGGCGGCGTCGGCCGGGTGGGCGACCGTGACCGCGCCGGTGTCCCGGACCACGTCGGGCAGGGCCCGGTGGTGGTCCCAGTGGCCGTGCGTGGTGACGACGGTGCGCAGGTCGGCGTCCCCGATCAGCGTCCGCAGCGTCTCCGGCTCCGCCGCGGCGTCGACCAGCAGCGCCTCGCCGGTGGCCGGGCAGCGCAGCAGGTACGCGTTGTTGGCCATCTCGCTGACCGCGACCTTGCTGATGGTCAGCCCGGGCAGCTCGCGCACGTCGGCGGGGCCACCCACCGTGACGTCTCCGGTGTAGGTGGAGGTGCTCATCCGGACTCCGTTCGGAAAGTGTCGGCGGGCGCCGTTACGGTCCAGGCATGGACGCTAGCGGAGGTGTCGGCACCGCTCAGGACGACGGGGCGCAGGAGCCCGGTGCGCGGATCGTCGGGCTCACGGCCACGGAGATCGCGGCGCGGGTCCGCGCGGGCGAGCTGACGGCGGTGGAGGTGGTCCGCGCGCACCTCGACCACATCGAGGCGGTCGACGCGCGGATCGGCGCCTTCCGCGTCGTCCGGCGCGAGGCGGCGCTGGCCGAGGCCGCCGCGGTGGACGCGAGCCTCACCCGCTTCGCCCTCCCGCTGGCCGGTGTGCCGGTGGCGGTGAAGGACAACGTGCCGGTGGCCGGTGAGGTGTGCACCGACGGCTCGCCGGCCCGGGAGAGCGGCCCGGAGCGCCGCGACCACGAGGTCGTCACCCGGCTGCGCAAGGCCGGTGCGGTGGTCGTCGGCATCACCCGGGCGCCCGAGCTGTGCCTGTACGCCGCCACCGACGGCCCGGGCACGGTGACGCGCAACCCCTGGGACACCGCCCTCTCGCCGGCGGGCAGCTCCGGCGGCAGCGCGGCGGCGGTGGCCTCCGGCGCGGTCCCGCTCGCCCACGGCAACGACGGCATGGGCTCGCTCCGGCTGCCCGCTGCGGCCTGCGGGCTGGTGACGCTCAAGCCCGGTGCCGGGGTGGTGCCGGGTGGCATCGGTGCCGACGACTGGTCGGGCATGGCCGTCAACGGCGCCCTGGCCACCACGGTCGCCGACCTCGCGGTCGCACACGCGGTGCTGGCGGGGGAGAAGCCCGCGGCCCCGGCCGCGCCCGGCCGCCCGCTGCGGATCGCCGTCAGCACCCGTTCGCCGCTCCCCGGCGTCGGTGCCGACGAGGCCACCCGCGCGGCGGTCGAGGCCGTGGTGAACCAGCTGCGCGCGGCCGGGCACACGGTGGTCCGCCGGAACCCGCCGGTCACCCCGGCCGCCGCGGCCGGCGCGCTCGCGCGGTGGATGGCCGGGGCGGAGGACGACGCGGAGTTCCTCGGCATCGACCGCGCGCGGCTGCAGCCCCGCAGCCGCACGCACGCCCGCGTCGGCCGGCTGGTGCGCCGGCTCGGGCTGGTGCGGCCCCGGACGCAGGAGCGCTTCCGGCAGCGGATGGTGCGGTTCTTCGACGACGTCGACCTGCTGCTCACGCCGGTCACCACCGGTCCGCCGCTGCCCGCCCGGCCCTGGCACGAGCGGTCCTTCCTGGCCAACCTCACCGCCAACGCGCGCTGGGCCCCGTGGACGGCGGCCTGGAACCTCGCGGGTATCCCGGCCGCGGTCCTGCCGGCCGGCGCCCGGCCGGACGGGCCCCCCGTGCCGGTCCAGTTCGTCGGGCCGCCGGGTGCCGAGGAGCGGCTACTCTGGATCGTCGGCGAGCTGGAGTCCCGCCGGCCCTGGCGCCGGTACGCGCCCGTCTTCGACCCCACCGCGACGACGGCCTGAGGCCCGGGCCGGCAGTGGCCGCCCGGTGACCGGGCGCAGCTCACAGCGCCGGGTGGACGACCGCGGGCAGCGCCGGTGTTGCACCGGCTGGGCCGCGACCGGACCACGACCGCCGCCGTCCAGGCCACCACCGCACCACACCAGCGACCGACAGGGATCACATGGACCGGCTCGTCGTCCGCGGCGCCCGCGAGCACAACCTCAAGGACGTCCACATCGACCTCCCCCGCGACGCGCTCATCGTCTTCACGGGGCTGTCGGGGTCGGGCAAGTCCAGCCTCGCCTTCGACACGATCTTCGCCGAGGGGCAGCGGCGGTACGTCGAGTCGCTGTCGGCCTACGCCCGCCAGTTCCTCGGCCAGATGGACAAGCCCGACGTGGACTTCATCGAGGGGCTCTCCCCGGCGGTGTCGATCGACCAGAAGTCGACCAACCGCAACCCCCGGTCGACCGTCGGGACGATCACCGAGGTCTACGACTACCTGCGGCTGCTCTACGCGCGGGCCGGCCAGCCGCACTGCCCGAACTGCGGCAAGCCGATCTCGCGGCAGACGCCGCAGCAGATCGTCGACCAGGTGCTGGCGATGGAGGAGGGCACCCGCTTCCAGGTGCTCGCCCCCGTCGTGCGGGCCCGCAAGGGCGAGTACGTGGACCTGTTCAGCTCGCTGCAGACCCAGGGGTTCTCCCGCGTCCGCGTCGACGGCACGGTGCACCCGCTCACCGAACCACCGACGCTGAAGAAGCAGGAGAAGCACAGCATCGAGGTGATCGTCGACCGGCTCACGGTGAAGGAGAGCGCCAAGCGCCGGCTCACCGACTCGGTGGAGACCGCACTCGGGCTGGCCGGCGGGCTGGTCGTCCTGGACTTCGTCGACCTGCCGGAGGGCGACCCCGCGCGCGAGCGCACCTTCTCCGAGCACCTGGCCTGCGTCGACGACGGGCTGTCGTTCGAGGCGCTCGAGCCGCGCTCGTTCTCCTTCAACTCGCCCTTCGGCGCCTGCGGCGAGTGCACCGGGATCGGCACGCGCAAGGAGGTCGACCCCGAGCTCGTCGTGCCCGATCCCGGCAAGAGCCTCAACCAGGGCGCGATCGCCCCGTGGTCCAGCTCGATGAGCAACGAGTACTTCACCCGCCTGCTGACCGGTCTCTCGCAGCAGATCGGCTTCTCGATGGACGATCCGTGGGAGCGGCTGCCGGCCAAGGTGCAGAAGGCGGTCCTGCACGGCTCGCCCGACCAGGTGCACGTGCGCTACAAGAACCGGTACGGCCGCGAGCGCAGCTACTACGCCGCCTTCGAGGGTGTCCTGCCGTTCCTGGAGCGCCGGCACGACGACACCGACAGCGAGTACATGCGGGACAAGTACGAGGGCTACATGCGCGACGTGCCCTGTCCCGTCTGCCACGGCACCCGGCTGAAGCCCGAGATCCTCGCGGTCAAGCTCAACGGGCGGTCCATCGCGGAGGTCACCAACCTCTCCATCGGCGAGGCGTCGCAGTGGCTGGGTGCCCTGGAGCTGGGGGAGCGGGAGAAGGCGATCGCCGACCGCGTGCTGCGCGAGATCCAGGCCCGGCTCTCCTTCCTCGTCGACGTCGGGCTGGACTACCTCTCCCTCGACCGCCCGGCGGCCACCCTGGCCGGCGGTGAGGCGCAGCGGATCCGGCTGGCCACCCAGATCGGCTCCGGGCTCGTCGGCGTCCTCTACGTGCTGGACGAGCCCTCGATCGGGCTGCACCAGCGCGACAACACCAAGCTCATCGAGACCCTCGTGCGGCTGCGCGACATGGGCAACACGCTGATCGTGGTCGAGCACGACGAGGACACCATCAAGATGGCCGACTGGGTCGTGGACATCGGCCCCGGCGCCGGTGAGCACGGCGGTGAGGTCGTGGTCAGCGGCACGGTCGAGGACCTGCTCGCCAGCGAGCGGTCGCTGACCGGGCAGTACCTGTCCGGCCGCAAGCAGATCGTCGTGCCGGAGCAGCGTCGCGAGCTCACGCCCGGCCGCGAGCTGGTGGTGAAGGGCGCCCGCGAGAACAACCTGCGCGGCGTCGACGTCACCTTCCCGCTCGGCTGCATGGTGGCCGTCACCGGGGTGTCGGGCTCGGGCAAGTCCAGCCTGGTCAACGACATCCTCTACAGCGTCCTGGCCAACGAGCTCAACCGGGCGCGGCTGGTGCCCGGCCGGCACCGCACCGTCACCGGGCTGGAGCACCTGGACAAGGTCGTGCACGTCGACCAGTCGCCGATCGGCCGCACCCCGCGGTCGAACCCGGCCACCTACACCGGCGTGTGGGACCACGTCCGCAAGCTGTTCGCCCAGACCTCCGAGGCGAAGGTCCGCGGGTACCTCCCGGGCCGGTTCTCCTTCAACGTCAAGGGCGGCCGCTGCGAGGCCTGCTCGGGCGACGGCACGCTGAAGATCGAGATGAACTTCCTGCCCGACGTGTACGTGCCCTGCGAGGTGTGCAAGGGCGCCCGGTTCAACCGGGAGACCCTCGAGGTGCACTACAAGGGGAAGACCGTCTCCGAGGTCCTCGACATGCCGATCGAGGAGGCGGCGGACTTCTTCGCGGCCATCCCGGCGATCGCCCGGTACCTGCGCACGCTCACCGACGTCGGCCTGGGCTACGTCCGCCTCGGCCAGCCTGCGACCACCCTCTCCGGCGGCGAGGCGCAGCGCGTCAAGCTCGCCAGCGAGCTGCAGAAGCGGTCCAACGGCCGCAGCATCTACGTCCTCGACGAGCCGACGACCGGCCTGCACTTCGAGGACATCCGCAAGCTGCTGCTGGTCCTGCAGAGCCTGGTCGACAAGGGCAACTCGGTGATCGTCATCGAGCACAACCTCGACGTCATCAAGAGCGCCGACTGGCTCATCGACATGGGGCCCGAGGGCGGATTCCGCGGCGGCACCGTCGTCGCGGAGGGCACCCCGGAGTTCGTCGCGTCGGTGCCCGAGAGCCACACCGGCCGCTACCTGGTGCCGCTGCTGGACGCCGACGCGATCGCCGCGGCGGCGGCCGGCCCGGTGAAGAAGCGGGCGCGCAAGAAGGCCAGCTGACCGGTGGACGTCGCCGGCCCGCGCTCGCACGCCGCGCGCGGGCCGTCGACGGCGCGGGGGCGGGGGCGGGGGCGGGTCAGCCTGCGGCCGGAACCGCCGTCGGCAGCGGCCGGACGTCGGAGACCACGAACCCGGAGGCGGGCAGCGTCGGCAGCCGGCGCAGGCTGATGCTGAGGTCCTGCACCCCCACCCGGTAGCGCATCGACCGGGTCAGCTGCCGGACCGCCTCCGCGATCAGCAGCCGCGTCATCGGCTCACCGGGGCAGCGGTGGTCGTCGCGGTACTCGCCGGCGCCCTGTGGGACCAGCGTGTACGGATCGCCGTCCCAGTCGCGGAACCGCTCGGGGCGGAAGGCCTCGGGGTCCGGCCACAGCCGTGGGTCGTGGTTGGTGCCGTACAGGTCGAGCAGCACCCGCTGGCCCACCGGGAAGTCGTACCCCTGCCAGCTGAACGGCCGGTGCACCCGCCCGCCGATCAACGGGAAGAAGGGGTAGAAGCGGCGGACCTCGTCGACGAAGGCCATCAGGTCCGCGTCGTCGCCGTCGGCGAAGGTGTCGTACCAGGACGGGTTCCGCAGCAGGGCCAGCGCCGCGAACACGACGTACCGGCTGACGGCGACGATGGGCCGCAGGACGTTGAGCAGCTCCACCCCGGCGGCCGGCAGGGTGAGCGGCTCCCCGGCGGTGTCGCGGTGGGCGGCGATCACGGCCAGCGCGCTGCCGGGTGGCGGCTGCAGGGTCCCGCGGCGGGTGCGGTCGACGAGCTGGCGCGCCCACCGCTCCGAGCGGTTGCGCAGCACCCTGGCCGCCCAGTTCCGTGGCCCCACGTCGCCGGCGTGATCCACCATCGCCGACAGCTCGCGGGTGCGCAGCCGCACGTCCCGCTCGGTCATCGGCACGCCGGCCCAGCCGGTCGCGGTCCGGGTCAGCACCTCGTTCACCGCGTCGTAGAGCGCGACGCGGCCGGCCCGCTGCCAGCGCGGCACCGCGCGCCGCCACTCCTCGGCCAGCCGCCCGGTGATCGCCTCGCTGCCGGTGCCCTGCAGGACGGTGAGGAACATGTCCTTGCGGTGCCGGTGCGGTTCGCCGTCCAGCGCCTGCACACTGCCCTCGTCCTGGAGCAGGCGCAGCACCGACGAGGGGAACGCCCCTGTCCGGGTGAAGCGCTCACCGCTGTAGAAGATCCGGGCCGCCTCGGCGCCGCGCATGCAGACCGCCGGCTGCAGCAGCAACCGGGTGCGGAAGGCGTCCGTACCGAGCTGGTCGCAGCGCCGGGAGACGAAGGCGTAGCCGTCGCGCAGCAGGGCCAGCGAGCTGTCGGGCACGGGGAGGGTCGGGACCATCGGTCACCTCTTCCGGTCGTCGTTCCGGGCCACCCGTCGCGCCTGCCCGGTACCGCGATCGCCCAACCACGCGGCGCCCCGGCGGACGTGCGCGCCAGGGGAGAGGACGGATCGCGCGTGGGCGTGCTGGGTGGGCCGCCGGGGCACCTGCGGGCCGGCGGACCGGGGGAGGCCTCCTCGGGGGTTGAACGGCAGCCCCCGTCGCCGTACTGTCGTTGTGACCGACGTCACGTAGAGCATTCGAGCAGCGTGGCGGAGTCCCTCGGAGGAGGACAGCGATGAGTGCGCTGACGCCCGACTGCGACCCCGATCTCTCCAACTGCGGCTCGCCCGTGTCCGGCGGGGGAGTGCGGTCGACGATCGTCCTGCTCGCCGTGCTGGCCTTGTCCGCGTCCGTCCTCACCGGTGGGGCGTCGGGCGTGATGACGTTCGCGGCCGGCGGCGCGGGAGCCGTCTCCGCCCTGGTGCTGGCGCGGCGGACGGTGCGCCTCGCGCAGCGCGCGACCGCCGGACTCACCGCGCACGCGCCCTGGCGGTCCCGCCCGGTCGTCTGAGCCGGCGCCCTGGAGCCCGGTGCGGCGCGCTGGTGCCGGACCGGGCTAGACGCCTGCCCGCGACCGTTGGGGCGGTTGTGACGGACGGGTGCGCTCGCTGCCGACGTGTCGGTGCGGCGACCTAGGGTGGGGACATGGCCGACCCCTCCACGTACCGCCCGGCGGTCGGCTCCATCCCGGAGTCCCCGGGGGTCTACAAGTTCCGCGACCCGAACGGCCGGGTCATCTACGTGGGCAAGGCCAAGAGCCTCCGGCAACGGCTGAACAGCTACTTCGCCGACGTCGCGGGCCTGCACCCGCGCACGCGCCAGATGGTGACGACGGCGTCGAGCGTCGAGTGGACCGTCGTCGGCACCGAGGTCGAGGCGCTCCAGCTCGAGTACAACTGGATCAAGGAGTTCGACCCTCGCTTCAACGTCCGCTACCGGGACGACAAGAGCTACCCGAGCCTCGCCGTGACGCTCAACGAGGAGTACCCGAGGCTGCAGGTCATGCGCGGGCCCAAGAAGAAGGGCGTCCGCTACTTCGGTCCCTACGCCCACGCCTGGGCGATCCGCGAGACCCTCGACACGCTGACCCGCGTCTTCCCGGCGCGGACCTGCTCCACCGGCGTCTTCAAGCGCGCCGGTCAGATCGGCCGGCCGTGCCTGCTGGGCTACATCGGCAAGTGCGCCGCCCCGTGCGTGGGCCGGGTGAGCGCCGAGGAGCACCGGCGGATCGTCGACGACTTCTGCGACTTCATGGCCGGGCGCACCGAGTCGATGATCAAGCGGCTCGAGCGGGAGATGGGCGAGGCCGCGGCGGCGATGGAGTACGAGCGGGCCGCCCGCCTGCGCGACGACATCGGCGCGCTGAAGCGGGCGATGGAGAAGCAGGCCGTCGTCCTCGGCGACGGCACCGACGCCGACGTCGTCGCCTTCGCCCAGGACGAGCTGGAGGCGGCCGTCCAGGTGTTCCACGTCCGCGGGGGCCGCGTGCGCGGGCAGCGGGGCTGGATCATCGACAAGGTCGAGGAGGTCACCACCGGCGAGCTGGTGGAGCAGTTCCTCCTCCAGGTGTACGGCGGGGTCGACGAGGAGACCGGCGTCGGCGAGGCCGGCGAAGCGGTCCCGCGCGAGGTGCTCGTCCCCGAGCTGCCCGACGACGCCGACGTCTACGTCGAGCTGCTGGAGGAGCTCCGCGGCGGCCGGGTCTCGCTGCGCGTTCCGCAGCGGGGCGACAAGCGCAGCCTCATGGAGACCGTCGAGCGCAACGCCAAGGAGGCGTTCGCCCGGCACCGGGTGAAGCGGTCCAGCGACCTGACCGCCCGCTCGCTCGCGCTGTCGGAGCTGCAGGAGGCGCTGGAGCTGGCCGACGCACCGTTGCGGATCGAGTGCATCGACATCAGCCACGTCCAGGGCACGAACGTGGTGGCGTCGATGGTCGTCTTCGAGGACGGGCTGGCGAAGAAGTCCGATTACCGCCGGTTCTCCGTCACCGAGGGCACCGACGACACCGCGGCCATGGCCGAGGTCGTGCGCCGCCGCTTCGCCCGCCACCTCAAGGACGAGGCCGACCGCCGGGACGAGCAGGGCATCGCCGCGGAGGAGGGGCGCCCGCGACGGTTCGCCTACCCGCCGAACCTGCTCGTCGTCGACGGCGGCGCTCCGCAGGTGGCCGCGGCCGCGCGCTCCCTGGACGAGCTCGGCATCGTCGACGTCGCCGTCTGCGGCCTGGCCAAGCGCATGGAGGAGGTGTGGTTGCCGGGAGAGAGCGATCCGGTGATCCTGCCGCGCACCTCGGAGGCGCTCTACCTGCTGCAGCGGGTGCGCGACGAGGCACACCGCTTCGCCATCACCTACCACCGGCAGAAGCGGTCCACCGGCATGCTGGTGTCCCTCCTGGACGACGTCCCCGGGCTCGGGGAGACGCGCCGGAAGGCGTTGATGAAGCAGTTCGGCTCGCTCAAACGGTTGCGGGCCGCGACAGTGGAGGAGCTCATGGCGGTACCCGGCATCGGCCGGCGGACGGCGGAGGCGGTGCAGATGGCGGTGGCCGAGCCGGTGCCGGCGCCCGAGGAGGGGCAGCCGCCGGCGGCGGAGACCACCCTCGCGCCGCAGGGCCCGGCCGAGCAGGGCGCGCCGCGCCCCGGCTCCGGCGCCACCGCCGAGGTCGGCCGGGTGGCCTCGTGACCACGGACGTCGGCAGGAAGAGCGAGGCGGCACCGGCCGAGGGATCCGGCACCACGCTCCCGGTCGGGCCCCAGAACGACGTCTCGCCGGCGATGGACCCGGCGAGCACGGAGACCCAGCCGCTCGAGGTCGTCGTCGTCACGGGGCTCTCGGGGGCCGGGAAGAACAGCGCCGGCCGGGTGCTCGAGGACCTCGGCTGGTTCGTCGTGGACAACCTGCCGCCGGCGCTGCTGCTGCCGATGGTGGAACTGGGTGCCCGCGGGGACCTGCGCCGGTTCGCCGCCGTCGTCGACGTCCGCAGCCGGGCCTTCTCCAGCGACCTGCAGGAGGCCATCCGGGTCCTCTCCGAGGCCGGGCACCGGCCGCGGGTGGTGTACGTGCACGCCCGCGACGAGGTGCTGGTCCGCCGCTACGAGTCCGTCCGGCGGGAGCACCCGCTGCAGGGCAACGGCACGCTCATCGACGGGATCACCGCCGAGCGCGCGCTGCTCACCGGCATCGCCGGCGAGGCCGATCTGTGGGTGGACACCAGCGATCTCAACGTGCACCAGCTGCGCGCCACGCTGGAGAACGCCTTCGCCCGCGACGGCCAGACCCCGCCCCTCACCGCGACGGTGATGAGCTTCGGCTTCAAGTACGGGCTACCGCTGGACGCCGACCTCGTGGTGGACGCACGCTTCCTGCCGAACCCGCACTGGGTGCCGGAGCTGCGGAGCCACACCGGCCGCGACGCCGACGTCCGGGACTACGTCCTCGGGCAGGAGGACGCCGCGAGGTTCCTGGACCGGTACAGCGAGGTGCTGCGGCTGCTGCTGCCCGGCTACCGCCGTGAGGGCAAGCGTTACCTGACGCTCGCGGTCGGCTGCACCGGCGGGAAGCACCGCAGCGTGGCGATCGCCGAGGAGTTCGCCCGGCGGCTGGGCGCCGAGGGCATCGCCGCCGTGGCCCGACACCGCGACCTGGGGCGCGAGTAGTGGCAGGGCCGACGGCCCCGGGGCAGGCCCCCCGGGTGGTCGCCTTCGGTGGCGGCCACGGTCTGGCGGCTGCCCTGTCCGCCTGGCGCCGGATCACCCCGGCGTTGACCGCCGTGGTGACCGTGGCCGACGACGGCGGCTCCTCCGGGCGGATCCGGCGGGAGATGCCGGTGCTGCCGCCCGGTGACCTGCGCATGGCCTTGGCGGCGCTCGCGGGTGAGGCCGAGCGCGAGCAGACCCTCGCGACGCTGTTCCAGCACCGTTTCGGCGGCAGTGGTGTCCTGGCCGGTCACCCGGTCGGCAACCTGCTCCTGACCGGGCTGACGGAGATGTTCGGCGGTGACACCGTCCGGGCGCTGGACGAGCTCTGCTCGCTCGTCGGCGCCGCCGGCCGGGTGCTGCCCATGGCGGACGAGCCGCTGGACCTGGTCGCCCGGGTGGAGACCGCCGACCGGGACGACCCCGCCCGCGTGCGCACCATCCGCGGGCAGGTGGCGATCGCGGCGACGCCTGGCCGGGTGCGCGAGATCCGGCTCGCGCCGGCCGACCCGGTGGTGCACCCCGCGGTGCTCGACGCCATCGCCGCGGCGGACGTGGTCTCGCTCGGGCCCGGCTCCTGGTACACCTCGGTGCTGCCGCACCTGCTCGTGCCCCGGCTCCGCGCCGCGCTGGCGGAGACCCGGGCGCGGGTGGTGGTGGTGCTGAACCTGGAACCGCAGCCCGGCGAGACGGACGGCTTCTCCCCGGAGGAGCACCTGTCCGTGTTGCAGGCCCATCTGGACGGAGTGGCGTTGCACACCGTGATCGCGGACGTGGAATCGGTGGTTGACCGCTGTGGTCTGCTTGACGCGGTCCGCGGGTGCGGCGCGGAGCTGTTGCTGGCGCCGGTCGCCGAGCCGGACGGCGCGCCGCGGCACGACCCGGTGCGGCTGTCCGCGGCGCTGGCCTCCGTGGTCGGGCTGCGGTGAACGAGTAGCGGTGTGCGAGCGGGTACCAGGTGGACGGTCGACCGGCCGGCACGAGGGGGAGAGGGGACGGCGTAGATGACGCTGACCCGGACTGCGGGGGCGGCAAACCCCGGGGGAACGTGGGGGTGGAGGACATGGCGATGACCGCCATGGTGAAGGACGAGCTCTCCCGGGTGGAGTGCACGAAGACCTCCGAGCGCAAGGCCGAGGTGACCGCGCTGCTGCGGTTCTCCGGCGGCCTGCACATCGTGGGTGGTCGGGTGGTCATCGAGGCCGAGCTGGACACCGGCTCGGTCGCCCGGCGGCTGCGGCGGGACATCAGCGAGGTCTACGGCTACACCAGCGGGGTGAGCGTGCTCGCCGGCGGCAACATCCGCCGCGGCGTGCGCTACCTGGTCCGCATCGCCAAGCACGGCGAAGGGCTGGCCCGCCAGACCGGCCTGGTGGACCAGCGTGGACGCCCCGTCCGGGGTCTGCCCCCGGCGGTCGTGTCCGGCAGCATCAACGACGCCGAGGCCGCCTGGCGGGGAGCCTTCCTCGCCCACGGTTCGCTGACCGAGCCCGGCCGCTCCTCGTCGCTGGAGGTCACCTGCCCCGGCCCGGAGGCGGCGATGGCCCTCGTCGGGGCCGCCCGCCGCCTGGGCATCGCGGCCAAGGCCCGCGAGGTGCGCGGCGCCGACCGGGTCGTCGTCCGGGACGGCGACGCGATCAGCGCGCTGCTCACCCGCATGGGCGCCCACGACGCGGTGCTCGCCTGGGAGGAGCGGCGGATGCGCCGCGAGGTCCGGGCCACCGCCAACCGCCTGGCCAACTTCGACGACGCCAACCTGCGCCGCTCGGCGCGGGCCGCCGTCGCCGCGAGCGCCCGGGTCGAGCGGGCCCTGCAGATCCTCGGGGAGGACGCTCCTGAGCACCTCCTCGTCGCCGGCCGGCTGCGCCTGGAGTTCGGTCAGGCCTCGCTGGAGGAGCTCGGCCAGCGGGCCGACCCCCCGATGACCAAGGACGCGGTCGCCGGCCGTATCCGGCGTCTGCTGGCCATGGCGGACAAGCGGGCCAAGGACCTCGGCATCCCCGACACGGAGTCCGTCGTCACCGACGACATGCTGACCCAGTAGCGGCCGTCCTGGCCCAGCAGCCTGGAGCCGTCTCGTCGACGGGGCCGCCACCCCCGGGGTGGCGGCCCCGTCGACGTGCAGGCGCCGGCCGGCCGGCGTCCCACCTCGCGGGGTCCTGGCTCACCGCCGTCCCTGCGCCAGGACCCTGGACGGTCAGGTGACCCGATCGGCGAGGGGCGGGCGCCCGAGCAGGGCGAGTGGGAGCCGCGTTACGCCCCGACCGATAGGGTCTGCACGGAGCGAGGCCGCGCGGTCCGCGCGGTAGCCAACGTGACGGTTCCCATGGGAGGTCTGCAGTGACGGTCCGGGTAGGCATCAACGGATTCGGCCGGATCGGCCGCAACTTCTGGCGTGCCGCCGCCGCCAGCGGTCAGGACATCGAGATCGTGGCGGTCAACGACCTCACGAGCAACGAGGCGCTCGCCCACCTGCTCAAGTACGACAGCATCCTGGGCGTCCTCAAGGAGGACGTGACCGCCGACGGCGACGGCATCACCATCGGCGGGAAGACCATGAAGGTCCTCTCCGAGCGCGACCCGGCGAACCTGCCGTGGGGCGACCTCGGCGTCGACGTCGTCGTCGAGTCGACCGGGTTCTTCACCAAGGCCGCCGACGCCCGCAAGCACGTCGACGCCGGTGGCGCGAAGAAGGTCATCATCTCCGCGCCCGCGACCGACGACGACATCACCATCGTCATGGGCGTCAACGACGGCCTCTACGACGGCTCGCAGACGATCATCAGCAACGCCTCGTGCACCACCAACTGCCTGGCCCCGCTGGCCAAGGTCCTCAACGACGCGTTCGGCATCGAGCGCGGCCTGATGACCACCATCCACGCCTACACCGCCGACCAGAACCTGCAGGACGGCCCGCACAAGGACCTGCGTCGCGCCCGGGCCGCCGCCCTCAACATGGTGCCCACCTCCACCGGTGCGGCGAAGGCGATCGGCCTGGTCCTGCCCGAGCTCAAGGGCAAGCTCGACGGCTACGCCATCCGCGTCCCGGTGCCCACCGGCTCGGCGACCGACCTCACCGTCCAGCTGACGAAGCAGGCCTCGGCGGACGAGATCGACGCCGCCTACCGCGAGGCCGCCGCCGGCCCGCTGGGCAAGTACCTCACCTACACCGACGCGCCGATCGTCTCCTCCGACATCGTCACCGACCCGTCGTCGTGCATCTACGACGCGAAGCTGACCAAGGTCTTCGGGCCGATGGCCAAGGTGCTCGGCTGGTACGACAACGAGTGGGGCTACTCCAACCGCCTCGTCGACCTCACCACCCTGGTGGGCAAGTCCCTCTGATGCGCTCCGTCGACGACCTCATCGCCGAAGGCGTCTCGGGTCGGCGCGTGCTGCTGCGCGCCGACCTGAACGTCCCGCTGGACAAGACCACCCGTGCGATCACCGACGACGGCCGGATCCGCGCCAGCCTGCCCACCCTCCAGGCGCTGCGGGAGGCCGGGGCACGGGTGGTCGTGGCGGCCCACCTCGGCCGCCCCAAGGGTGCGCCCGACCCGCAGTACTCGCTCGCGCCGGTCGCCGCGCGCCTGGGCGAGCTGCTCGGGACGACGGTCCCGGTGGCGTCCGACGTCGCCGGTGAGGACGCGCAGGCCAAGGCCGCCGCCCTCGGCGACGGCGAGGTCCTGCTGCTGGAGAACGTCCGCTTCGAGGCCGCGGAGACGGCCAAGGACGACGCCGCGCGGGGTGCGCTCGCCGACCGGCTCGCCGCGCTGGCCGACGTCTACGTCGACGACGCCTTCGGTGCGGTGCACCGGGCGCACGCTTCGGTGTTCGACGTCGCCGAGCGGCTCCCGCGCTACGCCGGGCGGCTGGTCGCCCGCGAGCTCGAGGTGCTCACCCGGCTCACCACCGAGCCCGAGCGGCCGTACGTGGTCGTGCTCGGTGGCTCGAAGGTCAGCGACAAGCTGGCGGTGATCGAGGCGCTGCTGCCGAAGGTGGACCGGCTGCTCGTCGGCGGCGGGATGTGCTTCACCTTCCTGGCCGCACAGGGGCACGGGGTCGGGAAGTCGCTCCTGGAGGCCGACCAGGTCGAGACCTGCCGCCGGCTGCTGGCCGAGGCCGGCGACCGGATCGTGCTCCCGGTCGACGTCGTCTGCGCGCCGGAGTTCAGCGCGGATGCGCCGACCACCACCGTGGCGGTCGACGCCATCCCCGACGACCAGATGGGCCTGGACGTCGGCCCGCGCACCGTCGAGCTCTTCGGGACCACCCTGGGCGACGCCCGCACGGTGTTCTGGAACGGGCCGATGGGGGTCTTCGAGCTGGCCCCCTTCCAGGCGGGCACCCGCGGGGTGGCCCAGGCGGTCTCCACCGTCGACGGGCTGTCGGTCGTGGGCGGCGGGGACTCGGCAGCCGCGGTGCGGGTGCTGGGCCTCGACGAGGACGCCTACGGGCACATCAGCACCGGCGGCGGTGCGTCACTGGAGTACCTGGAGGGCCGGGAGCTCCCGGGCCTCGCCGTGCTGGCCGACCGAGCGGGGGAGTGAGATGGCCCGCAACGACCGCCGCACCCAGCCCCGGGAGGGCCGCCGGCCGCTCATCGCCGGCAACTGGAAGATGCACATGACCCACCTGGAGGCCATCGGGCTGGTCCAGAAGGTCGTGTTCTCCCTCAAGGAGAAGGAGCTCGACGCCGCCGAGGTCGTCGTCCTCCCGCCCTTCACGGCCCTGCGCAGCGTGCAGACGCTGGTGGCCGGCGACAAGCTGGCGATCGGCTACGGCGCCCAGGACGTCTCCGCCCACGACGCCGGTGCCTACACCGGTGAGGTCAGCGGGGGCATGCTCGCCGCGCTCGCCTGCACGTACGTGACGGTGGGGCACTCCGAGCGGCGGGCGCTGCACGCGGAGGACGACGCCGTGGTGGCCGCCAAGGTGCAGGCGGCGGTGCGGCACGGGCTCGTGCCGATCGTCTGCGTGGGGGAGGGCCTCGACGTCCGCCAGGCCGGCGACCACGTCGCGCACTGCACCCGGCAGCTGGACGCCGCGCTCGAGGGCCTGACCGCCGAGCAGGTGGGCGGGCTCGTGGTGGCGTACGAGCCGGTGTGGGCGATCGGCACCGGCGAGGTGGCCACCCCGGAGGATGCCCAGGAGGTCTGCGGCGCGCTGCGGGCGCGGCTCGCCGAGCGCTTCGGCGCCGAGACCGGCTCACGCGTCCGTATCCTCTACGGCGGGTCGGTGAAGGCCGCGAACACGGCCGGGATCCTCGCCGGGGCGGACATCGACGGCGCACTCGTCGGTGGGGCCAGCCTGGACGCCGACGAGTTCGCGCAGATCTGCCGGATCGCCGGCGGTAGCTGAACCCTGCTGCCCGTCACCGGCCGGACACGGAAGGGGACGGGCAGCAGGTGGAGCCTTCGACGTTGGAGCGGGTGACCGACCGGCTCCCGCCGTGGGCCCGGGACTGGTCCCCGCGGCGCCTGCTGGCCTCCGCGGCGGTGATCCTGCTGGTCGCCGTCCTCGCCGTCAGCTGCCTGGGCGGTGCGGGCGGCCGGGCCGACGTCCCCGTGCTCGCCGACGGCCCCGACGCCGGCATCGAGGGTGTCCGGTCTCCGTCGGACGAGCGCGGCGGCACGCTCCGGGTGGTCGCTCCCGCCGTCGACAGCCTGGACCCGCAGCGCTCCTACCTGCCGGGCGTGTGGAACCTGATGCGGCTGTACGCCCGCACCCTGGTCACGTTCGCCAGCGCCCCGGGGGAGACCGGCGAACTCGTCCCGGACCTGGCCACCGACCTGGGCACCGTGTCCGAGGACGGGCTCCACTGGACCTTCACCCTCAAGGAGGGCGTCCGCTTCGAGGACGGCCGGCCCATCACCAGTGCGGACGTCAAGTACGGGATCCAGCGCTCCTTCGCCTCCGACGTGATCGTCGGGGGCCCCACCTACCTCGTCGGCCTGCTCGACGACCCCGCCAACCCCTACCCGGGGCCGTACTCCACCGACGAGGACGACCCGGACCTGACCTCGATCGAGACGCCCGACGACCGGACGATCGTCTTCCGCCTGCGCACCCCGCAGCCGGACCTGCCGTACGTGCTGGCCCTGCCGTCCAGCAGCCCGGTGCCGGCGGAGGCCGACACCCGCGGTGCCTACGGCGCCGACCCGGTGTCCTCCGGGCCGTACGCCATCTCCTCCGTGGACCCGGAGACCGGCATCCTGCTGGAGCGGAACCCGGAGTGGGACCCGGCCACCGACCAGGTGCGGACGGCGCTGCCCGACAGCGTGGTGGTGCGCACGGACCTCTCCGGACTGGCGCGGGACCAGGCGCTGCTCGCCGGCTCGGCCGATCTCGACATCTCGGGCACCGGGGTGATGCCCGCGACGACGGCCCGTCTCGCCGCGGACGACGGCGAGCAGCTGCTGGACCGGGTCGACGACGTCACCACCGGCGCGGTGCGTCTGCTCGCGCTGCCCACCGACGTCGCGCCGATGGACGACGCCGACTGCCGGGCCGCCGTCGCGGCGGCCGTCGACCGGCGGGCCGTCCAGTCGGCACTCGGCGGCGCCGTCGACGCGGTGCGCAGCAACCAGCTGTGGCCGCGGGCGCTGCCGGACGGGCCGGACGGCGGCGACGACGGCCCGGACCTGGATGCCGCCCGCGCCGCGCTGGCCGAGTGCGGGCAGCCCGACGGGTTCGCCACCGTCCTCGCCGTGCCCGACGTCCGCAGCAGTGTCGACGTCGCCGAGGAGATCGCCGGCCAGCTGGGCGAGATCGGGATCGACGTGGAGGTCCGCCCGCTGGACCCGGCGACCTTCTACGCGACCGACGTCGGCAACCCGGACAACGTGGCCCGCAGCGGGTACGGGCTCGTGCTGGCCACCCGGACCGCGGACTTCCCGACCGCCGGCTCCTTCCTCGTCCCGCTGGTCGACGGGCGCAGCATCGCCCGGGTGGGCAACCCCAACCACGCCCGGCTGGCCGACCCGGAGCTCGATGCCCTGGTCGACCGGGCGAAGGCGGGGGAGGTGGCGTGGGCGGAGGTCGCCGAGGCGGCGCTGGCACGCGCCGCCTACGTCCCGCTCGCCGAGACGCGCATCCAGCTCCTGGCCGGGCAGCGCCTGCGCAACGGCCTGGTCATGCGGCCGTACGACGGCTACGACGTCGCCACCGCCGGGGTCCGCTGACAGCCGCGGGAGCATCGCAGCGAGAGCGGTCCGGTGCGGCAGCCCGCCGGCGGCCGCGGGTCGGCGTCGGCAGGGCTGACCGGGGCAGCCGTCCCGGTCGGCTACGCTCGAACCGAGAACTGGCGTCCGTCGCCGGTCGCCGACACTTCCGGAGAGGTCAATGGAGCTGTTCCTCAACGTGCTGCTGGTCCTCAGCAGCCTGCTGCTGGTGGTGCTGATCCTGCTGCACCGCGGCAAGGGGGGTGGGCTCTCCTCGATGTTCGGGGGCTCGGTGTCCTCGTCGCTGTCGGGCTCGTCGGTGGTCGAGAAGAACCTCAACCGGCTGACCGTGCTCACCGCCCTGATCTGGACCGTGTGCATCGTGGCGCTGGGCATCCTGATCAAGGTCAATCCCTGACCTCGCGCCCCGTGCGCTGAATCACAACCGGCACGCAATCGTGACCGGTGAACGCCCCGTCAAGCCCTAGACTTCCCCCGCGGTGGTCGGTGCCATCGCGACCCGGACCGACGATCAGGGGGCGCACGTGGCTGGTGGGAATGCGATCCGGGGCACCCGGGTCGGGGCGGGTCCGGTCGGCGAGGTGGAGCGCGGCGAGTCCGCGCCCCGGCGGCGGATCCCGTTCTGGTGCGCCAACGGGCACGAGACGCGGCTGGTGCTCGCGAGCGAGGCAGAGGTGCCCGAGCTGTGGGACTGCCCGCGCTGCGGGCTGCCGGCCGGGCAGGACCGCAGCGCCCCGCCGCCGGCGCCCCGGATCGAGCCCTACAAGACCCACCTGGCGTACGTGCGTGAACGGCGCAGCGACGCCGACGGCGACGCCCTGCTCGAGGAGGCCTTGAACCGGCTCCGCGTGCGCCGCGGGGGCTGACTCAGCCGGCGGAGCGGGGCAGACGCGAGGCGGCATCGGCGTCGAGCAGCCAGCGCGTCGCCCGGGCGCCGTGGACCCCTGCGGCGGGGAGGTCGACCGGGTCGGCCCCGTTCAGCGCGGCCGCCACGGCCTCGGATTTGCCTTCCCCGGCGACGAGCAGCCAGACCTCCTCGGCGCTGTTGATCGCCGGGAAGCCGAGGCTGACACGCGTGGGCGGCGGCTTGGGGCAGTCGCGCACGGCGAGCACCGGCCGGGTGTCCCGGACCGCGGGGGAGTCCGGGAAGATCGACGCCGTGTGACCTTCGGGCCCCATGCCGAGCAGGAGCACGTCGAAGCGCGGCAGGTCCCGCCCCTCGGCGGCGTGCTCCCGCAGCTCCGTCAGGTAGGCCGTGGCGGCCTCCTCGGGCGACCCGCACCCGGAGTCGGACGCCGGCATCGCGTGCACCCGTTCCGCGGGGACGCCGACGCGGTCCAGCAGCGCCGCGCGGGCCTGCTTCTCGTTGCGCTCGTCGTCGTCGGCGGGGACGAAGCGCTCGTCGCCCCACCACACGTCGACGGCGGTCCAGTCCACGGTCTCCCGTACCGGCTCGGCGGCGAGCCCGGCGACCCGGTCCAGCACGGCGATGCCGATTCCGCCGCCGGTCAGCACGACCGACGCGGTGCCGTGCACGGCCTGGGCGGCGGCGAGGCGGGCGACGAGCGCTTCGGCGACCGCGCGGGCCAGCCGGTCGGCGTCCGGCTCGATCACGACGGCGGGTACGGGCCGGTCACCGTCCGCCAGTTCGGCGGACACCCGGTCTCCAGGGGACAGACTCATCCGGTTGCTCCTTCCGTGGCGCCGTGCCCGGCGCCGGATCCGCCCGGGGCAGCGGGGTCGAACCACACGTGCTTCCGGACCGGTGCACGGTCCGACAGCCCGGTGAGGCCGGTCGCCGCCTCCAGCGCATCGCTGTAGGGCTCGTCGGGGTCCAGCCGGTGCAGTTCCTCGCTGAGCAGGTCCCCGAGCGGCCGATCGGGGAGGGCCACGCTCGAGTCGGGCCGGTAAGGCTGGGTGATGACCGCGCCGCCCCGGTGGTCGGCGCGGATCCGCACCTCCTCGTCCCGGTCCAGCTGCAGCGTGACGGCCTCCACGCCGCTCGGTCCGGTCCGGCGCTCGGCGGTGGTGACGTCGATCGGGCAGCCGCCGCGGGAGGACAGCCACCCTGCCAGCAACCGGGTGGTGGCGTTGTGCGGGTCGCCCTCGATCGTGCCGCCCCGCAGGCGGACGGCGTCGCCGCGTCGGCCGGACACGGAGTCCAGCGTCGAGGCGAGCGCCGCGCGCCAGGCGGTGCTGCGGGTCCACGCCAGGTCGGAGTCGCCGGGGGCGTAGTCCTCGGCCCGGACCCGCAGGGCCGCCAGGGGGTCCTCGGCGAGCGAGGTGTCGGTGATCCGGCGGTCGGCGAAGACCCCGAGGGCGTCGGTGGCGATCCGCTCCGGCGGAGCTTCGTGCCACCAGGTGACCACCGGGGCGTCGGCAGCCAGCAGCGGGAGCACGACCGACTCGGCGTGCAGGGCCAGCCGCCCGTACATGCGCATCACGACCGCCTCCCCCGGGCCGAGGCGCCCGCCGATGAGGACCTCGGCGTCCAGCCGGGGGCCGGGGGCGTCGATCTGCCGGCGCACCACGATGAGCAGCCGGCAGGGGTGCAGCTCGGCGGCGTGCGTCGCCGCTTCCTCCGCCTCGGTCACCCGGCTCTCGTCGGCGACGACGACCAGCGTCAGCGCGACGCCGGACAGGACCGCTCCGCCGGTGCGCCGCTGGGCGGCCAGTTCCTTCACCACCGCGGATCCGGTGGTGTCCCAGAGGGTCGTCACGGGGTCTCCTCCGCTCGCGTCGGGTGCGGGCCGTCGGTGCGCGGGCCGGTCACGGTCGCCGCCAGCGGCGGCCCTCGGCCGCGAGCATCTCGTCGGCGGCCCGCGGGCCCCATTCGCCGGCCCGGTAGGGATAGGGGTCGCTGCCCTGCCAGAACTCCTGCAACGGGTCGATGACCGCCCAGGACGCCTCCACCTCCGCGTTGCGGGGGAAGAGGGTGGCGTCGCCGAGCAGGACGTCGAGGAGCAGCCGCTCGTAGGCCTCGGGGCTGCTCTCGGTGAACTGCTCGCCGTAGAGGAAGTCCATGGACACGTCCCGGACCTCCATGACGCTTCCGGGAACCTTCGACCCGAACTTGAGGGTGACCCCTTCGTCGGGCTGCACCCGCACGACCAGCTGGTTGTTGCCCAGCTCCTCGGTGTCGGTCTCGGCGAACGGCAGGTGCGGTGCCCGCTTGAACACCAGGGCGATCTCGGTGACCCGGCGCGGCAGCCGCTTGCCGGTGCGCAGGTAGAACGGCACCCCGGCCCAGCGCCGGGTCTCCACACCCAGGCGCACCGCCGCGTAGGTCTCGGTCGTCGATCCGGGGTCGACGCCGTCCTCCTGCCGGTAGGCCTTGGCGCGCTGCCCGGCCAGCCACCCCTGCTGGTACTGCCCGCGGACGGCGAACGTGCGCAGGTCCTCGGGCAGCGAGACCGCCCGCAGCACCTTGAGCTTCTCGGTGCGGATCTCCTCCGCGGAGAACTCGACCGGCTCCTCCATCGCGGTCAGCGCCAGCAACTGGAGCAGGTGGTTCTGCAGCACGTCCCGCGCCGCACCGGTCTTCTCGTAGAACCCGGCCCGTCCGCCGATGCCGACGTCCTCCGCCATGGTGATCTGCACCGAGTCGACGTGGTGCCCGTTCCAGACGGGCTCGAAGAGGCTGTTGGCGAACCGCAGCGCCATCAGGTTCTGGACGGTCTCCTTGCCCAGGTAGTGGTCGATGCGGAAGACGTCGTCCGCCGTGAAGACCGAGTCCACCAGCGCGTTGAGCTCCCGGCTGGACTCCAGGTCGGTGCCGAACGGCTTCTCGACCACGATCCGGCGCCAGCGCTCGGACGTGCTCTCGGCCATGCCGGTGCGCTGCATCTGCTTCAGCACGACGGGGAACATCGCGGGCGGGATCGACAGGTAGAACGCCGCGTTGCCGCCGATGCCGTGGCTGCCCTCCAGCTCGGCCAGGTGCTCGGCCAGCTCGTCGAAGGCGTTGTCGTCGTCGAAGCTGCCCTGCACGAAGTGGACCGTGCCGGCCAGGCGCTCCCAGACCTCCTCGCGCCAGGGCGTGCGGGCGTTGCGCCGGGCTGCGTCGCGGGCCAGCTCGGCGAACTCGGTGTCGCCCCAGTCACGGCGGGCGAAGCCGAGCAGGGCGAAGTTCGTGGGCAGCAGGCCGCGGTTGGCGAGGTCGTAGACGGCGGGGAGCAGCTTCTTGCGCGCCAGGTCGCCGGTGATGCCGAAGACGACCAGGGCGCACGGTTCGGGCACGCGGGGCAGCCGGCGGTCCCGCGGGTCGCGCAGCGGGTTGGGGATCATCGTCCGTCCTCGTGGTCGGGGGGACCCGTCGTCCGGCGTCGAGGACCGGGCGGCGGAGTGGATCGGGCGGGGATCGAGGGGCGGCTCGCTGGTCGGGTCCCCGGGATCAGCAGCCCAGCGCGGTGAGCAGCTGGTCGATGCCCGCCTTGCGGTCGGTGAGGTGCAGGTGGAGCAGCGGGCGGTCGCGATCGGCGAGCGCCTTGCGGTCGCCGGCTGCCTGGGCCGCCTGCAGCATGCCGAAGGTGTACGGCCGGTCCGGCACCGGGAGGTCCTCGTCGAGTGCCCCGGTGAGCTGCAGGAAGACGCCGACCTGGGGACCGCCCTTGTGGTACTGGCCGGTCGAGTGCAGGAAGCGGGGGCCCCACCCGAAGGTCACCGCCTGCTCGGTCCGGCGCGCCAGCGACGTGCGCAGCTCGGCGGCGCGCGCGTCCCGGTGCCGGTCGAGGTACGCCATGACGGCGAGGTACCCGCGGGGCTGGACAGCAGCCAGCAGCGAGTCGAGGGTCAACGAGAGACCGTCGAGCGAGGAGAGGTCCACCCCGTCGAGGACGGCGGCGGTCCCGCGGATCTCCACCGCGCCGATCGTCGCCGCCGGCTGCTCGTCGGGCGGCCCGGTGGCGAGGATCAGGGAGGTGTTCTTCTTGCTCTCGGTCACGTTGGGCTGGTCGAAGGGGTTGATCCCCAGCACCCGGCCGGCGACCGCGGTCGCGTACTCCCAGCCGAGGAACTGCGCGCCGAGCGGCCCGGTGACGCCGAGCGCCGGCCCCGGACCGGGGGCCCCGGCCCCCACCAGGCCCAGCAGGACGTCGGGGGCCGAGCTCGGGGACGCCTCCGGCCGCTCGAGGACGACGGGCAGGAGCCCGCGGCCCTCCTTGCCCGTCGACTCGGCGACGAGCTGCTCGGCCCAGTCGCCGAAGCCCTCGATCGGGGGGACGCCGGCGTCGGCGAGGGCGAGCTTGTCGCGCCCGGCGCGGAAGGCGGCACCGAGCACGATCCCCAGCTCCATGGCCGGGTTGCGCGGGGCGGGGAGCTGCTCGGCCAGCTGCGCCGCGTCGTCGATCAGCGCGCCGACGTCGGCACCGGCGAGGGCAGAGGGCACCAGCCCGAAGGCGGAGAGCGCGCTGTACCGGCCACCGACGGTGGGGTCGGCGAGGAACACCGCGCGGGCCCCCATGGCCGCGGCCGTCTCCGCCAGGGGGGACCCGGGATCGGTGACGACGACGAACCGCGCGCCGATCTGGCTCTCGTCCAGGCCCGCACGGGCGAACGCGGCGACGAACGCCCGCCGCTGGCTGTCGGTCTCCAGCGTGCCGCCGGACTTGGAGCTGACCACCACGACGGTGCGCTCCAGCTCGGTCATGGCGGCGGCCACCTGACCGGGATCGGTGGAGTCGAGGACGACCAGCGGCACGCCCGCCGTCCGGCAGATCACCTCCGGGGCCAGCGACGAGCCGCCCATGCCGCAGAGCACGATGCGGTCCAGCCCCTCGGCGACCAGCTGGGCGCGGAGCTCGGCCAGCGGGGCGAGCAGCGACCGGGAGGCGGCCGGCAGGTCGAGCCAGCCGAGCCGGACCGCGGCCTCGCTCTCCGCGTCGGGGCCCCACAGCGTCGGGTCCTTGCGGACCAGCCGGGCGGCGACGTCGTCGTCGTCCAGTTGCCGGCGGAGAGCGCCGGGGATCTCCAACCCCGTGCAGCTGACCGCCAGGGTCACTTCTTGTCCTCGAGCTCGCTTCGTACCGAGTCGGTGAGCTCGTCCCAGGAGTCGACGAACTTCTGCACGCCCTCGTCCTCGAGCACGCGGAAGACGTCGTCGAGGTCCACGCCGGCATCGCGCACCGCCTGCATGACCCCCGCCGCGTCGTCGTAGGCCTTCTGCACGGGCGTCCCGGGGGTGCCGTGGTCGGCGTAGGCCATCATCGTCTTCTCGGGCATGGTGTTGACCGTGCCCGGCGCGATGAGCTCGCTGATGTACATGGTGTCGGAGTAGTCGGGGTTCTTGACCCCGGTCGAGGCCCACAACGGCCGCTGCCGCGCCGCGCCCTGCGCCTCGAGGGCCCGCCAGCGGTCGGAGGAGAAGATCTCCTCGTACGCCTGGTAGGCCAGCTGCGCGTTGGCGATGCCCGCCTTGCCCTTCAGCGAGGCGTCGGCGCCGGCCGCGTCGAGGCGCTTGTCGATCTCGCTGTCCACCCGGGACACGAAGAACGACGCCACCGACGCGATGCCCTCGAGCGAGCCGCCCGCGGCGACCCGCTTCTCCAGGCCCGCGAGGTACGCCTCCATCACCGCGCGGTAGCGCTCGAGGCTGAAGATGAGGGTGACGTTGACGCTGATGCCGTTGGCGATCGTCTCGGTGATCGCGGGCAGGCCGGCCTCGGTCGCCGGGATCTTGATGTAGAGGTTGGGCCGGTCGACGAGCCACCACAGGTGCCCGGCCTCGGCGGCCGTGGCGTCGGTGTCGTGGGCCAGGCCGGGGGCCACCTCGAGGGAGACCCGGCCGTCGCCCGGCTGCCGGTCGGCGACCGGGCGCAGCAGGTCGCAGGCGTCCCGGACGTCGGCGGCGGTGATGGTCCGCAGCGCCTCCTCGACGCTCACCTTGCGGACGGCGAGGGCGTGCAGCTGGTCGTCGTAGGAGTCCGACCCGCTGATCGCCGCGGCGAAGATGGTCGGGTTCGTGGTGACGCCGACGACCGAGTGCTCGTCGACCAGCGACTGGAGGTTGCCGCTGCGGATGCGGTCGCGCGACAGGTCGTCGAGCCAGACGGCGACCCCCGCGGACGACAGCTCGGCCAGGTTCTCGTTCTGTGCCATGTCAGGTGCCTTCCTGGTGAGGTTCTGGAACGGCCCTGTCGCAGGGACCCGGCCCGAGCTCGCGAGGGTCGGGAGCGACAGGGTCCTCTTAGCGGTCGCCGGTGGCCTGGGGGAGCCCGCCCGTGGCGGCGACCGGACCGGCCGGGACGGCGGCGCCGGAGCGGGCGGCCTCGAGGCTCTCGCGGGCGGCGGCGACCACGGCCTCGTCGGTCAGGCCGAACTCCTCGTAGAGGACGGTGTACGCGGCGCTGGCGCCGTAGTGGGTGAGCCCGACGATCCGGCCGGCGTCGCCGACGAACTCGCGCCAGCCCATCGGCACGCCCGCCTCGACGCTCACGCGGGCGCGGACCGAGGGCGGGAGCACCTCGTTCTTGTACGCGTCGTCCTGGTCGGCGAACCACTCGACGCACGGCACGGAGACGACCCGGGTCGGGACGCCGTCGGCCTCCAGGCGGTCGCGGGCGGCCATGGCGATCTGCACCTCGGACCCGGTGCCGAGCAGGATCACGTCGGGGCTGCCGGTCGACGCCTCGGCGAGCACGTAGGCGCCGCGGGCGACGCCGTCGGCCGAGCCGAACCGCTCGCGGTCGAACACCGGCAGGTTCTGCCGGGACAGCAGCAGCCCGGCCGGCCGGTCGTTGTTCTCCAGGATCGTCCGCCAGGCGACGGTGACCTCGTTGGCGTCCGCGGGGCGGACGACGTCGAGGCCGGGCATGGCGCGCAGCGCGGCGAAGTGCTCGATCGGCTGGTGGGTCGGCCCGTCCTCGCCCAGTCCGATGGAGTCGTGGGTCCAGACATAGGTGACCGGCAGCTGCATCAGCGCGGCCAGCCGGACCGCGCCGCGCATGTAGTCGGAGAAGGTGAGGAACGTGCCGCCGTACACGCGGGTGCCGCCGTGCAGGGCGATGCCGTTCATCACCGCGCCCATGGCGTGCTCGCGGACGCCGAAGTGGATCGTGCGGCCGTAGGGGCCGCCGGACCACATCTTGGTCTGCCGGTCCGCGGGCAGGAACGACGGTTCGCCCTCCACCGCGGTGTTGTTGCTCTCCGCGAGGTCGGCCGAGCCGCCCCACAGCTCGGGCAGCCGCGGGTAGAGGGCGGCGAGGACCTTGCCCGACGCCTTGCGCGTGGCCACGCCCTTGTCGTCGGCGGGGAAGGACGGCAGCTCCTCGTTCCAGCCCTCGGGCAGCCGGCGCTCGCGCATCCGGGCCAGCAGCGCCGCACCCTCGGGGTTGGCCTGCTCCCAGGCGGCGAACCGCTCGTTCCACTCCGCGTGGTCGGCGCGGCCCTTCTCCACGACCGAGCGGGCGTGGGCGAGGACGTCGTCGTCGACCTGGAAGGTGCGCTCGGGGTCGAAGCCGAGGATCTCCTTGGTCGCGCGCACCTCGTCGTCGCCGAGCGCCGAGCCGTGCGAGGCGCCGGTGTTCTGCTTGGTGGGGGCGGGCCAGGCGATGACCGTCCGCAGCACGATGAGGGAGGGGCGACCGGTCTCGGCCTTGGCCGCGGCGAAGGCGGCGTCGACGGCCGCGAGGTCCTCACCGTCGTCGACGTGCTGCACGTGCCAGCCGTAGGCCTCGTAGCGCTTGCCGACGTCCTCCGTGAAGGCGACGGTCGTGTCGTCCTCGATGGAGATCTTGTTGTCGTCGTAGACGAGGGTCAGGTTGCCCAGCCGCTGCGTGCCGGCGAGCGACGACGCCTCGCCGCTGACGCCCTCCTCCATGTCGCCGTCGGAGGCGAAGCACCAGATGTGGTGGTCGAAGAGGCTCTCGCCCTCGGGGGTGTCCGGGTCGAGCATCCCGCGCTCCCGGCGCGCGGCCATCGCCATGCCGACCGCGTTGCCGACCCCCTGGCCCAGCGGGCCGGTCGTGGTCTCGACGCCCGGGGTGTGGTTGACCTCGGGGTGGCCCGGGGTCTTCGAGCCCCAGGTGCGCAGCGCCTTGAGGTCGTCGAGCTCCAGGCCGTAGCCGGAGAGGAACAGCTGCACGTAGAGCGTCAGGCTGGAGTGGCCCATGGACAGGACGAACCGGTCGCGGGCGACCCAGTTCGGGTTGCTGGGGTCGTGCCGGAGCCACTTGTGGAACAGCAGGTAGGCCGTCGGGGCCATGCTCATGGCCGTGCCCGGGTGGCCGTTGCCGACCTTCTGGACGGCGTCCATCGCCAGCACGCGCGCGGTGTCGATGGCGCGGCGGTCGAGATCCCCGAAGTCCTGGGGGAGGGTCGGCTGCGGCTGCGACGGGCTGCCGGTCGGCGCGTCGGTCGCGGCCTCGGCGGGGGCCTCCGGTCCGGTGCTGCGCGTGTCCATCTGGTCGGTTCTCCCTCGAGGTAGGCCTGACGTCGTGCCCGGGCGAGCGGCCGGCCGCCGGTGGGCCACCCGAGGGCGTCCCCCCGGGCCGGTGGGGTCAGGGGGCGTGACGACGTCGTCGCGTCGCCTCTACCCGCTGCACCGGCGGCAGCAACGTGATCAACCCTAGTCATCGGAGGTCATGCCGCGCGGCGGCCCGTGAACCGGCCGGGGCTACAGTGGGGGAGTTACGTCTCCAGGTTCGAAGGGATCCCGTGGTGCCCTGCTGCCCGCGCGCGACCGCGCACGAGGGCACCCGGTGACGGCGCTGTCCGAGCGCCCTCCCGCCTCCGCTCCTCGCCTCTCCACCCGGCTGCGTGCCCGCGTCGGGGCCTACGTGGCGCTCACCAAGCCCCGCATCATCGAGCTGCTGCTCATCACCACGGTGCCGGCCATGATGCTGGCCGCCCGCGGCTGGCCGTCCCTGTCGCTGCTCCTGTGGACGCTCGCCGGGGGAACCCTCGCGGCGGGCGCGGCCAACGTCTTCAACTGCTACTTCGACCGGGACATCGACCGGCTGATGCAGCGCACCCAGAAGCGGCCGCTGGTCACCGGGGAGGTCACGCCGCGCGCCGCGCTGGTGTTCGGGATCGTCCTGACGGTCAGCTCGATCGCCGTGCTGCTGGCGACGACGACGCCGCTGGCCGCCGTGCTCGCGGCGGCCGCGATCTTCTACTACGCCGTCCTCTACACGATGGTGTTCAAGCGGCACACGCGCCGCAGCACCGAGTGGGGCGGGGTGCCCGGCGCGGCCCCGGTGCTCATCGGCTGGGCTGCGGTGACCGGGTCGCTGGACTGGCCTGCGGTCGTGGTGTTCGGGATCGTCTTCTGCTGGCAGATGCCGCACTTCTGGGCGCTCGCCCTGCGGTTCAGGGACGACTACGCACGGGCCGACATCCCCATGCTGCCGGTCGTCACCAGCGCCCTGTCGGTCGGCCGTCAGTCGGCGGCGTGGGCCTGGGCGACCGTCGCGGTCTCGCTGCTGCTCTGGCCCGTGGCGTCGGACTACGGCATCGGGCTGGGCTACGCGGTCCCGGCGGTCCTGCTGGGCGGCTGGTTCATCGTCGAGTCGCACCGGCTGCTGGCGCGCATCAAGCACGGCGGGGAGACCAAGCCCATGCAGCTGTTCCACGTCTCGATCTCGTACCTGTCGCTGCTCTCGGTCGCGATCATCGTCGACGCCATCGTCTGAGGAAGGGCCCTGTCCTCCTCATCCCTCGCAGGCTCGGGATGAGCCTCCGGACAGGGCCGACGCCGCGAGCCGTCGTCCACGGACCGGCTGGCCGTCCTCGCGCGGGGCACCGGCTCGACAGGGTCAAGGGGTGGCGTACGGCATCCGGCCCTGCTCGGCCCCCGACGGCTGGGCGACGCGGGAGGAGCTCACCGCCCGGATCGACCGCACGACCCGCACCGCCTGGCTGGGCGCCGGCGAGCGTGCGCCGCATCCGGCCGGGGCGTCTGCGGCCTCCCGCCGGGGCTGCCCCCGTTCACCCAGCAGCGGCCGGTCACCGTCGGGGGCCGGACCCACGGCTTCGGATCCCGCCGGCTGACCGCTGATCCCGGGGGGGGGGGGGGGGGGGGGCCGCGGGGGTTAACCCCCCCCCCCCCCCCCCCCCCCCCCCCCCCCCCCCCCCCCGGGCCCACCATTTTGGGTTTACCCCCCCTAACCGGGGCCCGGGCC